>DATHYS010000084.1:0-7211 GCA_035458995.1 Candidatus Nitrosopumilus sp.
CCTACTGTTTGTATTGCAATTCCCAAAGTCTGAATCCATCTTTCAATACTACCAGACTTTGTTACAAGATCTTCTACCATGTATCCTGACCATATGACAAAAAATCCTAAACTGATTGAAAAAAATGCAATTGTTAATCTAAATAAAGTTGGACTTCCAGTATTCCTAAATCCAATATAAGACATAATTCCTATTGCAAGTCCTACCAAAAATCCTACCAAATTAAGAATATTTTCTAATAAAAATTCCAATGATGAATAGAAAGATCATTAACTAATTATTTTAATCTGATGAATGATTACACTATTTTGTTAATCCCATTCATCTAATGAACCTGAAGTTTGGCCTTCAGTACTACCTGCATAATCTCCTAAAATATCTGAATATTTTGATTCATTATGCGCGATAAATTTTACATATTCTCCATAACTCATATCCAAATCACAAGAACCACATTTTACAACAGAATAATCCATTGCCAAATCTGCATCTTCTTTACATTTTGGGCATTTAATCTTCATGCTCACATAGTTCCTTGATAATTATTATTACTTTACATTCAAAAAAAGATAAAAGGAGTTCATTATTCCTATTTTTTATGAGTCGTACTTGTACCAAATGTAAGAATTCTATTCCTGATAGCGAAGAACTTGGAATTGTTGCTGCAAAGTATCCAACATGTAACAAATGTTGGGCTGAATGGAAAGAATATCAAATTATGGTCATGAATGAGATGAAGCTAGACATGTCAATGCTAGATCATAGAAAATTATTGAAAAAACATGAAAAAATCTTCGTAGGTGTATTATCTCCTGAAGGAGAAGTAATTGATTATACCAATGAAGATAACAGAAAACCTGATGAACCTACAGGTGCCTAGAATTTCAAATGTTTTTTGGCATTTTCTGGAATAACTAACAACACCCTTCTCTTTTTATCTTCATCTAAATTATTGATTATTCTTTTTACTGTATTTGCTAGTATTTCCTTTTCATTTTCATCTAGTGAAAGATAAATTTCTAAAATTCCATCTAAATTAAAGGTGATCAACTTTTGCGGATTTTGTGAAATTTCTATAATGTATGCTGAAAACAATCCTTCTCTTTGTTCTTCAGAAAGTGATGCTAAAATTTTAAGCCATGTTTTGAAAAGCTTTGCAAAATTAGGAAATGGAATTGTTGGACCTGCTTCTAATGCATTATTGATTACTTCATCCTGATCCGGTTTTGCTAATGAAAAGAATTCAATCATACGTTTTTTCAAAATTGGATTTCTGAGAAAGTCTGGAAGATTTGCCAAGTTAACAATGATATTCCCAGCAAAATTTTCTCCAACCATAGATCTAGAAAATTTTATCTCGGTTATAAAATGATACAAGACCACTTTAGCTTAAATAAACCAAGTTCAAATTTAACAACATGACATCTACTGTTGTTGTTGGTGGATTTTTTGGAGATGAAGGAAAAGGAAAGATCATCTCCTATTTGGCAATTAAGGATAATCCAAAAATCATAGTTCGTGGTGGTGCTGGTCCCAACGCAGGACATACGATAAAAGATGGTGACAAAGTCTACAAAGTTCGAATGCTTCCAAGCGGATTCTTAAACAAAGACGCAAGAGTAATGATTGGCCCTGGTGTGGTAATTAATCCTGATGTTTTGAAAAAAGAGATTGAGGATTTTGGAGTTTCAGGACGATCATTTATTGATAAACACTGTGGAATTATTGAGGAGACCCATCTTGCAAGAGATTCTAAAGGTGAACTCAAAGAAAAGATTGGAAGTACTGGTTCAGGAACAGGCCCTGCAAATGCTGACCGTGCTATGAGAGTTTTAAATTTGGCAAAAGATTTTGATTCTTTATCTTCATTAATTGTAGATGTTCCACAAGAAGTAAACTCTGCATTGGATAGAAATGAAAATGTCTTAGTAGAGGGAACTCAAGGTACATTTCTTTCATTATGGCATGGAACTTATCCATTTGTAACCTCAAAAGATGTTACTGCCTCTGGCATTTGTGCTGATATTGGACTTGGTCCAACCAAAGTAGATGAAGTAATTGTCGTCTTCAAATCTTATGTTACACGTGTAGGCACAGGACCTCTTGATAAAGAACTCTCACTTGAAGAAGCTGAAAAGAAAGGTTGGTCCGAGTTTGGAACTGTAACTGGTCGTCAACGTCGTGCAGCTGATTTTGATTTTGATTTAGCTAGGCGTGCTATCATGCTTAATGGTGCAACACAAATCTCAATTACAAAATTAGATGTTTTGTTTACCGACTGTGCTGGAAAAACTTCATACGATGAATTATCTGATGATGCAAAAGCATTCGTAACAAATATTGAAAAAGAATTAAACACGCCTGTAACAATAATTGGAACAGGTCCAAATGTCAATGATGTAATTGACAGAAGAAACTAGGCTCCTTTTTTTTGGATAAGTTTAATTTGTTAACCAACATCTAATCCCTGTGGACAAGTTACAAACTACTGATAAATTACCACGTTACATTCAAGTTCATTCAACTTTAGAATTTACTAGGCTCGTATGTGCATTAGAGCGTGCACCACGTGTTTCCTTTTTACATGACTATAATGGAAAAAAAATTCTATCTGTCCAAATGGATGTGTTAAAAGAAAAACCAATTGTATACTATACTGATTTAGAACATAATGGCCATTATCTTTGCTATGGAATGAAAGGAGGAAAAGAAGAATCTGAAATTGTTGATACAACTTCTGATGCTAGCAAACTCTATTCCCCAATTGTACGAATAAAATCACTTCCTAAAACACTAAAACCTGGTAATGGCACTTTGGATAGATATCAGCCAATTCAACTAGAAGATATGTCTAGTCTGGCAAAACTTACTTGGGGTATTGAAGAGATGCCATTTCCTTTATTCTTATTTCCTCATAATGACAAATGGCTAATTGGTGTTTTCATGAATTTTAATGATGAAGGAACATCCTATTTTTGTCATGTTGTACTTGATTCAGATCCGCAGAAACCCTTTTTGAAATTTACAACTGCAAATAGCTCTCAACCTGCGTTCGTAGAAAATCCTTCTGAACATGGTTTTTCCTATATCAAAATAATAAAATTAAAAGACACTCATCCCCTAGTAGATTATGGCCACCTTCAAAACTAGACTTTCACAAATTTCAAAAACTAATGGCAAAGTCATTCTTGCCAATGACTATGATTTGTCTGTCAAAAATTTAGAATCAAAAACAATTGAAAATATCAAACAATTACATCCTTATTTGTGTGGAATCAAACTAAATTTCCATTTACTATTACCTTTGAGTGGAAAAGAAATTCTAAAAATTAACAAAACAGCTCACAAGTATGGCTTACAAACAATTGCAGATATCAAACTCAATGATATTGGAAATACAAATAGAGTAACTGCAGAACATTTGTGGAATTTGGGATTTGACGCAGTAATTGCAAATCCAATAATGGGTCTTGATAGTCTAAAGAATCTTGTAAAATCTGCTCACAAAAATGGAAAAGGTGTCATCACTTTATGCCATATGAGTGCCCCTGAGGCTAAATTATCATATGATATGGAAGTCAAAATGGGAAAAAAACAACAATTGTACCAACTATTTTTGAATTGGGCCCTTACTGCAAAGGTTGATGGAATTGTTGTAGGCGCAACATTTCCAAAAATTATTAAATTTTGTTCTAAAAAAGCAGGAAAAAATTTGAGTATTTTTTCTCCTGGCGTTGGAACTCAAGGCGGCAGTGCTAATGAAGTAATTTCATCTGGTACTAATTATTTGATTGTTGGTAGAACAATTCTGAACTCTAAGAATCCTGTAGATACTGCAAAAGAATTACAATTACAAAGCTTTGGAAAGTAACATTTGAGCTTTTGTTAAAACAGTCTTTGCATTAACAAATGTAGTTTTTTCCATGGCTGTGTTATAATCCATCCATGCATAGTCTAAATGTTCATGTGAAATTTTAACATCTGTTGCTTTAGTTTCGGCCAAGAAGAATACTACCTTTTTATGAACTAATTCTCCTTGATATTGAAAATTATATTCAATCCATTCCTCAAAATTTTCTACAAATGTAACATCTGTAATTCCTGTTTCTTCTTGGGTTTCCCTTACAGCTGTTTCATGAATTGATTCACCCTTTTCCATTTTACCCTTTACAAAATCCCAATGGCCTGAAGGATAATGTAATAGTAAAAATAAATTTCCTGTTTCTTCTTTTCTAAACAATACTATTCCTGCAGATGTCTCTTCGATCATTTTCCTAATCTTCTTTTCCTCTCTTGATATGTCCTAATTGCCCTCATTAAATCTATTTTTCTAAATTCGGGCCAAAAAATATCCATAAACACTAATTCACTGTATGCACTTTGCCACATTAGAAATCCACTTAGTCTTTTTTCTCCTGATGTTCTCAGTATCATGTCTGGAGATGATTGTGGTAAATGTGATGTATAGAGATTTGATTCAATCTCTTTCTTGTTAATGTCTTTTACCTCAATTGAACCATCTTTGATTTTCTCTCCAATTTTTTTCACTGCATCTACTAGTTCATTTTGACCTCCATATGCAAGGGCAATATTTAGAAAATGATTATCATAATTCTTTGTAGCATCATCTAATTGTTTCAGGACTTTTTTGATAGATTCTGGGAGTAATTCAATTCTGCCAATTCCTTTTACTCTCATCTTACTTCTGTGAATTCTAGGATCATTGAGTAATTTCTCTAGTCTTAGACGAATTAACTCATAGAGATATTCTAATTCTTCATCATCTCTATCTAGATTTTCTGCTGAAAGTGCGTAAAGAGTAACAATTTTGATATTGAATTCTTCACACCAATCCAGAAGATTTTCTACTGCATCAGCACCTTTCCAATGTCCTTTTTTTGGCATTGATAGATGCCTTTTAGCCCATCTTCTATTACCATCCAAAATTAAAGCCACATGATTTGGAATGTCTCCATTCTGAATCTCACTCTCTAGTCTTTTTCCATATATCTTATAGAGACCTGATAATTGGAAAACTACATCTTTGATCTTGCTAATACCTTATCACCACTTGATCATGCATACATGATTGAAGATATCAGTGTTATTCAGTAATTTAATTAATTGATTCATAGAAGAATGAATCTAGTCTGAAATCATCTCTTGATCTTTGTGTTTTCTGTATTTTTTAAAGAGAATCGTGGCTGAAATCAGGGTTGCTGCCAAGCCTCCAAGTAATGGCGGAATCAAAGTAAGTGAGGGTTCATCATTTATCATAATATTTGTGAATTGGAATATTGTTGGATAAAGTGCACCCAAAACAATTATTCTTAAAATATCGCTAATCTGTCTTGGAATTCCTCCAATCCAATTACTTAGTAATGTTCCAGCAAATATTGCCCCCATTCCTATCCATAAAATTGGTAATACACCGGATACAAATTGTCCAACAATTACTTTGTTAGTAATTTTTGTAATGAATTGTGTATCTGCTTCAACTAGTTCTATATCAATTGCACTAACACCAGCTGGTATTGATGAAAGAATTAGTAAAACTCCTGCTACCATTGTAAACATTCTGATAAAACCCATCGGAGTTGGTTTTGACCAACTTGACCATACTCTATCAATATCAAATGCCCTAATCAAAAATGCTCCGCCTAAAATACTTACAAGCACTGCAAATATTTCTGCAGTATATCCAAAGACAGTAGCTACTCCTCCTATTAACAAAAGAATTCCTGGAACTCCTAAAAAGAATTTTGAATATTTTGCATCATATGCAAGCATTTTTAGATATTTTCCAAAAACTGCATAAGAATATTCTACACTTCTACTTACTTTCATTACTACTCGTTGTACTGAAACAACTGGAAGTACATTTTGAATAACTGGAATGACACTTTCATCATCTTCCCCATCTGATACAATTACTGCACCATTTGCAGAAAATTTTTCTAAAACTTTTTTTATTTCATTAAGAATTTTTTCATCTGCTTGAACACCCCTATTTTTAACTCCTGCAATAGTTACAACTTCTACTTGGTATCCTTTACTGATCAAATCTTCATATGTTTTAATTGCGGCAAAAATGGAATTTGAATCTGCATCTTCTGGATCTTCTAATGCTAATCTTTGAGCTGCCTCAATACATGCATCTCTGCCAATCACAGGTGTCTGAATACCTGCTTTTTCACCTACATCATTATCTCTATCAACACAAACCACTAGTAATTTGTTGGCAGTAGATGCGTTAACATCTTTTTCAACTTTACCTGTTTGATGAGACATTCTAATTTTAATTACATAATTGCTTTTTAACGATTTCCAACTACTGTTAATAGTAAAATTCGGTTTTGAGGCTAGCCTGGTCTTGACTGATCAGACATTTTAACAAATTCTGTAAACTCTGCCTTTAACAAGTTTATTTTTTCCAAAGTTTCATTCATTTCTTCTTCACTGCTCTCATTTTCAATCATGTTGGCTAGAACCTTTGTTTCTATAATGTATGAATTAAATGATTTTAGTGCATCCATGTAGTTGATATAACTTGCTTGCCATTTCTCTGGTGGTTTTGAAGTTACAAATTCACTAATCTGTGTAGTTACTTGAGATGATGTGACTTCAGTTACTGCAATGTATTCTTGTGGTGAAATTTTTCCATCTCGTAGATTTTGATATTCAAGATCAATTGATTCTTGTAAAATTTCATGAATGTTTTTTACACCATCCAAATAGTTTTCATAATCAGATACGACAAAAGTTGTTTCAACATCTTGAGGAATAAACCATAACATAAAACTCCCACCAGTAATTGCTGCCAAGATAATCACTGTTATTGCTATTCCTTTTTTTGACGCCATTTTGTTTTTTTAGTAATAAGGAGCTTATAATTGGTAATACTTGATAAAATCTTGTTTCCTTAAACAAATATTCGAAAAAATATGCTTTTCTAGATTCTTGTTCATATTTTTATAAAAAACCCGTACGATTTTTGAAATTACCCACAAAATTCCTTTTTTGATGAGTAAAAAAAATTACTCACATCTAGCCTATAGTGAAATATTTTTCACAGCCTCTGCCTAAATACCACAAAGTTTGACAAATTTCATAATGGTTCAAGCATATTGCGTAAAATGCAGAGCAAAAAGGGACATCAAAGATCCCAAAGAAACTACACTAAAGAACGGACGTCCTGCCGTAAAAGGTAC
>DATHYS010000085.1:0-2971 GCA_035458995.1 Candidatus Nitrosopumilus sp.
CAACAACTAAAAATGTTGGGATTATCCAAGTAAATTATGGAAAATGAAACTATACTCAATATTGGATTTGATGATACTGATTCTCCTAAGGGTATGTGTACCACGTTTATTGCATACAAAGTTGTTAATCTTCTTCAAAAACAAAAAACAGAGTTTTTAGATTTCCCACGTTTGATTAGATTTAATCCAAATATTCCATGGAAAACAAGAGGAAATGGAGCAGTTTCTATTAAAGTAAAAACAAAAAATCCATCCAAAATAAAAAATCAAATTAAAAAATTAGTAACAAAATATTCTGATACAAAAAATGGTGCAAATCCTGGACTAGTATTTTTTGAAAGTGATTCTATTCCCTCTGAATTTACTAAATTTAGTAAACTGGCTTTATGGCAACTCATTAATCGAAATAATGCAAAAAAATTTGCTAAAAAAAATAATCTTGAAATTCACTATCAAGGCAATGGTCAGGGATTGATTGGTGCTATTGGTGCTATTGGATATGACTTTGACGATCATACATTGGAACTTTTGAGTTATCGTAAAAAACCAAAATTTGGTAAGGAAAGAAAAATTTCCACTCAAAGCGTAAAAGATATGCAAGAAAAAACTTCTCCTAATACGTTTAACAGCTTTGATACTAAGAAAGGACGAGTTTTGATCACTCCCCATGGACCTGATCCTGTTTTTTATGGAGTTCGAGGTGAAAATGTAGATTCTTTAGTTTATGCTACAAAAATTCTAAAAACAACTGAAAAATTAGATGGTTACATGATCTTCAAATCAAATCAGGGAACTGGTGATCATTTGAAAAATGAATTAAATTTTGAAAATATGAAGCCATATGCATCTGGAAAGATTACTGGAATTGTATCTAATGTTCCAAAAATTCTAAAAGGCGGTCATGTATTTTTTAAAATTATTTCTAAAAATCATGAATATTGGTGTGCTGTTTACAAACCAACTGGAATAACTAGTATTGCATCAAATTTGTTAAAAGGAGACAAAATATGTGTAGGAGGTGGAGTTAGAAAAGCTTCAAAAAATTTCCCTCGAATTATTAATCTGGAATTCCTTGACGTCATTTCTCTCGTAAAGAGTACTTCTTTATCAAACCCTGAATGTAAAAAATGCAATAAAAAAATGAAATCTAAAGGTGTGGATCAAGGTTTTCAGTGCATTAGATGTGGAGCAAAAGCTTCAAAAAAAATTACCATTAAAAATTCAAGAAAATTAAAAAATCAACTGTATCTTCCTGAAATATCTGCTCATAGGCATCTTAGTAGACCTCAGCAAAGAATTGGAACTATAAACAAACCTACAAAATTTGATAATTCTCTTTCATGGTTTTGTGTGTATGAAAAGTAGCGGGGAGTAGATTTGAACTACTGAACTGCGGGTTATGAGCCCGCCGGGATGACCTGGCTTCCCCACCCCGCTGATCATAAATGAAGTTGAGCCGTATATACGCTTTATTAAATTCTTGAAAGTAATTAATAGGAATTGGAAAGATTGTTTTTTCATGGATAAAAAAATACAAATCGCTGCAATCGTTATAGCTATTGTATTTTCTGCCCTAGTTCTAACATCTCCAACTAATCCAATTCCATTACCTGAACCAAACTCAAATTCTAAAATTGATTTTGTAACCATTTTAGCTGAAAAACTTGAAAAACCCCGTGCCATTGCTGTTTCTGATGATCGTATTTTTGTTACTGAAAAAGATGGAATGATCAGAGTAATTCAGAATAATACTTTGTTAGACTCACCATTGGCAACATTACGTACTGCTGATGTTTTTGATGGTGGATTGTTAGGAATTGCATTACATCCAAATTTTTCAAACAATCATTATCTCTATGTATTTTTGACATATGATGAAGATGGAAATTTGTGGAATAAAATTTTAAGAATTACTGAATATGAAAATAAATTAGTAGATGCAGAAACAATCTTAGATAAAATTCCTGGTTCTTCGTTTACAAATGGTGGTTTTATTAAATTTGGACCTGATGAAAAATTGTATATAGGTACTGGTACTGTTTCTGATGCGTCTCATCTTCCACAAGATCTTAACTCTTTGTCTGGAAAAATTTTAAGATTAAATGATGATGGTTCAATTCCTGATGACAATCCGTTTCCTAATTCCCCAGTTTATTCATTGGGACATAGAAATCCACAAGGAATGACTTGGGATAATAACGGAAATTTGTTTGTAGCAGAATTTGGGCCAGAAAAAAATGATGAAATTAATCTAATTCAAGCAGGAAAAAACTATGGATGGCCTGAACAACAGTGTTCTGACAATGAAGATTTTGAGGATGCCATTCTCTGCTATGATCCAAGTATAGAGCCTGGCGGCATTTTGTTTTATTCTGGAGATGCATTGGATTTTGAATCATCCTTTATCATGGCATCTATGAGGGCTGCAAATCTGTATCAATTAGATTTTGAAGAGGGATTGAGTTCACAAAAATCAATTCTTAGTGGCATAGGACGTGTACGTGATGTGGTCCAAGGTCAAGATGGAAGTCTTTATGTGATTACTTCAAATACTGATGGAAAAGGTTTTCCAGACAGTATGGATGATAAACTATTGAGGATATTAAAATAAAATGCCAGACTCGTCAATTTCTAAATTTTTTGAAAAATCTAGAAAAGATAGATTAGACATTGTTGCAAACTTTGCAAATCTTTCAGAGGAAGAATTAGATATTTTACAAAAAGATAATGGAGGAATTTCTTTTGATAAAGCTGATAAAATGGTAGAAAATGCTATTGGAACATTCTCACTACCGTTAGGAATTGCAACAAATTTCAAGATAAATGGTAAAGATTACATTGTTCCAATGGTTATAGAAGAACCATCTGTAATAGCTGCAGCATCAAAGGGAGCTAAAGTTGCACGAATTAAAGGCGGATTTGAAGTTTCTGCCAATGAATCATTTAGTATTGGACAAATACAGATGTTAGA
>DATHYS010000086.1:0-2147 GCA_035458995.1 Candidatus Nitrosopumilus sp.
TACAGGTTTTGATTTTTTATCAAGTTGACCAGAATTTTTTGTGATTTTGATAATTTGATTAATATCTAAATAATCTGAAATAATTTTTGAGATTTTTTCAATCTGTTTTTTAAGAGTCTTGCTTTCCATTGTAGAAATTAATCCAAGATGCCTTGATGGCATGTTAAGTGAAGAATTTTTTGGGATCACACCAATAATGGGAATTTTAGTTTTTTCTAGAGCATTTCTGCATAGTAATTCATGCTTTTTACTTCCTATTTTGTTTAGAATGATTCCAACAATACGAGAATTTCTATGAAATTTTATGAATCCTAGTGCAGTTGCAGCAATAGAACGTGAAGTCTTACTTGCATCTAATACCAAGATCACTGGAGATTTTGTCAGTGATGCAACATGATGAGTACTAGCAAAATTTGAATCTCCACCAAATCCGTCATAATATCCCATAACACCTTCTATTACAGATACATTAGATTTTGAATTTGAAACAAAACTATTCAAAAGTTGTTTTTCACCCATCAACCAAGCATCCAAGTTGTATGTGTCATGTTTTGAAATGGTTGATAGATAGCCTGGATCGATATAATCAGGTCCAACTTTGAATGGTTGAACAGAAAAACCTCGTTTTTGAAGGGCATAAATTATTGAACATGTGATGGATGTCTTACCAACTCCACTAGTAGCACCTGCAATTACAATTCTAGGAATTCTCAATTTGCATGACTATAATCATTTTTTATTTAAATTGATAGATTTTGGCTTATCCTCAATGTTTTTACTAAGATTCGTTGAATACAATTTATGGAAAAAGATGGTTTAACTATTGTTTATACTGGAAAGGGAAAGGGAAAAACAACTGCAGCATTGGGGATTGCTTTACGTGCAACAGGTTATGAAAAGAAAACATGTATGATTCAATTTATCAAAGGTTCATGGCATTATGGTGAAATGGATTCATCAAAGAGACTTGAGCCAGAGTTTGAAATGGTTGCAATCGGTAAAGGTTTTGTTGGAATAATAGATGATAAAAGTCCAAAAGAAGATCATGAAAAAGTAGCTAAAGAAGCAATTAGAATCAGTAATGAAAAAATTCAATCTGGAAATTATGATATTGTAATTTTAGATGAGATTAACTATGCAGTAAATCTTAATTTAATTTCAGTTAATGATGTTCTAAATATTATCAAATCAAAACCAAAAGAAGTCAATTTGGTTCTAACAGGGAATTATGCAAAAAATGAAATCATAGAAATAGCTGATTTAGTTACTGAAATGAAGGAAATTAAACATCCATTTCAAAAGGGAATCAAGGCAAAGAAAGGTATTGATTTCTAACCAGCAAACATTAATTTACGCATAACAGAGTTTTAGAAGAAATGTCTACTGAAATTCAAGAAATGCCTGAACAAGGAGAAATTGTTCTTGCAACGGTAACCAAGGTAATGGACCATGGGGCATATGTTACATTAGATGAATATGATGATATTCAAGGATTTTTGCACATTTCAGAAATTGCTCCAGGATGGATTAGATCAGTTAATAGATTTGTTAGGGATGGAGAGAAAAAAGTTCTTCTTGTAAAAAAAGTAAACGCTCAGCGTGGAGATATAGATCTTTCATTAAAACAAGTTTCAAAAGATCAGAAAAAACAGAAACTAAAAGAAGTCAAAAAGTTTGAAAAAGGTAAAACACTATTACAGAATGTTCAAGAAAAAGCTAAATTATCTGATGAAGAAATAGAAAAATTAGAAGATAGTATTTATTCAAAATTTGATTCAGTTTATGATGCTTTCATATCTATTGGAAGAAATGGTATAGAATCAGTAAAAGAACTAAAAATTGCTAAAAAAACTGCAACTGTAATTGAAGATATTTGCTCAAAAATTAAACTTCCTTCAGTAGAAATCAGAGGAATTATGGAAATTACCAATAGTAAATCAGAAGGGGTTGAAATAATTAAAAAAACACTATTGGATGTAATCAAAAAAGATTCTACGATAGATATAACATATTTAGGAGCACCAAAATATCGACTATCAATTACTTCTGAAGATTTCAAATCTGCTGAAAAATTACTAAAACCAATTATTGAAGAAATTGAAAACAATATAACAAAGAAAAAGGGTTCTTTCAAATTTACAAGAGAG
>DATHYS010000087.1:0-7449 GCA_035458995.1 Candidatus Nitrosopumilus sp.
ATCACTTTGAATTTAGTTGAAGAAGCTGATACTGCAACTGCAATCGCAATTAGAAACAAAGTTCTCAATACTACCGTTAAAGGAGTTCCAGACATTGAACGAGTTACCTTGGTTCAAAAAGATGATGAATGGGTTATCCAGACAACTGGTTCAAACATTGCCAAAGTACTAGAAGTTAAAGGAATTGACAAAAAGAATGTCAGAACAAACAACGTCTTTGAGATTGCAGGAACCTTGGGAATTGAGGCTGCAAGAAATTCATTGATTGATGAACTTAATCATACTCTAGGTGACCAAGGATTAGAAGTTGACAATAGATACATCATGTTAGTATCTGATTTGATGTGCTCTAGAGGTTACATGCAACAAATTGGTAGACACGGAATTGCAGGTACCAAAGACAGTGTACTTGCAAGAGCCGCATTCGAAATTACAGTCCCAACAATTGCACATGCTGCACTTGGCGGTGAAATTGAACAACTCAGAGGTATTACTGAAAACGTAATTGTTGGAAGTAACATCCCAATCGGAAGTGGTACTGTTGACTTATACATGCAAGTAAGCAAGAAGAAATAGGAACTGAGTAAATAATGGCCGATGAAATTTCTACACTGATGAGTAATAGTAAAAACAAAGTTGTCTTACTTCGATTAAGAAACACCAAAACTATTCAGGGCATACTCAAAGATTTTGATATCCACATGAATCTAACCCTTGAAGATGCTGAAGATGTTTCTGAAGAAAAACATGAAAAACTAGGAAAAATTCTACTCCGTGGGGATAATATTTTGGCAGTATCTTTGCCAGAAGACGAATCTTAGAACTTTATCTGTCAAACATTAAATCTAATTAATTTTAATTTTCAGCATGATACATCTTTTTTTGTTTTTAATTCTACTTCCTGCATTTGCACAAGCTTCTCCAGATTACGATAACCCTTACTCTCCGATTTTTACTGACAAGCCAGTTTATTCTTGGACTGATAAAGTGAAAATGACAATCATTGCTCCTAGCTGGAATGCTGATAGACATCTAATAGATTCAATTGGGGATACTGATGATCACCCAATCAAAATTGCAACATCAGAGTATTCCTTAGAGCCATATCGATTTACAGAAACTGATGTAAATTCTGGAGTGTTTACTGCAGAGGTAATTCTAACTGGATTTCCTCATGATGCTGATGGGGATGGAATTTTTGATACTACTCCTAGAACCACTGGAAATGGTCCTACAAGTGGATTTTTACAAACAGATAGAGATTCTGCTATAACCATATCATTTGAATTTGCAGATGGAGTTGTTCTAGTTGAATCAGTACCTGTAAGCTGGAATCTTGGAACAATCAATTTTGCTGAAGACTTTTTCTTTTTGGAAAACTCTGCAACAGTTCGTATAATTGATGTTGATATGAATCTCAATCCTGAATCACTAGACAACATTACTGTACAACTTTTTTCAGATTCTGATGTTGCAGGAATTGAAGTTAACGCAGTTGAAACATCTGAAAGTTCTGGAGCCTTTTTAGCAACAGTTTCTTTATCTCAGAATCTTCCTTCTAGCGGAAATAGACTTTATTCCCTCCCTGGAGATGACATATTTGCCAAATATGATGACTATACCCTTCCAAAACCATACTCGATATCTGATAATTTGGAAATTCAAACTCTTGCAAGAGTTGACTCGTCAATTCCTCCAATTGAGAGAATTACTAATTTCCCAATTACTTTTTCAAGCAGCTTGGGTAATCCTTTGGAATCTTTTACACAAAACGCACAGATGCAAATAGTTGGAGAAATAAAAAATGAGCAAGAGTTTAAACAGAAATTCGTTTATTTCTTTCAAGTAAAAAACGATCAAAACTATGTTGAATCTCTTTCTTGGGTTCAAGGCGAAATTTCTCCTAACCAAAAATTAGATGTCTCACAATCTTGGATTCCGAAAAAATCTGGAACATACCAAGTTGAAACTTTTGTCTGGAGTTCTGTAAATGATCCTACAGCTATCTCCCCACTAATGTCAACAATGATTACTGTCCAGTGAAAAGAATAATTTCTACGTGAGCGTTAAATAGAAAATTACAGTCATAGTCGTGTGTTAGGATATGTTTTCGGACTTGCCTTAGTGTTAACCGTTTTTACTCCTGTTATCTTCACTGAAGCCTTTGCTGATTCATTTACTGTAAGTTTCGATAAGGAAATTTATGATCTTGGGGATTCTCTGAGTATTTCAGGTGAAATTATTCAACTTGGAATGCCTGTCATTGCAATGAGTATCTATGACCCAGATGGAAAAATCCTATCTGCAAATAACTTAGAAATTACATCTGAGCAAAAATTCTCAAAAACAATACCTCTAGAGTCGCCATTTTATGAGAAAACTGGTCAGTATTTGGTAAAATTTGACTATGGACAAACATCTGAAAATCATCATTTTGTAATCGAAGGACTAGAGCCTGAAATTCTAATTGAAGAAAATACTTCTCCTGAAATTCTCCTACTATACACAGAACAAAAGCAATACGCTGACAAAGATGTGATTAAAATCATCGGCAAAGTTTCAGCAATGGATTCTCCAACTGCATTGATAGGAATCTATGATCCATTTGGAATGCCTGCAGGGTTTTATTTTGGTACAATTGATTCTAACTTGGAATTTACTACAAGCTTTCATGTAAAAGACGGCGTAAACTTTAGAGTTGATGGAACATACTCTGTTAAAGCACATTATGGTGAATCAGAAGCTGTATCATTCTTTGATTACTCCAAAGAAAAACAAATTGCTGAAGAACCTGTAGAAGAAAAAATAATTGAATCTTTACCTGATGATGAAAAAATAGAACAAACAACAGAAGTTGAAGTAGAAAAAACATCAGAAGTACAAGTAGAAAAAACATCACCTAAAGAGCAACCAAAAGAAATAGAAGTTGAAAGTATACAACCTAAAGAACAACCAAGTAATGACTCACAAAATTCTAAACCTGATGAGGATTCTCAAATAATTAAAACTACAATAACTGAATCTGATAAAAACAAAGAAACAAAAAATATTCCAAAAGAAATTCCTGCTACAAAAATAATTGAATCTGAAAACAAAGAAACAGAAACAATTAAAGAAAAAATTCCGACTAAAACAAAAAAAGAAAATAATCTAACTGTTGAAGATGTAGAGCTGGGAAAATTACTAAATCAAATTAATTTAAAATGTGATTCAAGTACCTACACTGATACTATTTCGTATTATGATGGAATGGGGCCTGCATTATACAGACTGTGTAAATTTGATAGTTCATTGAATTTCTTTAACGAGTCATTGATTGAGAATCCTAATGACGTTGAAATTCTTGTAAACAAAGGCTCTGCTTTAGGAAAATTAGGCTATTTTTCAGAGGCTATAGTGTTCTATGATTATGCAATCAAAATTGATCCAAATTTCCTTCCTGCAAAAAACAACAAAGCAAATGCCCTTGCAAATTTGGGATATCTCAATGATGCAATTTTACTATACAAACAAGTTTTGAATCATAACCCAAATTATCTAACAGCTGCAAAAAATCTTGACATCACAATGTCATCAATTTCTGATTTAACTGGCGAATCATCTGACTCAAAAATTGAAAAAACTTTTACTTCTGAATCGACTTTATCAGAAAAAACTAATGTTACAAAACAAAAACCTGGTAACTTTTTTGATGAAGTAGGTGTTGCATTTTCAGCTTTAGGGTCACTATTTGGTTTTCTAAACTAATTTTTTAATATCACACGCTTGATTTTTCAATAAACCTATAAAGCCCTCAGAAGAGGATCGTCTTAAGGAAAACACATGAGTAAGATACTTGAAAAATCATTGAAAGATGCCCGTAAAGAGGACAAGTTAACTATGGGTAGCAAACAAGTTTTGAACTCTATAAAAAATTCCAAGCTAATTGTATTGTCTCAATCCGTAAAGAAAGAAATGATTGAGCAAATTGAATCAGATGCAAAAAAAGAAAAAATACCTTTAGTAAACTTTCAAGGAACATCAGTCGCATTAGGTAGACTATGTGGCTTACAATTTAGAATTTCGACAATTTCATTTACATCCATCGACGATGCTAGCATCAAATCAATTGTAAAAGATACACAAGCTGAGGAAAAAAATGATTAAATGTAATTTCTTGAATGTAAGTTTAAATGAGACATTTTTTGTCGGAGATAAATAGGAATTATTATGACACAATCAATCAAACTAACAACAGATCAAATGAGAATGATGTCTCTTTTCCAAAATGTAACTGGTGCAACAGCCAGAGATTGTGTCGAAGATGAAAAACAAGATAGAGTAATTTTTGTAGTTAATACTGGTAAAATGGGACTTGCAATTGGCAAAGGTGGCATCCATATCAAATCATTACAAAATATTGTTAAGAGAAATGTCGAATTGGTCGAATTCGATGAAGATCCAGCAAAATTTTTGTCCAATTTGCTTAATTCCAAACTGATTTCTGAAGTAAAAATAAATAAACGAAGTGATGGGACAAAACAGGCAATAGTTATGGTAGATGCAAGAAAGAAAGGAATTGTAGTTGGAAGAGAAGGCAGAAATGCAGAGAAGGCAAGACTACTTGCAAAACGATATTTTGACATTAGCAGCGTATTGATTAACAGCCCTGAAAGGGCAGCAATGGAGATGTAATGGAATGAGGAAATCACCACTTGGATTATTTGCAGGCAGAGTTCTTACAACTAAAAAGAAAAAACAGAGATGGGCAATCTCAACTTTCAAAAGAAGAAAACTCGGTATTGATAAAAAGGCTGATCCTTTAGGAGGAGCCCCACAAGCACGTGGTATTGTTTTAGAAAAAGTCGGCATTGCTGCAAAACAGCCAAACTCTGCTATTCGAAAATGTGTTAGGGTTCAATTAATCAAAAATGGAAAAACTGTCACAGCATTCTTGCCAAGAGACGGTGCCATGAACTTTATCGATGAACACGATGAAGTACACATTCAAGGTATGGGTGCAACACAAGGTGGTGCAATGGGAGATATTCCTGGAGTTAGATTCAAAGTTTTCAAAGTTAACGGCACTTCATTACACGAACTAGTAATCGGTAAGAAGGAAAAACCAAGGAGATAGAGAAATGGCAGAAACTAAAAACTTGTTATTATTTAGAAAATGGGATTTGTCTGATATTGAAATCAAAGATCCTGGATTAAAAACTGCAATCTCTTTGAGAAAGCAAATCTTACCATACACCTATGGACGTTCAGCACTAAAGAGATTCAACAAAGCAGATGTTAACATTGTTGAAAGATTCATCAACAAAACAATGCACTTTGGTAAAAAATATGCAAAGAACACTGGTAGAATGACTGGTAAGAAAACAAAACTACTCAACACTGTAAAAACATCTTTTGATATTATTGCACTAAAGACTGGACAAAACCCAGTTGAAGTTTTGGTTAGGGCAGTAGAATTCTCTGCTCCTAATGAGGACACTACTAGAATCGTTTACGGTGGTACAGTATATCACGTATCAGTAGATGTTGCTCCAATCAGAAGAGTCGATTTAGCTTTGAAATTTATCGCAGATGCAATCAAAGAATCAACCTTCTCAAATCCAAAACCAATTGAGGAACATATGGCAGAACAACTCATGATGGCCGCAGCAAATGATCCTGCAGCACCTTCTGTAAAGAAGAAACACGAGTTAGAAAGAATCGCACAAGCATCACGATAATAGTTTTTAGAAATTTTTAGGTAGCCCGAGGCAGATTCGAACTGCCGTCCCCGCCTATCCACTCTTGAGATCCAGAGGGCAGAATCCTTGACCACTAGACTATCGGGCTACTGAAATGAATCCTAATGATTTGGCATATAATCATTTGTTGTAATTATTTTAGTCTGACTTCATGAATTACAGTTGCATAATCACAATCTGCTCGTAACCTCATGTAAGGAATTAACTTGTAATGAATTGAATAGATGCTGTCTTCTTTTAGAATAATTCCTTTTTGTAACAATGATGCTAATCCTCTTGACGGAATTGAAATTGGAATATTTTTTTCCTTGCATACTTGTTCTCTTTTGTTTTGAAATTGTTTTAGAGTAAATGAAACATCATTGATTTCCAAAATTAATGGCCAAACAATTTCTGCCCAAACAAATCTTCTGTTTTCAGTAGCTGAGGCATACTTTCCTTTTTCACTCAACATTAATAACATCTGCAGCATATGTTATAATTTATCAGTTGTCTCAAAAAGAAATTGAAGAATCACTAGATTTACTACAAAAAGATTGGGATGTTGACCCGATATTGCGCAATTTCATGCTGGGAAAAATTACTGATGTCTCTGACTATCCAATCAAAGTAAAAGACGTTGTATTTCATGTTCCTTATCTAAACTCTGAAAAAAAATACATCTTGTGGAAATGCTATTGGCCTGACTGTCACAACTGCTGTGACAGACAAGGCAGACTGCCATTAACCTCTGATGATTTAATCACCATTGGCAAGGGACTCAAATACAAAAAGCCTTCAGACTTTGTAAAAAATGAAACGCTAACTGTAACGTATCAGGAACCTGGCCCATCAGGGCAATTAACTACCATGACTACAATTAATCTAAAAAGAAAAACTGATGAGACAGAAGCTGACGATGGAACCCATATCTCCTGTAGATTCTTAGATAGTGAGGGAGGCTGCTCTATGCATCCAGACAGACCTGGAGTGTGCTATTTGTATCCGTTTGCAAGCTGGCTTGAAAACGAGCAAGGAAAGGCTCGAGTCCATGCCACCTACCAGTTTACAGGAGACTGTCCTGGCTTTTACTTGGCAGATAGTTTAGATCCAATGAAAGACGAATTCAAGGACTATTCTAAAACCATATACGATTACAACATGGCATCAAACAGAACAAACCGTGAAGGATTTGGATCTGTTAGTTTCTCATAGATGCTTAACTTGTGAGTAACGGTTAAATGCAAATTTTATAATGATTATTTACTAATGAACATACGTGTACTAGTTATATTTTTAGGAATTATCATGATTTCTTCTACTATCAGTGTTTCATCCAGCGAAGCATTTCTACCAGAAAACCTCCCTGAACAGAGTCAAGCACCATCTCATGTTCGAGTTATTGAAGGTGAAAATCTTATAGCATATGCACGACCTCTTTACACCTCACCTGATGATCCTTCTAACCATGAAGTTCCTTCAAGTAATCCTCATGACGGAGTAGCAAAATTATCTCTGACTAGAACTGATGGTACATTTGGTTGTTCTGGAACTTTGGCAAATGATAGACAACATGTTATTACTGCAGCACATTGTGTGGCAGATGATAATGGTAATCTCATTTTAACATCCGGTTCTGCTACATTTAAAGGAAATTCTGAATCTGTTACAATTACACTAGATGCTGTAAACACTACAGTTCATCCAAGTTATGATGGTGATTACATCA
>DATHYS010000088.1:0-2527 GCA_035458995.1 Candidatus Nitrosopumilus sp.
CAATAGAGTCTATTTCATCTACAAAAATAATTGATGGTGCCTTTTCTCTTGCCTCTTTGAAAATTTCTCTTAGTCTAGCTTCACTTTCACCATAAAACTTACTCATTATTTCAGGACCTGAAATACTAATGAAATGTGCATTACTTTCATTTGCAACTGCTTTTGCAAGTAATGTTTTACCAGTACCTGGTGGTCCATACAACAATACTCCTTTTGGAGCTTCAATTCCTAATTTTTCAAAAATTTCAGGATGTCTTAATGGAAGCTCTATCATTTCTCTTACTTTTTTAATCTCATTTTGAATTCCGCCAATGTCTTCATAGGTAACTTGTGGAACTCCACGTAATGTTTCTCCTTTTTCTGCAATATGGAAAACAGTTTTTTGAGTTACTAAAACAGCATCAGCTGCTGGATTAACTCCGATTACTTGAAAAGTTAAACGCCCGCCAAAGTATGGAACCATAACATTGTCTCCTTTAATCAAAGGAACACTTTCTAAAGCATCAGCAAGATATCTTTCATCAATTGGTGGAATTGCTTCTAATGGTGCAACTACTACTTTTTCTGCAGCTACTGCCTTTATTTTTCTAACAGAAATTGTATCACCAATTGCAATTCCTGAATTATTTCTTCCTAGTCCATCAATCCTGATTATTCCTTTTCCTTCGTCAGATGGATAAAGTGGAAGACATTTTGCTACTGTTCTTCTTTTACCTTTAATTTCAATAACATCACCTGTTGATGCATTTAATGTGTCCATTGAATCATAATCAATTCTTGCAACTCCTCTTCCAACATCTCTTGTATATGCTTCAAGAACTTTGAGAGAAAGAGCATTTTGACTCATACTCAATGGCCTCAATTCTAATTTTTATACCTTTGTGGTAATTTCCATTACTTACAGGATGAATACCACAAGCTTAAAATTCTCTTTAGGGAGGAAACGATCAACATGGGTAAGAGACCATTAGTTCGTAGACGTGGCCGTGGAGGCAATCAGTTTAGATCTACATCTACTGGTAAAGTAGGAGTAAAAGCCAATTATCCGCGTTTTCCGTTAGCCGAACAACATGAGGGTCAAATAATTGATCTTGTCCATGAACGTGGTAGAGAAGCACCTTTAGCCAAAGTGAGATTTGAAGATGGTTCTGTTTCATTTGTACCTGCAGTTCTTGGAACTACAGTTGGTACAACTTTACAATTTGGATTAAAATCAGAAATAGAAAAAGGAAATGTAATCAGTGTTCAAAACATTCCTGATGGTACTGTAGTATGTAATATTGAGAAACACTTTGGAGATGGTGGTGCTATTGTAAAATCTGCAGGAACTAATGCAACAGTTTTCTCTCATGGAGATGATGGTGTTACTGTTAAACTACCATCTGGAAAATTTACCACTCTTAATCCTAAAAATCGAGCCATGATTGGTACTCTTGCTGGCGGTGGTGCTAGTGAAAGACACTTTATGAGTGCAGGTAACAAGTGGCGTAGTTTTAAAGCTAAAGGAAAGAAATATCCAATTGTTAGAGGTGTTGCACAAGCAGCATATGTTCACCCACACGGTGGTGGTCGTCATCAACACGTTGGACAGAGTTCCACAGTCTCAAGAGATGCTCCTCCTGGTGCAAAGGTAGGTAGTATTGCAGCAAGAAAGACTGGTAGAGCTAGAATCAAAGAAAGAAAGTAGTTTCTCTTTTAACCTAAAATTGATTAATAACTCAATGAATTATTGTTGTAATGTCAGATTACCGTGTTAGACTTTTTGTAACTGGAAAAGTACAAGGTGTTTTTTTCCGACAATCTCTAAAAGTTATGGCAAAGAAAAATGATGTTTTTGGTTGGGTAAAAAATCTCCAAGATGGTAGAGTTGAAGCTGTTTTAGAAGGGAATGAAGAAAATATAGGCAGACTTGTTGAATGGGCTCATGGTGGTCCTGCTAATGCAAGAGTTGAAGATGTAGAAATACGCAATGAAAAATATGCTGCAGAATTTTCTAAATTTGATGTATTATACTAGTGAATTTTCTCAAATGCATCTTTAATGATTTGAGTATATTCAGAAATTTCTTGATCTTTTTTAATTTGAATAATTTGTATTGGCTCTTTTCTGCTTTTTTGAATTTTTATAATTACTCCTTCTCTTTCAGGTTCAACATCTACAAACCATCTAAATGTCATTGATTTACAAAAAACTACCCTGTGCATTCTAACATCTTCGACTACTTTTTCTCCTAATGAAAAACAAAATTCTCTAATTGAATCAAATAATGGTAAAACTTGGCTAGGAATCTGTTTCTTAAAGTCTTCATAACTTCGTTTATTTCCAAATGAGACAATCCCTTCCATGAATTTGAAAATTTGATTTTAATTATAAAGGTAGTAGATCTACTGGCTCCAGTCTAGACGAATAGCCCCATTTCAAGGCATACAAGATCCGCCACGTTGACGAGGAAGCGTGGATGCTCCACCTTAGGATTGCTCCCTCCCGGACCTCATCCCTTTCGATGGTTCGGTCTTAGAAGTTATCC
>DATHYS010000089.1:0-3431 GCA_035458995.1 Candidatus Nitrosopumilus sp.
CCAAGATTTCATTTAACATTTGCTCTGTACAGAATGGATTGATCATGTATGAGATCACTTTGAGAATATTCATCTCAACAGCTCCAACAATTCCTTTTCAAGTTTATCAACAAATTCCCTTTTGGATATATCTGTCTCAAAGTCCACATCTGCTTTTGCACAAATAATATCCCATGTAAGGGATTCAATTTTGTCATATAGTTGTTCAGACATTTATTCTATTCCACACCTACAATATTGCTGAGCTGGATCATAACTAACTTCAAACTCAGCCATACATTCATCACTATGCCAGTGATATTCTTGTACGTTTTCAAAGGAGTCAAACACAAAATATCCGTTGTTCTCACAGTCTAAACAGTTTATCATAACTGTACAGATATACTCATCACAACTCATGTTATCCATAGATTCCACATTGAATTTGGAATGAGAGCAAAGTCTCCAATCAGTCATTTTAACTTCTCACTTTCTAGTGCAATAGTCATCTGATCAAACGAATCATCAACTGTCTCATGGATTAGTCTATGTACTTCATCCAATGCCATACCGTTTTTGTTCAGGAATACCGTTATGGAACCGACAATATCGAATAGTTCTTTTTGTGCTATTCTCAGATCCTTTTTGACTTTAGCCAATTCTTTAGCACTCATACCCTTTCTCTGTTTGTTAAAGTCAAAAGACTATCTCCATTTTTCTAACACGACCATCCTTATCTTTGTGTACATAAACAGGATATTCTCCATCACCTATTCTGTTATCTGTCAAGACTCCAAAATTATTTTCACTTGGTAATTCTATTCTTCTTAACGATTCACAAAATTCAGGCCAGTCCTCATCTTTTGTAAATTGTGATCTTTTCAGATAGCAAGGATCACCTATCCAGATCAATCCACTATCCACACCACAATAACCTACTAATTCTTTAGTCATTAGGCTATTACCTCAGCTAATTTTTCAAGTGGGTATGTTTTTTCACTGTACACATCCTCAATGGTTTTTGCATCTAAATTTACTTTGTAAAACCATTCAATGTCTCTGGGCAAATCATCACTAACCTCAGTAAGATACACTTCAAGATTAAGATCATGCCATTCAGAATTTAGAAATTCCTTTATTGTCTTATCCTCATAATGTAAAATCTTTGTGTATGTTATGAAGCTTGGCACAATTTCATCAATGTCAAAATTCCTACATAGTTTGAAAAAATCAGCAAAATGTTCAAGCATATAAGCTGGATTTCCATCATGGAATTTGAACAACTGTACAGATTTACCGTTTTGAGTAAATCGAATATGTGATCTAGTAGCCATTAGTTCTTAACCTCAATGACTTTCTTAACCTTTCTAACATTTTCACAATTAATATCTTGTAATAATACTATCATGAAAAATATCAAAAGTCTGTTTGACCATGATGATTTTTTCTCTTGATTCAAAAATTCATCAAAGTTTTTTGGATGACAGTCGTATTCTTGGCCATTATTCCATTCATCCTTATAATCACAATACCAAGATAATAATTCTCTAAGATTATTTTCTTGTACACTTGGATCAACCCTTACCCATCTATCCCATTTACGTTCATTAGGATATCTGTAAGGTTTTACATCTTTTGTTGATAGAATATGGCAATTATTTAAATCCATTCCATGACCAAAAGCAGTTATTTGATGTTCCAATAACCATAACTGATTAGGAGTCATTGACAAAAAGTCTTTAGGAATTTGCACAAAGAAATAATCTCTCTCTGTCTCTAATCTAAAAATTCTATTTGTCTCTATTTCAGTAATATTTGTGACTTTCAATTTTCAACTATCTCAAACTTTGCTTTTATTGTACAGATTTTTTCAGCTTGTTTAATTGCTTTTTTATCTGAACCACACGCTAAATTACAGATTTTGATATATCCTTGTGGTATTAATTCAAAGTTATACCATTCTCCATTTTTTTTAATCGTTAATACTATTTCTTGTACAGGCATTTTTAAAAATCTCCTTGAAAATCATCATACTCTTGATCACTAGCTGATAATTCCCTTTCTTGTACAGATTCGTATGAATCTGATTTAGATTCTTTAAAGGCTTTTAAAAAAGCATCCTCAAAAGATCCCATTGGTGGTAATTCTACCATTTTTGATTCTTTTTGCATGATTCATTTATGATTCATTAGAATATAAAGATTTAATTTATTTATAAAGGCCAGTGTTTCCACTCCAGTCATATTTTTAGAAATTTTTGTAAAAAAAATTAATTATATTGTTTTGGAGTTTTACCGTTTTGTCTTAATTTTACATCCTGAATATCTAAGAATAAAAGATCAAATTGATTTTCTGGATATTCAATATAAAAATCTCTATAATAATTATCTAAATTCCATTCAATAATTTCTATAGTCTCTATTTGCTCAATGGTCATATTAGAGCAGTCCATACTGTACAGAAAAATAAAAGAGAAAAAATTTAAGTTTTTCTTTTTCTTAAATTGAACCCATTGTAATATTTTCTCACATAATGAGCATCCCTTTTTTCTAAAGCCTTATCTAAAGGATCTAAATTCATCCTGAGATATTTTTTTCTTATTTGCTCTGGAGTCGTATGTTTTTCAACTGTAATTAATTCATAGTCTGTACAGTTATCAGTCAAAGTCGCATCCATTAGGACATTTAAAGAAAATTCTATCTCCTTTTTTCCAATATTTTATTTCAGAATTACATATTTCACATAAATCTATGTCTGGAACCTTTGCAGTCAATTACTACTCTCAAAATTCAAATATTTCTCATTCAGCTCAAAATACTCAGCATCAGTCAAGTTTGATTTTTCAGATATTTCTGAGAATTTACGCTTAAGACTTAATGATTTTTCATAATTACCATTTTGAGAAAAATACTCAGCATCAATTAACAAATTGGCCAAATTTTCTATTAACTTATGTCTCAATTTTTACCCTCATGGAAATTAATCTCATTTATGATCATTTTTTCAGCATCAACTAAGAGCTTTATGTATTGGATATTATTACCAAATTTTGTATATCCTGATCTAACTTTTTGGAGTTTTGTTAAATTTGCTCTTAATCCTTTGATAACATCAGCTCTCATAAAATCGGGTGACTCTATAAAATCACTCAATTTTAAATCCTTTATCATCTATTGTAAAATCATCATACATTAGACTATACAGAGTTGAAATTAATGGATCGTATTTGTTAGCTTCATCATAAGTATAACTATGATTTTCTTTATGAGCTATTTCAAAAGCTTCCTTAACTAATTCCTTTTCTTTAGTATTCATTTTAACTTCTCAGCATCATTTATCAAATAAAAAATATTAAACTGTTTTTCAAGTTCATTACTTAAATGATAAATTTGAAAATGAGCATCTAAAACTAAGGAATTTAAATTAATTTTTTTATTCATTTTCAAGCTCTC
>DATHYS010000090.1:0-10262 GCA_035458995.1 Candidatus Nitrosopumilus sp.
TTTACGTTTTGATTTGAATAATGTGAAATTGCTTGTGCTGTAATAGTTCCTGCAAGACCTCCTCCTGCGATTATAACATCATAATCTGACACGATATTGAGGTTTGTCTATCCGTATTTAAAATAATACCATGAAATGGACTAGAAAATCACCATGAAAAAACTATTGATCGATAAAAGGGGTCGGTTCGTCGCGGCGTCTTCAAAGCTTTCGCTCAGACTGGAGCGGCTGTTATTTCCTCATTCCCAAATTGTATAGTTGTTTTATTCCTATTTAATCTAGTTGGCAATTTTCAAAATTTCTGTAAATATTTTCACCGTATCTCTCTTGTTGTAGATTGGCGTGTGAATTTTTAATTTTATAGTATCTTTTTCTCTAACTATCAAATTTCCTTTGATTAATTCCTGTTTGTCTAATCTCATATGAAATCTAGAATCTACAGTTCTTTCTTCAATTTCATCAATCAATTCATTTACCTGGTCTGCTGGCAGTAATTCAAGTAATTTACTCATGAAATTTTGAGCCTGTTTTTTTACAATTTTTGCATTAAGCAAAATTATTGGATTTTCATAATGCCCTTCAGTATTTTCAATTGTGAAATCCTTTTCTGTAATTTCTAAAACATCCTCAAAAGACTGGAATATCTTTGCCATGTCCTCTGTTGCATGAACAATAACATCAATTGTGATCTCAATCTTATGAACCATTATTGTAAAAGAATAATTCTTTTGATTATGCTTCTAGTAATTTTGTTTCTTTGTCTGCAGTTCTGATGAGTTTTACTTTCTCTAGACCTACATGTCTTACTCTAATTACTTTCTTGAATGCAGCCATGATATCTGAATTAATTTTACTATAACATGTTGCTTGAACAAATTGATCAATTGTCATTTCTGGGATTGTTTTGTTAATGACATCTCTTGCAATTAATCTAAGTGCATGCTGTCTTGATGTGTTAAGTTGTCTATGTGTTAGAGCAAGTAATTTGATTCTAAAGATATAGCCATCTTTTGTTTTGATATCTATAATGAAATTAATTTTTGATGAACCACGTCTTACTAAACTACGCAAAAATTCTTTTGAATACTCGTATCTTTTGAAAATTGTTGTTGCCTTGTCACCTTCAACTTTGTTAATTTGGAAATAGATTTTGTACTGATGTTGTGAAGGATCTCCTTTTAGAATATCATATAGTGTAACTTCTAAAACTCTGCCTGCTGCGTTTTCATCATCTGTGATTGGAACATAGGCAATTGGAACATTGTTAAATGAATCTGGTGCATGTACTGTAACCCAGCGTTTTTCTCTCCACTTGTCCTTTACTCGACCTTTTCTACGTGCCAATTATTAACGACCTTTGAACCCAAAATATAAGGGTATGTCACTAGATCTCTTTCTGATTTCCCATGTAACTCTGTAAAACACTAGGAATTCTGATGTGCCCATCTTTAGTTTGAAAATTCTCCATAATTGATACTAGAATTCTCGTTGTTGCAATCAAAGTACTATTCAGGGTGTGAACATATTGTGTATCTTCATTAGTTTTATCTCTAAATCTAATCTTCAACCTTCTTGCTTGATAATCTAAACAGTTTGAGCATGAAACAATTTCTCTGTAGGCATTTTGTCCTGCCATCCAGGCCTCAATATCATATGTTTTTGCTGAAACCTTTCCCATATCTCCACTTGATAGCAACATCACTCTATGTGGAATTTCCAGGTTTTGGTAAAATTCTTCAGCAACTGATAGCATCTTTTCATGTTCTTTCCAAGAATCTTCAGGTCTTGAAAATACAAATTGTTCAATTTTATCAAATTGATGTACTCTGAAAATCCCTTTTTGATCTCTTCCATGAGCACCTGCTTCTTTTCTAAAACATGGACTAACACCAGCATATCTTAAAGGCAAATCTTTTCCTTCTATGATTTCTTTAGATCTCATTGCTGCCATAGCATGTTCAGATGTTCCAATCATGTATAGATCCTCGCCTTCAACTTTGTAGATTACTTCTTCAAAATCATCTGCAATAACTGCGCCTTCCATAGATTCTCTGTTGATCATATATGGGGGTTGAACAAGAGAATACTCTTTTTTTGCTAGAAAATCTAATCCATAATGAATCAATGATTGGTTCAGTCGAACAAGATCATTTTTCAAATAATAGAACCTGGCCCCTGCTACTTTTGCAGCTCTTTCAAGGTCAACTAAATCTAAATTCTCTGAAATATCGATATGATCATTTATCTTAAAATCAAAATTTGGAATATCGCCCCACTTTCTAACTTCTTTGTTTGCACTTTCATCTGTTCCAACAGGAACCGATTCATGCACGAGATTTGGAATAGTTAATGCCAATTTTCTATATGTATTTTCAACACTTTCTTGCTCTGATTCTAACTTTGCAAGGTCTGCTGAAACATTTTTCATTTCTGACAAAATTGATGAAGCATCTTCACCTGCCTTTTTCTTTTGAGCGATTTCTAATGCCACTTGATTTTTCTTTTTTCGTAATTCATCTGTCTTGAGAATAAATTCACGTCTTTTTTGATCTGACTCGATTAATGTGTCTAAATCAAAATCAACTGCTCTTGCTTTGAGCATTTCTCGAATAACTTGTGATTTTTCTTTGATGATTTTAGGATCTAACATTATTCAATCACCCTTAGAGCAACCTGGATATGTTCCATCACTTCATCAACTGTCCCTGTAAGCTGTTTCATATTCTTTTTACTTTCAAAATTAAAAACTAGTTTATTATCAATATTTTCAACATAAAGGCTCAATCCTTCTGGAAAATTTACATTGTCTGGCTCTAAGGCTTTTTTCACAGTTTCAGCTTTCTCTTTTGATATGTTATTGAGAACTACCTGAACTTGACACGTTAACGACATTTACTTCCAAATAGTTAAGAAATTCATCCAATTTGTCTTTAGTTATTTTTGCTCCAGCAGCAGCATTATGGCCTCCACCAATACCGTCAAATTTCTCAGCTCCTGTCCTCATTATTTCACTGAGATTGATATCTGATGTACAGCCAAATGATTTTCTTGATGAGAACTTTATAGTATTCTCTTCGGCCTTGGTTCTCAAGATAACAATTTTTCCAGAATTTTTAGGTGAACCTGCAATTAATGATGAAATGGTACCTGTCATTGTTTCTGGAACTATATCTTCTCCATTTACCATTACACATGTCTCACTTTCTGAAATTCTCCATCTCTCATTAGATAAAATATTCATGTATTCTCTGATCATTTTTCTGTAATCTGTTAGAATTGTCTCAGCTTCTCTTAGAATTTTATTTCTATCTCCCATACAAACTGCCATTCCGACACCAGAACGATTTATCCTTCCACATGAATTTAGCATGGTTGAAAACTCTCTTCCATCTCTTAAGAAACTCCTGCTATCCTCTCTAGGGAATGTGTAGGTATATCCAATTAATTCTGACATTATTTCAGTAGTATTTTTCCCTGATGCAAATTTTGTAATTGCCTCAATTACTTGTCTTTTTTCATCTTCGTTGAGTTCTGCTGGTACCCTCCATCTACCTTCTTCCTTTAGATTTACTCCAGATGAATTGAGGATTGATAGACAAGAATCTCGATTCCAGGTTAATCCTTCGATAAATGGTTGAGAGGTAAATGCCAAAGCATCTACAAGAGGCCTAGTTTCTCTACCTACTAGCAATAAATCTAAATCAATATCGACTAAACCCTGCTCTTTGGCAATATTGGCAATCTCAAAATTTTTTCCTGTAAATGATTTTCTTTCCCCTTGGTCCTGTCTATCGCCCAAAGCTGAAACAACTGCAATTGCAGATAAATCTGAATTCCTTTCGTCTAGGGCAACTGAGGCCAGATATGCCATTCCTCCTGCACAAATGTCGACTCCTCCATCAATTCCATATTTCCATGAATTGATGACATTTTGATTGTCTATCTCTTCATCTGGAATTTGATGATGATCTAAGACTACCCAATTATCTCCTAATGTCTTTTCTAATTCTTTTCCAAAACCTCCTCCTAAATCAGTAACAATATGAAAATCTCTTGAATCTGTTTTGAAAGATTCTAAAACATTTTTGCTAAATTCTTTTGATGTTCTAACTGTACAGTTTGCCCCTGCTCTGATTAGTGCTTTTGTGATTATACTACCTGATGTTAGTCCATCACAATCAATATGTGTCGTAACAGAAATTGATTTTTTTGATTTTATACAATCTGAAATTTTGTCTTTGAAATATGAAAGTGATTCATCAAGTGATTTTGTCATTACTCTAATTGAGCAACCACGGATTTATACTTCCAGGTTTTAGAGATTCTTCCAATTCTTTTGTAGTAGACTGATAGTCTGTGAACCTTGGCTTCAATCAACTCCAAAGATCTTACATTTCTGTTATCTCCTTTGTTTGCTTTAAGGTGCTTTTGAAGACCTACTGCTTTTCTAACAATATTTTCAAGATCTTCAGGCATTTCAGCTTTCAAATCATTTTCCTCTAAAATCTGCCCCATGCTTTTTTTGGTAATAGGTTTGATTAGAGGGATTGAATGTTGATCTCTTAATTTAATTCCGATTTGACTAGGAGTCAAACCATCTTTAGTATATTTTATTACTAATTCTTCAATTTCTGCAGGACTCTGTGTGATCCATGAAGGTGCACGAAGTGTAGCTGGTCTAATTGAGTGTGACTTTCCATGTCTGTGTGTATGCATTCGTCCCATGATTTGGCTCATTATAGTGCAGAATTAAACGTTACTTATACTGATCTCGTACATTGGACTCGAATTTGGGGTTCAGAATAAAAGTTAAATAAGTCTCTGGCGCCAAAACGAGCAGGTAAACAGTATGAATACAAAAATACTATTAGCAGCATCCTTAATCGCTGTCTTCACTATCGGGTTCTATGCAGAAAGTGCAGTAGCATTTGCACAGTACATGGGTAACGTTGGTAGTGAAGGACAAACCGGATCATACACACTAGAAGAGGCACTTGAGATTCAAAAGAGAAGAATCGATTCAGCCGAAGCAAATCCAGCTTCTGGTTCAGGAACTCCGTATCTTGATGCAAGTGGTGTAATTGGTGCATCTGTTATTACAGCAGCAATATTCGGTGGTATTGCAGGAGCCTTCTTCATTAGAGGAAGATCTGGCAAATACGCAGCAATGGGAAGAGGATAAACAAACCTCACTTTTCTCTTATTTTATTATCTGTTCTCTAGTGTAAACTGTAATTCTTTTCTCTTAGTCTTGACCAATACTGATCTCGTACTTTATGATAATAAAAGAAATGTATATATCGCACAAATAGAGCCAAATTATTATGATTCCTATCGTAGGTACTTTCCTAAGCATCCTGTCTTCAATTACAGGACAACTAGGACCAAACTATGATCCATTATTTTACGATGTAATGATTTACATCTTCGGAACCATGATGTTTACAATATTCCTTCTTGGAATTATCTCATTCTGGTTACGTGTACACGGCTGGGCTTACAAAGACAACCGTGAAAGATGGGTTGACGAATTAGACAGACACTTTGAAAGAGAAGGTATCGGTCTTATTCCAGACAACGGTAAATACTGGTAAAATTACCAACTTTCATCTTTTCATTATTTTTAATATCCTTTAGTGGAAACTAGCCTTTTTAGAAAATTCAATTTTTTACAAAGTCTGCAATTAGATATTTTTTAGTTAAAATCTGTAGATGCTAATTTTCTGGTTCTGGAAGGAAGTCTGTATCTTTGGATGTGTCATATGCCTTGGTGGTAAATACTCCCTTGTAGTGATATCCGTCTTGTAGTGGGGTATTGATGAATTGCGTTGATTCTTTATCATTTACATAGAAAGTTGATTTGTCCTGATCCATATCTCTTAGAGGGAAATCCCACATCCACAAAAAGTGACCAATTTCCCATGGGTACTCTTCTTCCCATTCTACATAGATTGTTCCATCATCTGTCAAAGTATACATGGTCCTCTTGCATTCGTCATCAACTAATCCTGAATTGATATTGGCTGGAATCTCTGTTGGGAGACCATCAATAATTAACTCTAAAGAGACTTTCATTTTGTATGGAGTATCCTTATCATTGATGCAAACTTTGAGAGGATCATTTTGACCAAAATGACCTTGAAGAATACTGCTGGTAACTCCTACTGATACTGCTATTACTGCTGTAATTGCTAGGAATTTGAGAGTTTTATTCCTCTTGTAAGGATCCCCCATTCCAGGATATTTCATCGTGATGGCTTTAACCAGATTCCTTAAAGTCCTTTCTCTTACTCATACATTATCTCAATTGTGTCACATTGGTCTTGATGATCTGCAAGAAAATAGGTTATTTCGTCAGAATCAATTTCAAGCCATTCTGATTCTCCTTTGTATGGAAGATAATCTTCAATAAACAAATCGTCTTTTCCTGAGATCCTAACTACGATTTTTTCACTTTTTGGTTTTATCTCAAATGGTAATTTTAGAACTTTTCCTCTCCTTTGATTTTGGATGTTTACTTTGTATTTGTCAGAACGAAATTCTGTTTCTCCAAAAAAATAACTTTGAAAAATATCTAATTTGGTAATTTTGAAACTTAGCATATTTTCTTTACTTTTTTCTAGAAGATAAAACTTGGTGAATTAATTACGATAATCGTAAGGAGTATCTATAAAATGAAAAGGAAAAGGTTGGGTTGTTTAGATTACTTGCCAAGGTCGTGTTGCAAACGTAATGACATATCCGACACCTATGATAATTGATTGGTATGCGATGTTCGTATATGGGATTGGTTTGATAATTGGTTCACCTTCAACAACTACTGTTTGACCTGGACCAAGTCCTGGACCAACTTGTGCAACATTGAGTTGGGTGTGTACGTGGTATACACCAGCTTCAAGTGCTTTTGCAGACAATGAGTAATCGACTACTGAGTTACCTGGAATGTCAAAGACGTTTCCTGGTGGGTCTCTTGCCAACATTTCCCATCTGTTACCTGCGTTGGTTGACTCTGAGAAAATGGATATCCATCCTCTAAGGTCTCTTTCTACTAAACTGACTAATGTTCCTTGAAGTGTCAAGGTTTCGCCAGTTTGTAGGGATTGTCTGTTAAAGGCTTCGTCTTCAATTCTGACAAAACGACTTTGGAGTTGTGCTTGGACACCGTGTGCATCTGCAGTTGGAAGTATGGATTCAACCCAGTTGAAACCTAAAGTTCCTAGTGCAAGTACTACAGCAAGTCCAAATACGAAAATTCTTTTTTCGACCATAGTTATCCCTAAGTTTTGGAATTAAAACACGTCGTTATATGTTTTACCTTAACAACGAGGATCGACAATATATTCAATGTAAATCATTGATGTATAACATTGAAATTGATGAAAAAACTATCAAATTTAAATTATTTTCAATCTAATAACATGTAATATTTTCATATTATTTTAAAATTATTATGATATTTTAGATAAAATCTCAATCATCTCAAACTCTTACTTTATATCCTCAATTCACATGATAGTATGCATGGCACAGATGCCCGCATTAATCCCAAAAGAAGTTGAGATCCAGAGACTAAAGAAAGTCTGGCTCATCGTTATTGCTATGGGTTCTACTGCAGCATCAGTCGAAGTCGATAACTTCGTTGATGGTTCTTTGCATCAAACCTCTATCAGAGATAGTGCTTTCACACCAGCTCACTGGTGGCTATACTCCCACTTCATTACATTACCACTTGGATGGGGAGCAGCAGCAATCTATGATAGAAAGATTCCAGTTCTTAGAGGCCCAAATAATTCAATGAACACTGGATTGAAGATGACCATTCTAGGTTACCTTGCAACCATGTTTACTATTGGTGTCAATGAGATGTGGCATTTCTGGTTTGTAGAAGAAATCTTTGCAGTTCCAAATCACTGGATGTTTAACATGGGAGTCGTAGTGGCTTTCATGGGTGCACTCGCATACGTAGTTAGAGTATATGCTCGTCTCGTAGAACTAGGTGCAGAAACTCCAGGAGAGAATCCATACGTTGCTGAGATGTACAAGATGGCCTTAGAAGGCAAATTGTACAGCAGAGCAATTCCTTAGAAAAAGTGCTTTTAGCACATTTTTTTCTTTTATTATTTTTAAAATGACGTAGATCGTACGAGTCATATCCATTTAAGAAAGACTTAAAAGAATCTGAATTAGAATAATTCCAGAATGACTCTTCCTAAAGGATTCGGTTCTGGTGGCGGTGGCGGTTCATCAAGCGCTGACATAGAACGAATGATTGGTAGACGCGTTGAAAATATGACTGGTATGATCACAGTATCATTCTGGGCAGCAATATTGGCAACTTTTGGTGGTACTGCAGCAGGATACTTCTATTATCCATGGGCATATCCAACAGCAAGTGGTCACTTTGCATTCATCGTATTGACAATCATCATCACAATAGGTTACATCTTCTGTGTTAAAGTCATGGAAGAAGGTTCCAACAAAAACAGTAACGGCATACTTGCCGCTAGTGTTGCTGGTGCAACTGCATTTTGCTTGTTTGTATCACTATTCGTTGGTTGGTAATCAGAAGGAAATCCCTTCAGCAATTTTCTTTTTCATTTTAATTTTCAAAAAAGGCTCTTACCCGCCATTTTTTATTCTAATTCAAAGTCAGAAATGACGATCTCCAGCATACTCTATAATTTTATATACTGACCCTTTCTTTGACTTCTTATGGTCTGGTTAAGACGATGTACACACTACTTATTCATAGTAGTAGTTGCAGTTAACTCAACACTGTTAACAATTAATGCAGGAGACTACATCTTCTACACTGACTGGGCTTGGACTTCGTACACGGTATTCTCAATATCGCAAACGTTGATGCTTATTGTAGGTGCTACGTATTACCTAACATTTACAGGCGTTCCAGGCACAGCAACGTACTACGCTCTGATTATGACAGTATACACATGGATAGCAAAAGCCGCATGGTTTTCGCTAGGATATCCATATGACTTCATTGTAACTCCAGTTTGGCTTCCATCAGCAATGCTGTTGGACTTGGTTTATTGGGCTACAAAGAAGAACAAGCACAGCTTGATACTGTTTGGCGGCGTACTAGTAGGAATGTCTTTACCATTGTTCAACATGGTAAACCTGATAACAGTAGCAGACCCACTAGAAACGGCATTCAAATATCCAAGACCAACATTGCCACCATACATGACACCAATCGAACCGCAAGTAGGTAAGTTCTATAACAGCCCAGTTGCTCTCGGTGCAGGTGCAGGTGCAGTATTGGGATGTACATTTGCAGCATTAGGTTGTAAATTGAACACTTGGACATACAGATGGATGGCCGCTTGGTCAAAGTGGGACTAAAAATCCAACCTTTTCCTTTTCATTTTATTATTTTCTCCTAGGGTTTCCTCTACACTTCAAAAAATATTTTTCAAAAAAATTCCCTAATTACAAAATTTGTATTTAACCTATTTCGTGACTAGAAAAAAGTTAGTTCAAGATCAAATAATTTCACCTAATGATCTGATAATGAATTATGTGATACTGATTATTGAAACAAGTCTATAGCCAAATTTCAACTGTTCCAAAACCCTTTGTAAAATGGGCTGGTGGAAAACGACAATTAATTCCAATTCTAAATGAAAATTTACCTAAAACTTTTGGTACTTATTTTGAGCCTTTCTTGGGTGGTGGTGCATTACTTTTCCATATGTTGACAGAACGTCATGGACAAAAATGCAGTATTTCTGATTTGAACTCTGATCTTGTATTATCATATACTACAATTCGTGACAGAGTTGAATCTCTAATCACCTCTTTGAGAAATCATGAAAGAAATTATCAAAAAGATTCTAAAACATACTATTACTCTGTTAGAGAAAGTAATCCTCGAAGCGAAATTGAAAAGACTTCTAGATTACTCTTCTTGAATAGAACCTGTTTCAATGGATTATATCGTGTTAACAGCAAAGGAAAATTCAATGTCCCACTAGGAAAATATGCCAATCCGAATATTGTCAATGAAGATAACCTTCGTTCAGTTAGTGGAATTTTACAATCAAGCAAAGTTGCCATAAAATGTCGTGATTTTGAGGCAGTTCTAAGAGATTCCAAAAAAGGAGATTTGGTATATTTTGATCCACCCTATCAACCAGTTAGTGACACTGCCAATTTTACCAGTTACACTAACAAGGATTTCACATATGATGATCTTAGTAGATTAGCAGAACTCTGCAAGAATTTAGATTCCAAAGGATGTA
>DATHYS010000091.1:0-4266 GCA_035458995.1 Candidatus Nitrosopumilus sp.
ACACAATATTCAATATACTTTGGTGGTGTAGTACTATTACAGAATAATAATCTGTGCCCAACATAACCCATACCTAGCACTAGAGGGGGAAATTTTGTCCCTCTCTTTTGCTCCCATTTACTACTGTCCCAACTTTACGTGCTAACCTTAACTATTTTCTAAAATCTCAAATGTTGCTGATGCAACCTCTACACCATGATACACTAGACTAACTTGATGAACTCCAATTTGAGAATCTTGCGTGATGTGTTTTATTGTATAGATATCGCCTTTTTTAGATGCATATGTGTTAATTTCATCTTGTGAGCCGTCTGGAGAAATTATGTTAATTGTAACTTGATCTCCTCTAGCATAGTCTTCAACAAATCCTAAAAATACTATCTCTTGATGATTGTATTTTGATTTTGGTTGCTCAAATTTTTCTTCATCTATTGCAATGAATGTAGTTTTCTCTGCCTCTTCTGCAAATGCAAATTGTGAGATGCCTAATACTAGAATTCCTAATAGCATTGAGAAGATAATTCTACTTTGCATAATTTAATGACCTATTTCAGACATAAAAGAAACATGCAAACCTTCCACATGTGGAATTTTAGCAAATTTGTCATTTTTTTACATTACAAAAATTGTGACCAAAATGGTGTTGTATTTTTTTGAATTTACAGGGCTATTTTATCACTAAATGTCGATGTAGATGCCATCATCTCGTGCTTCAACTGGATATGTTTCAAGTTTCACATCTTTGAGATAATCTGTCAATTCTCCTGTCTTGATATTATAATGCCAAAAATGTAATGGGCATTCAACTATATCTCCATCTAGTTTTCCTGGTGCAATTGACCCATCCTGATGAACACATAGATCATCCATTGCATGGTAACCATCTTGATTGAAAATTGCAATTTGCTTTCCATCTACTTTGAATGCTTTTCCTTTTCCTGATTCAACTGCGCCTTTATCTGCAATTTTCTTCCAAGTCAATATCTCTGTGATATTCTTGTCATTTATTTACATTCGCATGATAGGATTTTATAGTAATTAACATGGGTGTAATTATTGAGTAAAGTAAAGTCTAGCCCTAAATTGATCAAAGAAGGTAAGCTATCTTATGAGTGGGCAAGATCTCACATGCAAATTTTAGATAATACAATTAATCGATTAAAAAAATCAAAACCTCTCAAGGGAATTACACTCGGTTTTTGTCTACACGTTACAAAAGAAACTTCTGTTTTACTTATGGGTGCTAAAGAATTAGGTGCAACAGTTGCAGTTTGTGGTGGTAACCCTTTAACCACTCAAGATAATATTGCTGCATTTTTGGCATCACAAGGAATCCATGTCTATGCTTGGCATGGACAATCTGTAAAAGACTATGATTGGTCAATTGATCAAGTACTCAAACACAAGCCAACAATTCTAACTGATGATGGTGCAGACATGAACATCAAAGCACACTTTGATAAACGATTCAAAGATATGGAAGTTTTAGGTGCTACTGAAGAAACTACTGCTGGTGTAACTAGAATTAGGGCTGTAGAAAATCAAGGCAAATTACGTTATCCTGTAATCTTGGTAAATGAAGCATACACCAAACACATGTTTGATAATCGATATGGTACTGGACAAAGTACCATTGATGGTTACTTGCGTGCCATGAACTTACTGATGGCATCAAAACGTGTCGTTGTAGTTGGATATGGATGGGTCGGTCGTGGTGTTGCATCTCGATGCAATGGAATGGGCTCTAAAGTAATTGTAACCGAAGTTGATCCTGTTAAAGCACTAGAAGCACACATGGATGGATTTGAAGTAATGCCAATGGCACAAGCAGCAAAAATCGGTGATATGTTTATCACATGTACGGGAATGACTAGTGTAATTAGAAAAGAACACATTTTGAAAATGAAAGATGGTGCAATAATGGGTAACGTTGGACACTTTGATGTTGAAATTGATGCTGAATTTTTACTAAAGAAATCAAAATCTGTAAAAGAAGTTAGACCAACTCTTGATGAATGTACTTTGAAAAATGGTAGAAAAGTTTACTTGATTGGACAAGGACGTTTGGCTAATTTAGTTTCTGCTGAAGGACATCCTCCAGAAGTAATGGCTCAATCCTTTTCAAATCAACTTTTGTCTGTATTGTATATTTTAAAGAATCACAAAAAAATGGAAAATAAAATTATTGATGTGCCTAAAGAAATTGATATTCAAATCGCATTTGATGCATTGAAAGCAATGGATGTCAAAATTGATAAATTAACTCCAGAACAAGTCAAATATGCCAATAACTGGTAAACTTCTTAAGAACAATATCCACATATGCTGACATCTGATGAACAAAAAAGCTATCATTACAAGTGCGTTACCCTATGCAAATGGAGAAATTCATTTAGGTCATGTTGCATCTACATACCTTCCAGCTGATGTAACAACAAGATTTTTGAAACTAAATGGAGTTGAAGCCTACTATGTCTGTGCATCTGATGATTTTGGAACGCCAATTCTAATCCAATCTGAAAAAGAAGGTAAGACTCCTGCTGAATATGTAGCCTATTGGAACAAGCGTGATTATGAAGATTTTTCAGCATTCAATATAGCATTTGACTATTTTTACAAAACAAGTTCTTCAGAAAATATAGTATTTGTTCAGGACGTATTCAAAAAACTAAACGATGCTGGACATATTTATGAAAAAGAAATTATCCAATTCTATTGCAATAATGATAAAAAATTCCTTCCTGACAGATATGTGAAAGGTATTTGTCCTTACTGCAAAGCTGAGGACCAATACTCTGATCTTTGTGAAAGTTGTGGTCGTGTTCCCGAAGAAATTACCGATCCTAAGTGCTCTCTATGTGGTCAACCTCCAACTAAAGAAAAAACTACTCACTACTTTTTCAGACTCAAAAACTTTGGTGATTCCTTATCAAAGTGGTTAGATGAAAATCAACATCTCCAAAAAGATGTAAAAAAATATGTTCAAAATTGGATAAAATCTGGACTAATTGATTGGGACATTACTAGAGATATTCCTTGGGGTGTTCCTGTTCCTTTGGATGGTGCAGAGGGCAAAGTATTCTATGGGTGGTTTGATAATCACTTGGCTTACATTTCTACTGCATTAAAGTTCCTAAATGATAAAGGCATAGATGGAAAAGAATTTTGGAATTCTGCTGACATTTACCATTTCATTGGAAAAGATATCGTCTATCATCATTATCTTTTCTTGCCTGCAATGAGATTGGGAATTGATTCAGAATACAAACTCCCTGATTACATTCCAACTCGCGGACACCTAACATTACAATCAAAGAAGATTTCAAAAAGTAGGAATTGGTACATTGGATTAAAACAATTTTTAGAATATTATCCTGCAGACTATCTTCGATTCTATCTTGTTTCAATCAATCCTTATTCTCAAGATGATTTGAATTTTGATTGGGATGATTTTACAACCAGAATAAATTCTGAATTAATTGGAAATCTTGGGAATTTCATTAATCGTGCACTAGGATTTACAAAAAAAGCATTTGATGGCAAAGTTCCAGAACCTGACCCTTTTGATGAAAAAGATTCTGAGGCTGAAGAAAAAATCAAAAGCCTAGCATCTGATGTAGGCTCCCTTATGGAGCAAAATCACCTTGATAGGGCTCTGAAGAAAATTATGGAGTTCTCCTCTTTTTTTAATCAGTACTTTCAACACAAAGAACCTTGGAAAAAAGGCCCAGGGACTGCAAATTGTGTATATCTCTCAGTTAATGCTGCTCGAAGTATGGCCATTGCCCTGTTTCCCTTCTTGCCTGAGTCTTCTCAAAAAATCTGGACTCAATTAGGATTGAATGGAGAAATAAACAATTCTTCTTGGGATGATATCTCTACTTTGGGAATTCATGCAAATCATGAACTAGGTGAGGCATCTCCTCTATTTGCAAAAGTTGAAGAAGAAGATGTTGAAAAACACAAGAGTCATCTAGGTCCTTCTGAATGACAATGAAGCCTATTCCAAGAATTTCTACTAGAGGCTATTATGATCTTTTTAATGGTAATACTTTGAAAAATAATTCATACTATGCATATCCAAAAAATGATTTTAAAAAATTAATTGATTCTAAAGAACTTACAATCATGATTCATGGTTTAAGAAATGATAATGCTGGTGCTATTGCAAAAGTTGTTTTGGCAAAAAAGCAATTACGGAAATTGGGATATGTTCATCCTGTCATTGGATTTAGTTATGACTCTAACACTATTGGGGCCCATTTG
>DATHYS010000092.1:0-2328 GCA_035458995.1 Candidatus Nitrosopumilus sp.
CTTTAGTTGCTTCTTTACAAACGTCTGTATTACATTTGCAATCAGAACTGCATATGCAATGACCTTGCATTGCACAATCACATGAGTAATCTGGATCGCCGCTGTCAGCTTCGCATCCACATGCTTGATCTACCATGGTAAATCAGTAATTTTACTTATTTTAAAAGGTTAGTACATCAAAATAGAACACTACGCACTTGATAGAATTTCAAGAACCCCATTACAAGATTTCTGTATTAGTTCTGATTGTTGCTTGAGTAGATTAGGGTCAGCCTCAACATCAAATGCAATTTTGAGGATATGGATCAGGTCTTGCTCTCGATTTAGCGTGTCCTTGATTTGAATAAAAATCTCTTTGTTAACATATCCCAAATAAAAATAGCAATCTGCAAGCATTGAATTTTTCACAAAGAAATCATGTTTTTGTTGTATGATTGCAGAATGGTTATTTTTTTCAATCAAATCAGAAAATCCTATTGTAGATTTCAACATTCTTTCAAGCAAAGTTGGGGTAGCTCGTTCGATTCCAACTGTCTGAGTTGCAACTGAGATATGTTCATTGATAGGACTCTTCTTTAATTTTCGAAGTGAATCAAGCATATGAGAGGGACTGGAACGATTGTGATTAATTGCAGAAATCGCATTAGCTAAATAGTAAGATGCACATTTCTGCCAGCAAGGAGCAAAGACATCACCGGATTCTATTGCTTCTGTAGTTTTTTGACAACAAAATTGAGATTCAATTAGACAATTTTTTGCAAAATCTGAAAATAAAGAGTCTTGTTTTTCATGAATTTTAGCAAGCATCATTCGTAAATCCCAAGACTCGTCATGAATAATTTGCATTTGATCATATTGGAGAAGTTTTTCTGACTTTGATTCAGACATGGATGCATGATGTAATATTACAAACTCATCATCAAATTTTGTTATTTCATCGGGTTCTGACTTTTCATCAAAAACAAAAACATCATAGTCACAGGAATCAAAAGACAGATCAGAAATTCTACACCCTCCAAGACCTACAGGAAATCCAGATAACCCATTATCTTCAATGAATTTTTTTACGTCCATGTGAAATGATACCTGTGGTTTTTCTATAAATGAATCAAGTCACAAAGTTTTACAAATTCATGCAAAGTCAAAACATTTCCTTTAAATTAAGATTTGATTTGTTTTTTATCAAGCTCCTATAGTGTAGTCCGGTTAAGCATTTTGGCTTCTCAAGCCAAAGACTCGGGTTCAAATCCCGATGGGAGCATTTTAGATTCAAAATTGTTTCTTTAAATAACAAAATCAGAACAAGTTATCATTGAATCTTAGAGAAATTGAACTAAAAGAAGAATATCGTTCAGACAGAGATGATATTGTTACTGAATTTTTCTTCCCATGTCTTGGAAACTGTATAGAATATGATAGATGTGTGGATTTTTTGTCAATTGAGACTTTGGCCACAATTGCCATGGCATTTGAGAATTTTTCTGAAGGCAAGGCAAAACTTAGAATGATTACAGGACATAGATTCAGAACTAGTGACTTGAATCTATTTACAAAACTATTTTCTGAGAAATTTACAAAATCCTTTGAAGGCAAATTCATAAAAGATTCAAAAATTTCAAAAATACAAGAGATTGTAAATAATGGTCAAATTGAACTTAAAATCGCCATTCCAAATTCAGAACAAGTTGCAGATTCTTTTTCAGAGAGAATCGGCATATTTAGAGATGGGCATGATCAAGCAGTTGCATTTACTGGGACATCAAGAGAATCATTTTCCACCCAAACCAGGGATTTCGAATCAGTTGATGTGTTTACATCATGGAATGATAAATCAAGAATAGAAAGAAAGATGAAAGATTTTGAAGATTTGTGGGACAATAAAACAAAACATCTCGAAGTGTATGATTTTATGGAAGCAGAAGAAAACAGTCTTTTGAAATATTCATCTGAATGGGTCTTGCAGGATTAAAGCTGAAAGGATTCTTCTAGTCTAGATTTATTTTCGTAAAAATTCATTTTGTTAATTTTATAATAAATTACTTCACCACGTCTCTCTATTACTGCAATGATAGGTTCTTTTCCCATTTGAGTAATCTCTTCAATCTTTTTTTGGAGATTGCCCATTTTTTCTTGTTGGCCCTCATTAAGACCAAATATTAGAAATTTGGCGCCTTTTTCTCCATATTGACCTCGCTCATAGACTCTAAAATCAGAACCAAATCCAAATCCATCTTTTACAACATATCCACGAGTCCTCAAGTCTCGATATATCAAAAATTTTGTAAGAATTTCAGAATCACTCATTTGGCAATGATTCATAAAAAAATC
>DATHYS010000093.1:0-12520 GCA_035458995.1 Candidatus Nitrosopumilus sp.
TCCTGTACTAGGTTCAGGTAGGCTGCAAAGCGAAATATCGTGAAAACAGAAGGAGGGTTACTCCCAGCACACATACTTTTTTAAAAAAGATCAAGGTCAATGCATTAATAGGATTAAAAGTATGAAAATATGAAATGGTGAAAAGGATACAGTGTCCTCATTGTAAAAAACACCTAGCAGGAAAAGGGCATTTGGAGAGACACGTCAGAACAATTCACAAATCAAGTATCTAAGTAATTAAAATAATTATTTTAATCCCTTTTCTAAAACTTCATTTACTATTCTTGAAAAACTGACAGTAGAAGAAGATTCTTTGATTTTCTTTGATTGAAGAATGCGTAGTTTTTTCACAATATCACTATTGAACATCACGGTAATTCTCTCAGACATGATAATACATTGAAATTGAAGTATTTTCAATAAACGAAGTAATTTTTTTACAACATTATCAAAGGGTTGTAAATAATACCATTTGTGGAAATGAGATTTTGATAAAGATTACAGACACTAACTCATTGAACTGACATGTTCTTTACAGATATCAGCGCCACATTTGCAGGTTCCATCACATAGACATGCCCCTTGCATTGCACAATCACATTCTGAACCCATTTCAGCAGAGGCTGCACATCCACATGCTGCTTCTTCTTGGGTAGAAGGAGTTGCTTGTGGAGGTGGACTTTGTGTTTGTTCTTCTTCATAAACGCTACGTGTTTGTTGATAATCAGTATCATCTCTAAGTTGAGCCTCACCTCTATTGGTTTGATAACCGCCAGAAGATGCACTAGTTTGATAACCAACCAATCTACTTGGGTCAATTCCTTGCTGACCTTGTTGGGTATTTTTGAGAGATCTGCTACTTACAAAGAAAAATGCAATTCCTGCAATAGCTGCAATTCCAGCCATTCCATATACGATGAATACAGGGAAATCACCAGTTGATGTAGTCATGTAATCCTCAGGAGGGGTTGGAGTAACACCAGCAATTTCAATGCCATCTAATTCATCTAATGCACCAAATCCAATAATTGCCAGATTGGCTTGATCAGATGACTGAACACTTCTAACCACATATGGTTTGTCAGACATTATTTCAGCTTCAAAGACTCTTTCAACTTGTCTTCCTTCTCTAATACTACTTTCACCCATAGTCCATGAAGATACAACAAATCCTGCAATTTCTTCACTAAGACCAAAAGTTCCAGCGTCTACATTGATACCAGTTGGATCAAATAAAAAGTGCCAATTAGTTAATGGTTGTTCTAAAATAAAATCTGCATTAATGAGATGTCTACCTAAAACATCTTCTGCTTCAGTTCCTGCAAAGAAAGTATAAGCTTCAGGTTCTTGATCTCTTAAAATGTTAATTGGAATGTTAATTTCAACACCGTCAATGACGATTTCTTTATCAATGCTCATTGCTCTCCATCCTAAATCCACTAATGATCTTTGAGAGTCTTTTGTAATTACATAATCAGCTAAAGTTCCTTCCAAAACTACACGATAGTCAACAGATGTGTTGATGTTTCTAGCTTTGAGATGATATTCATAAGTTACAGTCAAATCTTGAATTTGTGCTTGACTTCCATCATTTGCAATTCCACGATTAAGTTGATTTCTTAACTCTTCAACTCCAGGATCAGAGGTATCAGCAGTTCCAGATACGGTCCATTCTTGCCCTCTCAAAACATCAAAGAGATTTCCACCTTCTGGATATTCAATGAAGACTGTTTTTTGGTAATTCATCTTAAATGGAGATGTTTCAGTATTTGGATTGATTTTTGCATCTAATTGTGCTGCAAAAGCAGGAGTACTAGTACCAACAACGATAAGAGCAGCTAGCAAAACAGACATAATTACAGCCCGAGACACGAGTAAAATCCATGAAAAAGCAGTAATAAACTTATCCTAAATACGTGGATCGGCAATTTTTGAAAAAGTAATATTGAGTGACAGCAATCATATTTTCAGTTTTAGAGGAATATGATATGATTACAGTCTTAGCAGGTGGAACAGGTTCGGTAAAACTAGTCAGAGGGCTAGTGTCACAAGAATCCAAAGTTAATGTCATCAGTAACGTTGGGGACAATTACTGGCTATACGGACTATACGTATGTCCAGATATCGATACCATCGTATACGGATTAGCAGATTTACTTGATCAAGAGAGAGGATGGGGGATGAAAAAAGACACTTTCAACTTTTTACGCCAAATGGAAGTCTTTGGAGAAGAGACATGGTTTAGAGTAGGAGACAGAGATGCTGCAACTCATTTGATTAGAACAAACATGTTGAAAAATGGAAAAAATCTAAGTGACATTACAAAATGGATGTGTGAGAAATTTGCAGTTAGTGCAAATATCATTCCAGTTACAGACAACAGCATAGAAACCAGAATTACCACAGATAAAGGAGAATTGCACTTGCAAGAATATTGGGTCAAACATAGAGGAAAAGATCCAGTTGAAGGAATTCAGTATATTGGAGCAGACAAAGCTCGTCCAAATCCTGAAGCTGTAAATGCAATTCATGATGCAGATATGGTAATTTTAGCACCAGGTAATCCATTAACATCAATTGGACCAATGCTTCAGATTAAAGGAATAAGAAAAGAGCTATCAAAGATAAAGAAAAAAGTTGTTGCAATCAGTCCATTAATTGGAGACAATGCAATAAGTGGACCTGCTGCAAAGTATATGCAGGCTGCAGGAATTGAATCAAACGCCTATGGATTAGCAAAAATGTATTCAGATGTTTGTTCAAACATGATAATAGATACAAAAGATAGAATGTTATCTAAGAAAATTCAAAGTTTAGACATGAAAGTATTTGAAACTAAAATTACCATGAAAAATAAATTAGCAGAAGATGCATTAGCAAATTTCATTTTAAAACAAGTACACGTATAATTTGAAAATAGCTGCAATAATTCCTGTAAAGACTTTCTCTAAAGCAAAAACACGTTTAGATTTATCTCCACAACAAGTTGAAGAATTGTGTATTGTGATGTTAGAAGAAATTCTACATACATTATCAATATCACCTCAAATTGAAAAAACAATCATGATAACAAAGGAAGAAAAAGCAATTGAGATGGGGGAAAAATTCAACACAATTACAATAATTGATGAGAAGGAAGAAAGCGTTAACAGTGCAGTAGCATTGGCAGACAAGTATCTTTTAGAAAATAAGTTTGATGCATCAATTGTATTTCCTCAAGACATTCCATTTATCAAAACTCAAGACATTGATTTTATGTTAAACTATAAAATGCATCCAAATTTTGCAATCATTGTTCCATCTAGAAGATTTGATGGAACGAATGCCTTAGCAAGAATGCCAATAGACTTGATGGAGACACATTATGATGAAGACAGTTACAAAATTCATATGAATACTGCAAAAGAGCACACACTCAATGTCGCCATGGTATTTGTAAAAAGAATAATGTGGGATGTAGACAATAAAGAAGATTTGAAATTCCTTTTAGAACAAAATGAAAAACCAGGAATCGCAGAGAAAATAAAAAAAATCCTTCAATCAGACTAAAAAATTAGAAACTAATTATTGTAAATCATCAATTTAGGAACGAAATCAGCAACAAACTTATAAGTAATGATTTAGAAAATTTTAAATATCATCATAAAAGGTTTTGAGAGAAAAAATGGTTAAAACAAGTAATCAAAAAGACAAGTGTCCCAGATGTGGTAAAGGAACTCTAGTTACTGATGCCAATACAGGGGAGAATTTTTGTGGAAAATGTGGATTTGTCATTACTGACAAAGTAGAGGAATCAGGTCCAGAATGGAGATCATTTTCAAATGAAGGTGAAAACAAAAGCAGGGCAGGGGTTCCAACATCACTTGCAATGCACGATATGGGTTTAGCTACAGTAATCAATCCACAAAACAGAGATGCTACAGGTAAACCTCTAACTGCTGCAATGAAAAGTACAATCGAGAGATTGCGAACTTGGGACAGCAGAAGTCAAGTTCATGAACCAGTTGATAGAAATTTCAGACAGGCATTTAGTGAGTTAGACAGATTAAAGGACAAACTTGCAGTTGGAGATTCAGTTATTGAAAAAGCAGCTTACATTTATAGAAAAGCATTAGAGAAAGGTCTAGTTAGAGGTCGTTCCATTTCAGCTTTAATTGCATCTGCACTTTATGCAGCATGTAGAGACACAGAAACACCAAGAACACTAAAAGACATAGGTCAAGCAAGTAACATTAAACGCAAAGATATTGCAAGATGTTATCGTCTGCTGTTAAGAGAATTGAATTTGAAGATGCCAGTTGTAGATCCTGTAAAATGTATTTCAAGAATTGCAAGTAAAGCAGGGTTATCTGAGAAAACAAAAAGAAAAGCAACAAAGATTCTACAAACTGCTGAAGAGCAAAAAATATCAGCAGGAAAAGATCCTATGGGGTTGGCAGCTGCTGCACTTTATGTAGCATGTGTTACAAATGGTGAAAACAAAACACAAAGAGATGTAGCAGAAGCTGCAGGCGTAACAGAAGTTACAATTAGAAATAGATACAAGGGTTTGAAAGTAGCACTAAATCTCTAAGCTAGATTCCTTTTTAGAATAAAATCGATTAACAAGTAAAATAGCAACTGAGAATGCGCCTGAAACTATTAGTAACAATTCCAAGGATGACATTAGTGAGTGAGAAAATGCTTCCTCAATTGAAATTATGTTTATCTGAGAGATAAAGGTAGCATACGAGAATACAAAATAATTTGCAGCCCAATGAATCAGCAGGGATGCAACAAATCCATATCTAAGATATACCCAACCCAGAATAATTCCACTTGCAGTGGCTTGTGCAAATTTACCTTCACTCCAAGAATCTCCAAAGGCAATATGGGAAAATCCAAAGAGAACACCAACAAAAATTATCAAAAGAATTGCCTTTTTTGAATCATCAACGAGTAGAAATGTAGGGCGCCACAGGCATTGAAAAAAATATTTCACAGATGATTTGTGCGAGTAAAGACCAAACAAAGGAATTCCAATCAAAAGAATACGGAAAACAAATTCTTCAATTAAAGGAGCAAGTGAGACATAAAAAAATTGAATAAGATCATTGTCATCAAGAGGAGGTACAATTTCAATGCCAAAGCCCTCTTGTACAAAGTTAATCACTGCAGAGATAAAAATTAAAATTGAAAACCATTTTGTTATACCAATCATATAGTTTAGTCTAGAATCATATCGTCCAAAGGAGATAATTGGAGAAAGTGTTTTCATAAAATCCCGCTTAGGGCCTAAAATGGCAATTACAAAAAGTACAAGATACAAAATCCATAAAACAACAAACACATCACCTATGCTAAGATCAGTTGGGGCTTGGTATAATTCAGTACCAACAAAAAGTTCCAAGTGAGTAAAAGGATATTCATAATTGATGTCACCGCCAACATCACTTTCAAAAACTACAAAGATGCCAATTGGGAAAGATACAAGAAGCAACCCAAAGGTTACCGAAAGTAATGCAGAAAAAGGAATTCCAATTAATTGTAATATCTTATTTGAACTTTGCAAATCGTTCTAATGTAATTCTATAGTATCTTCGGCAAATCCCAAATTTATCAAAGTATCTTTGATGGTATCTCTATGGTCACCTTGTAAGAAGATGTAGCCTTCTTTTGCAGTCCCACCACATGCATATTTGTTTTTGAGCTCTTTTGCAACAGTTTCTAAATTGTTTAATTTGGGATCTAATCCTTCTATCATAGTACCTTTTTTCTTAAATCGTCTAGTTTCCAATCTGATAATTATTTTAGTACTATCTTTGGCAAGCTCACCACAAGCACACAAATCTTCTGGAAGACCACAAGTATTACAAATTACTGCCATTCGTTCGAAATGAATTCAATTATTCGCACTATTAAGCCTTGTTTGAATATGAACAAAAAATGAAAAACAAACGGATTTTTTAGATAGAAAATACATGAAAAATTGTGACAGAAGATCTTACAAAAAAAGCAGCAGAAATGTTGTTGCAAGGAGCAACATTACTCAGCGAACCATGTCCATATTGTAAAGGGGTAAGAGTGATGAAAGAAGGACAAGCATTATGCATCGGTTGTGGTCGCAAACCAGAGAAAAGGGAAATTCCAATAGAAGATTCTACACAAGAGTCCACATCAATAGAGAAAACATTGGAAAAAAAGATGGAGAGCCTTACCAAAGAGTTAGAACAAGAAAAAGATCATGAAAAACAGCAAAATATTCTCAAAACGATCAATTCTTTGTTAGAGACCATTGGAAAGGTAAAGGGAAAACAATAAAGTTTTTATGTTAAAATCCGTGAGGACGAATTGTAATGGCAGATAAGAAATCAGCACCACTTCCAGCATCAAGTGGAGGTCTCATGAGATTCTTTGAAGATGAGACAAAAGGATTCAGAATAGATCCAAAAATTGTAGTATCAATTCCAATTAGTTTAATCGCTATTTCATGGATTATCGATTTATTTCTCGCTCCGTGAATAAACAATGGAAAAAGCTCCAGACGATGTTTCAAACATACACAACAGGTTTTCCCTTACTTTAGTTAATCCATCATCTCACTATTTCTCACTAGCTGTTTCAATGGTAGTAGCTTCTGTAACAGTTCTTGCAGTATATTTTGGGTACTTGAGTAATCTAGGCTTTGAAGAAAACTGGTACAGACTACCAATTGTTTTAGGAGTTCTGGCTTTAACGCAATTACTAGATACTCGATTCTCAAAGAAGAAGGAATTTTCAAAGTCATTACATTCATCCCTTTTTGGAAATATGTTATGGACTGTAACACTGCTAATGGGAATCCTCTCAAGTATTGTTTTAGCAAAAGAAATCCAATTGTTTTTCATAACATTTGGATTGTTACTTTTTGCCAGTTTTAGAATAGGGATTTACACTACAACTCTTGGAGCAAGTCTGAAAAAAGCATGGGCAATTTGTTTCATTCAGCCACTTGCAATGTATTTTGTATTGATTCCTCAAGACATGTGGATTTCAATTCTTAGTGAACCAATTGGCTTAGGGTATGGAATTTCATTTATGATAATTGCAAGTGTCTGGTCAATTTTAACAGATAGAGCAGGAAGACCAGGAATGGAGAGCACACATAGGACTATTCAAGCATATCTTGCATCTCAAGGAAATGATTTTGAAGATGCAGAAGAGCTAATGGAGCAGCGCTCAAGTGAAACAAAAGTATCAACAGAACAAATAAAATTTTCAACAGAAAATGGTCAAAAGGAATTCAGAATGGTTTTACCAGGAATACATCCAGGGCCATATCATCCAGTAGGGGGAAGCAATATTCCATATCTGATTTACAAGAATTTATCATCATCGGCAATGATCATGCATAGTATTTCAGATCATGCGCTAAACCTGCCATCAAGAAATGAAGTTGAAAGGTTTTTGAAAAATCTAGAAAAAAGCAAAGTCAAAGAAGAAGGAATGGAATGTACCGAACCCGTAACAGTTCAAATTAACAAAGCCAGAGTTACAGGTTTGCTTTTTGGAAATAATCCACTGTTGTTTTTGTCATTATCACCACATGGCATGGAGGATCTTCCAAGTTACATGAAAACAGAAATTGTCCAGTATGCAGATAATAGAAATTATTCAAGAACAATGATTGTTGATTGTCATAATGCAATGGGAGAAGAGATTTCAAAAGAAGATGGTGAAGATATGTTAAAAGCTGCTAAATCATGTCTAGACACACTAATCACAAAAGATAGTTTTCCAATAGAGTTCGGTTATGCCAATACAGATGACATGGATGTATGGACTGAAGATTTAGGAATGGGAGGATTAGGAATTATTTGTTTCAAACTTAATGGAAAAAAATACTTTCTAGGATGGGCAGACTCTAACAATATGGAAAATGGAATTAGAGAAAAAATTATAGATATTTTTGCAAAGAGAGATTACCAATTATTAGAAATCTGTACATCAGATACACATTATGCACCAGTAAAGGCTAGAAACAGAAATGGCTACTATCAATTAGGCTTAATCACAAGTGCAGATAAACTTGCAAAATGGTTTTTCGAGATTGCAAAAAGTGCAGAAAACAACATGTCAACAGCTAAGTTTGAAATTTTAGAAAACGAATCAGATGTTAAAGTGATGGGGCAGGGAATTTATGAAGATTATTCTAAAGCACTTGATAACTCTCTAAAGATTACAAAGGGATTTGTAATTGGAGGAGTGATATTTTTTGTAACTAGTCTGTTCCTATAGTCTTCATTTGATCAATATTTCCATAAAATTCATCTACAAATGAAGCAAATTGAAAAATTGGAACAATAGGAACATTATCAATAAAATCAATTTTATCTTGATATAGTGTTACAATAACAGGTACGGCAATAGAGCCAGGGGTTTTTGCAACATATTGCTTTGTTCTTTCAATTTGTTTTTTGACTGCAGTCGATAATGCAGACGTACTGTAACGCTTCCAATGTTTGCAGTCAATTAAAATTGCAATACCAAGTCGTATGCCTACAACATCAATTTCCATTCTAGGTTTAGTCAGCATCATATTTTTTAAAACTGCAAAGTTCTTTTCAGATAAAATTTCAGCAGTTAATCCTTCAAAATCCCTCCAATCCAGTCCTACTGAAATTTCATCTATAGGATAACCTTTTTCAAGTAAGGCTATTGCGATTTTTAATTTGTCACCATTTTCAAAATGATAAAAGTCATCTTGCTTTTTACCAATGCCATTTTTAATGAATTCATCTAAAATTATTTCAGAGTCACTAGAATTTATTTTTGTGACAGCAGTAAAATCCTGAACAGATACACCTCCTGGAATAATACCTTGCAACCCAATAATCATTTTAGGATGAATTTTCAATTGTAAGTTTTGATTCATGTTAGAAATATAGGTTTTAGGAGCTAATAATATCAGGGTATTATCATATACGTTTTATTACATGGTTGTGAAAGCAATGACATGAAAATTTTGCTAGTTCTCTTACTAGCTGTTTTAGCATCATCAATAATGTATAGCGAATCATTTGCAGAAAAAAACACATTTTTTGATTCAGTGAAATTCATACAATACCTAGATGAAAATACGGCATTAGAAGAAGTTCGAAATGGAAATCTTGATTTATACTATTATACAATTTCACCAGATAGATTAGAAAGCAGTCAAGATACCAGCGGATTACAAGTGTTTGATTCCACAGGAGGGTCCTATAGTATTTTGATAAACCCAGCAGAATCAGAAAAATTCAATCCTTTTTCTATTCAAGATGTAAGATTTGCAATAAATTATCTAGTGGACAGAAAATTGATTGTCAATGAATTGATGGGAGGTTACGGTTCTCCAAGTATCTCATACTATGGACCATCAGATCCCGAATACCTTACTGTCGTAGAACAACTCGAGGAATTTAATTTCAAATACAATCCTGCTCTTGCAGAAAAAATTATCTCAACATCACTAGAAGAGAGAGGAGCAATCAAAAAGGATGGAAAGTGGGAAATGGACGGATTTCCAATAGAGATAGTAATTTTTATCAGAAGTGATGATCCAGTCAGAAAATCAATAGGTGAAATTTTATCAGTGGAATTAGAAAAAATAGGATTTACTGTGAAGAAAGATTTTGGTGATTTGAACAAGGCGTTTGTTGTAGTATATGGTTCAAATCCTTCAGATGTTAAATGGAGTTTATACACAGAAGGCTGGGGGCAATCAGCATTTGTTAGATATGATGCAGTAGGATTGGGGCAAATGTATTCACCATGGTTTTCAAATATGCCAGGATTTAATGATCCAACATATTGGAATTATGAAAATGACAAATTAGATACACTCACTCAAAAAATATACACTGGAAATTTTGAAACGTCTGAGCAAAGAACAAAATTAATTCAAGAAGCAGTCGTAGAAGGAATTAATGAATCAGTTAGAATCTTTTTGGCAAACAAAATAGATCAGTATGTTGCAAATGAAGAAATGAGTGGCGTTGTAAATGACTTTGGAGCAGGAGTTCCAAGTAGATTCACACCAATAAATGCAAAAAGCAATCAAGACGAATTAGTAATCGGAGTAAAGCAAATCTATCAAGGAGCATGGAATCCAGTTGGAGGATTAACAGACAGTTATAGCAGACATATTTGGGGAATTATTTCAGACCCTGCAACATTCAAACATCCATTTAATGGTGAGACATTTCCAGTAAGAGCAACATGGGAAGTTGAAACTGAAGGCCCTAATGAAAAAATCAACATTTCTCAAGATGCAAAAATGTGGAATCCTAGTTTACAAAAATGGGAAAAGGTAGATGAGAACGCACAAGCAACAAGCAAAGTAACATTTGATTTTAAATTCAGTAACTGGCACAATGGGGAAAAAATGGATATGAACGATGTAATGCATTCATTATATTTTACAGTAGAATGGGGAACACAAACAGATGAAAATGACAAATCATTTGATACCGAATTTACACCTAGGGCAGCTCAGAGCATACAAACTATCAAAGGAGTAAACCAAATTGATGGAGACACAATTGAGGTGTATGTCGATTATTGGCATTTTGATGAGGGTGAAATTGCAGAGTGGGCAGTGTTATGGAGTTCAGTACCTTGGGAAATTACGGCAGCCATGGAAAATGCAGTAACAGATGGAAAAGTATCATTTTCAAGATCTGGATCGACTAGCAAAAATGTGAATTGGCTATCATTGATTATTCCAAATGATGCAAACATCATTAAAAATTATTTACAGGAATTCAAAGAAACAAATCATATTCCAAAAGCACTAAAAGAAAATAATCAAAATTTAGAATATTATCAAAATAGATATGATTCTTCAATAAATTGGATTCAAAACAATCAACATGCAGTGATTAGTAATGGTCCATTTTATTTAGAATCATATTCACCAGAATCAAGAACAATCAAAGTGATAGCATTTGATGATGATTCATACCCATTTAAAAAAGGAGAATGGGAAATATTTGAGAAAACAAACTTTCCATCAATTGAAAAAATTGAGATGAACAAAGTAATTCAGAAAGGAGAAGAATTCACGTTAACAGTCGAGACTAGAAACTCTGATTCAATACTATATTTTTTGACGGATAGTCAAAAGGGAAAAATTACATCAAGAGTGCAAAATATTGATAGTCCAACTACAATCATCAGTATTTCATCAGAAGAATCTAGTCAATTAAACACAGGAACAAGCAACATGAAAATATTTGCAATATCAAATTCAGTTTTAAAGCCTGATTTTTATGAATCAAGTTTCATTGTTACAGAAGAGACAGCAGAATTACCTGAAATTAATTATGAAAATACAAAATTTTCTGAAAAAGAATCAGAGTATTGGATATGGATAGTAGTATTGATTGCAGTAATTCTTGGAATTGTAATATATCTTAGAAAACGGAATTAAATCAATCCATAATCTTTTAAAATTAATTCTATTTGAGATTCATCTTCAAGCTTAGAATATTCATCCAAGAGGTTTTGATTAAGTTCGTAAAAGGTATGCCCCCATTTGAATTTGTCAAGTAATTCCAAGGCTTGTTCCTTGGAACCTAAAATGAATAAAGATGCAGATAAGGCCTCAACAGTTGTTAATTTGTTTAATTTTGAATAATTTACAGGATTTCCTGCAAGTAATGGAGGGAGTTTCCTTTTGATCCCAGCAAATTTTTTAGAGAATGCCTGATCAGCCAGATTCCAAGAGCAGTCAATTCCAATGATAGAGTTAATCACAGATTTATCTTTAGGAAGCAGAGTTTTTTCTGAAAAAGGATCTAAAACTAATCCTTTAGAGCCAATTTTTTTTATATTTTGGGCTAGACCAAATTTTACCATTTTAGCAGCTGTGCATTTTTTTGGATCATCTTGATAAAACATCAAAACTTGTAATTTCATGTCAATAGGAAATTAAATTCAAAGTATTTTGAATTTACTCTAGTGTTTTGTATGTTACTTTATAGTAAAATCTTGAAACTTGATCATCTTTGATTACCTCAACATTCCAATTTGTATCAGGTAAGAATTCAATAGAAGCAGGCAAGATGCTAAACTTCTCTAGACGAACATCAGGACCGCTATATCTTACATTGAGACTAATTCCATCTACATCCACAACATCATAAATTTGGCCTTGTTTTCTAGTAGATTCCTTTACTAGACAATCAACGTCAGGTCCAATAATACATACGCCAGTTTCAGTGGAAACTTTGATGTTAACATTAGGTTCATCTCCTCTTGAAGGAGTAATCAAAGAGCCAGAAATTACTCTAGGGGCAATTTGTGCATCCTCAGAGGTTTTTTCTTCTGTAGTGATAGAGATTAGTTTCTCAGGAATTCTGTTTTCTTTTTCAATGACAGTGTTAGATTTTAAAATAATTGGTTTTTCAATTACATCGAATTGAATAGATTTTGTTTCAAAATCAGCATCAACTGTTATTTCGTATTTTCCAAGAGATTCAAGAGTATCTGGAATCACATATTGATGGGCGAAAGAACC
>DATHYS010000094.1:0-3341 GCA_035458995.1 Candidatus Nitrosopumilus sp.
GGTAATATTCCTGTAACTGAATTTCGTGCATCTTTGATTATAGGTGCTCAAGGTGGTTCATATGCAATGCTCCGTTATCTTGTTGAGCGTCTCCCAATAATGGTTTGCCCATCATGGGTAAAATCTTTGGCTCAACCGATTGCAGTTGACGATGTAGTTTATTATTTAGCAAAATCTCTTACTAAATCTGAAACTGAAGGACAAATATTTGAAATTGGAGGTCCTGATAAAATGACATATGAAGAATTGATGAGAGTTTACTCTTCATATTTGAATAAAAATTTATTTGTTTTACAAATTCCATTTTTAACAACTAGGCTTTCCTCTTATTGGGTTGATCTTATCACTCCTGTTAAGGCATCTCTAGCAAGACCACTAATTGACAGTCTCGTCCATGATACGGTTGTAACTGATGATAAGATTACAAAGTTAATTCCTTTAAAACTAAAATCTGTTCTTGAATCAATCGATGTTGCTACAAAAGAGATGAAGTCAAATCCTCCTAAATTAAAACCAAGAGAAGAAAAATCTGGGTTTAAAATCAATCAAAAATTAATTCAAATTTCTCTTATCGCAATGGCTGTAATTGGAACATCTTACTATTGGTTAGATGATAGGCCTGAAGTCTATCATGCTGTTTGGCTTATTGGCGTTGGTTTTTGGTATTCTACTATTTTCATGTCTATAATTTTAATTCGAAATAAAACACGTTTGGGCTATTTTATGGCAGGATTGCTGTCTTGGGCGACTTTGGCATTTTGGCTATTTGATAATTTCTATATAGTTTTTGAAACTTCGTTGATTGCAACGCAGCCAAATGAATTGATGACAATGAGGAATTTTATTGGAATTGGAGTTGCTATACTTACGGTGATTGCATCCCACAATCTCTTTCATAAAGTAATTGATTATCAATACAAAGGAAAACCGATTTAATTTTATTTTGTTCCTAAAATTTCAAATAAATTTCCTGGTTGGATGTCTGAATAAAGAAGAAAATAACTTTGACTAGCAAGATATGTATTATTAAATCGATAGATTATTGGATTAATTTCAGAAAGAATGTTGCCTATTGTTATTTTTTCTTCTCGAAATTGTTTTAGTAAATCAAAATATTCCTCTTTTTCTTTTTGAGAAAACTTGTTTGAAAAATATCCAAAAATATGCATTATTACATTACTATGTGTTTTAATTGTAGGCTCTTTTTCAAATGACTTTTTTAAATGCTTTTCATATTCAATCAATATTTCTGAAAATTCAACTTTTTTATTGCTTGCAACAATGTTGCCTAAAATTTTTAATTCCTTTTGATCATGCGACATTATCATATATTTATTCATAGCCTGAAATGAAACTAGATCTTTTATCTTGTTTGTATTTTTTAGATTGTCAAATTGTTCGAAAATATATTCTCTGACATCCTTTTCTGAAATTTTTTGTTTTTTCTTAACAAACTCTTGTCCTTTGTTCACCTTTGATGTTCATCCTATTTTGCATATAAGGAAAGATTGATTGAAATCTGATTACCACTAGATTTTTGTATCTCTGATATTTAGCACTAGAAAAAACGTTTGGCACTAGCTTATATATTATGAATGTAGAATTTCTTTATGAAAACCGCAATAACTTCGATTGCCGCAATACTTCTAATTGCTTCAACTGTTTCTTATGCACATGCAGAAGTCCCTGGTTGGGTAAAGAACAATGCTGGCTGGTGGGCAGAAGGAACTATCTCTGAGACTGAATTTCTTTCAGGAATAGAGTTCCTGATCAATGATGGAATTATTCAGGTTCCTCCAACAGCCGTATCTGCAGAATCATCTGAAGGTGTTCCTGCTTGGGTAAAGAACAATGCTGGCTGGTGGGCAGAAGGTGTCACTTCTGATGGTGAATTTGTTAATGCAATTCAGCATCTAATGTCGTTAGGACTAATTTCTGTCGCATCATCTGAAACTATGGAAGATTCCAAAGTCTCTTCAGTAGAAACTTCTGACTCTCAACTTGCAGTATACCAATCTGAATTAGAGGCATGCTCTGAAATCAAGAAAGCATATGAAAGACTAAATTGTGAGAAAGCAGCTAAGAACAAAATAGCTGTATATGAATACAAACTCAACTCACAAACATTTCAAGTTGGTCCTATTACCTACTATTGGTCTGGAATGAACACTGAGGGAAATAGTTTTGAAATTTCCTCTTCTGGTCAAGCATTTCTTTATCTTAGATTCCTAGCTGAAAACACTGGCTCTAGTAACAATGAAGCATTATACTGTACCGGACCTGCAGTATGCAATTATGGTGTCACAAACGGCAGCAACGACTACAAGTACTCTCAAATGGACTTTACAAGTTCTCAATTGGTACTCAAACCTGAGGATCCAAGATTCTTTAATTTCTTCTTTGGACCAAACATTGGTGGTGGAGGAACTACTTTTGAGTATGATTCAAGTAAAGAATACCACTTTACAATCAGCGAACCATTTGGAAGTATGTCTATCCCATTAGATCTGGGATAATCCCCTCTTTCATTTTTTAATATTTTTATTTCATTTTAGGCACTATTTCATTTTTAGCACTAGTATCAAAACATTCTTTATTTTAAATAATATTAATCACAAGTCGTTTCATGAAAAAACTTCTCTTCTTATTACCACTGCTACTTTTTACACCTTTAGCTTTTGCTGAATCTGCCAATGTTGGAATAATTTATTGGAAACAAGATATTGTTTCTAGCAATTCTTTTGCTGAAATCTATGTCAAAGATAATGATATGAATAAAAAGGAATATCCAAACTTTGCAGACAAATTTATGATTACTGTTTGGTCTGATTCATCTCCTGATGGATTAGAAATTCAAGTAGTTGAAACTGGAGTCTATACAGGAATATTCAAAGGAACCGTATATGTTGCTGACTCTGGAGAAAGTACAAAAAATAGGTTGATAGCATACCCTGGAGAAATTTTGTATGCAAAATATACTGACTCTACACTTCCTACTGGTGGAACATCTGATGTTATTTCTGCAGCTGTTGTCAAAATTTCAGGAGAAAACATGGATAAAATTTTAGAAAAAATTGATCCGAGCATGAGACCTTCTTCTGAAGATAATGTTCCTGCTTGGGTAAAGAACAATGCTGGCTGGTGGGCAGAAGGAACTATCTCTGAGACTGAATTCCTTTCAGGAATAGAGTTTCTAATTAAAGATGGAATCATTTCAGTACCTCCAACAACTGTATCTGCAGAATCATCTGAAGGTGTTCCTGCTTGGGTAAAGAACAATGCTGGCTGGTGGGCAGAAGGAACTATCTCTGAGACTGAATTTCTTTCAGGAATAGAGTTCC
>DATHYS010000095.1:0-3328 GCA_035458995.1 Candidatus Nitrosopumilus sp.
TACTTCCTTACGACTTTTCATGTGAGGAGATAAATCTAAACTGTCATTTACCAAGCCTCCAAGATAAATAATTCTTTTAACGCCAGCTTTTGTTGCAGCATAGAGAAAATTTTCAGCTTGAATTTTTTCACGAGATGCAAATTGTTGCCATTCATCTTTATTGCCTTCCATAGAGTGTAGAAGATAATAAGCCACCTCAATACCCTTCATAGCTTCAGATAATTGATCCTTGTCAAACACATCAGCCTGAACATATTTTACATTTTTTTCATCAGGTAACTTTTTTCTGCTCAATCCTGTTACGGTGTATCCATTACATGAAAGCATCGATACCAATCTAGAGCCAATAAAACCAGTAGAACCAGTAACCATAATCGAATAGGGAGATGATTGAGTGAATGCTTCACTTGATAACATTTGAGTCATGATTGTAGGATTTCCCCAAAGGATAACATGGGAATTCTTACAAACATTTTGGAATCCATAACAAATTACTATAATTAAATTATTTAAGATAGTGGTAAGAAATATTGCTAGTGCTAAACAAGATATTTCGATAGGAGTGTAGACACATAAACTCACGAAATTTATAATTTTTTACCACTAGAAAATTAAATTAGCACCAGTTAAATAGGATTTTAGAAGGAAAAAAGCATGGTGTACATTAGGGCCAAGAAAGTAAAATCTGATCAATATCTTTACCTGGTAAAAAGCGTCTGGGATTCAAAAAAGAGTACATCAAAGCAAGAAATCGTAAAATATCTTGGAAAGGCTTCAGAAGTAATCAAGGATGATATTCCAATAGAATATAGAAACGATCCCAAAGTATTATCAGTTTTAGCATCGTATAATCCTAAAGACATCAAAAAGAGAGAAGAGGCAACAAACAAATCAAAGCAGCAACTTTACAAAAAATTAACACAAGGCAATATTGAAGAAAGTGTTAAAATTTATGAAGAATATATTAAAATTTTTAATTCCTCAGATTTCTTTGATAAAATTTTAAAACCAGTAATGTATGATATTGGTGAACATTGGGCAACAAACAAAATAAGTATTGCAACTGAGCATGTGGCTAGTAACATAGCACAAACTTTAGTAAAAATAATCATGGACAAAGTTACTGGTTCATCAAACAAGAAGAAAATATTGATTTGTGTTCCACTAGGCGAAGAACATCATTTGGGCTGTGATGTTTTAGAAACATATCTTTCCATTAAAGGATTCAAAGTTTTCAACATGAGTACATCAATGCCAACAGAATCAATAATTAGTTTTATTGAAAACAACAAGCCAGACATCGTATTTATTTCAATTACACTCCCAGACAATCTTTTAGCAGGGCAAAGACTTGTAAAAAAAATCAAATCTGAATACAATATTCCTATTTTAATTGGAGGTTATGCAATGCAATCAGAAAAAATCCCTAAATTTGATGGAAAAGTAGTAGTAAATTCCAACTTGGATGAACTCCCAAAAATTATTAGAGCAGCATAGTAAATTAAGACTTTAGGTAGGATTGGATTTTAGGGTAGCATAAAATTGAACTATGTGCTGCAGAGTCAGTTCCTATTCCATAACTAATAGTGGAATCACCAACAAAGAAGAGACCATGAATTCCAGGTATCTGATGAGGCATTTTTGATTTCCATACTTTTCCAGGCTCCTTTACTACAGATTCAACAAGTTTCCAAGCCATCGGCCTCTCCCAAAGTAATGAAGAATTAAAGTCAGGGTAAATTGAAGAGATTTCATTCTTCATTTTAGTCACAATATCTTTAATTTTTTGGGGATTTTCAGTATCCTCTGGTGCAACAGGAGTTCCAGCAATGATCAAATGTTCACCTGGAGGAGAGACAGAAGGAGTAATGTTTGAAATGAAAAAAATACCTTTTGTAGTATATTTTGTACCAACAGGAAATACAACCTGTCTTGAATCAAGTTTAGATTTTAGTGCAAAATGAACTTCAACAACAGAAGTAGTTTTGTTTAATTTGTTAATTTTATTTACAAAGTCATTGTCAATAACATTTTTTTCAAATAATTCATTTAATGCAGTATATGCAGGATAAGAAACAACAGCACAGTTTGTTGAGATGAATTTATCAGAATCATTTAATCCTCTTAGGAGTACCCCAGTCACCCCAGAGTTTTCTATGATTATTTTTTTTACAGATTTTTTTGTATGAATTTCTCCCCCATTATCCAAAATATAGTCAGATAAAACATGACAAATTGAATCATAACCACCATTATCAGGATACGCAAATTCACTTGTACCACCTTTGAAAGGATTTGCACGAATAATAGTCCGAGCAAATTCACCTAAAGAAATATGATTTGCTGTATCTGCAAATGCAAGCATGCAAACAGCTTCAAAAAATGCATTTGTGTCATCATCCAAGCCAGATGTAATTTTTGTCAATGGGGTATCATCCCACTCTTCTGTTTTTGAAATGGAAGTAAATGCAAGGGGTAAAAGAATCCTTAAAAGTTTTATTCTATTTTTTAATGGGAGTAATGAAAGTTTCAATAAATCAGATATGCCTTTAGGATACATATGAAAACCATCAGGAGCATAAAATGCAATGTCATCAACTTTTGCAAGTTTTATTTTAGACTCAATCTTTAATTTTTTCAAGATATCAAATATTGCAGATTTCTTGTAAAATGGCATTATATGAAACCCATTATCTAAAATATGATTTTTAAACCTAGTAGAGGCAGTCCTTCCACCCAAATTGGATGATTTTTCTAAGACGATTACTTTTTGACCTTGCTGGGAGAGTAGTGCGGCTGTTGTTAGGCCACCAACGCCTGCACCAATTACAACAACAGGCTCAACCATAGTGGATTTTGCAGAATTTATTATATATACAAGTGGTAAATATTGCGGATAGTGCTAACTAGTTTACAATAAAATTCTTTTTGGAATAGTTTTCAGCAGAATTAATAAATTCGCTCATGACAGAACTCATTTTTCTTGCTAATAATTTATCCAAAAAAGGAATAAATTTCAACAATCCATTTATTTCTAAATTAACAGAAATTACTATATCAGTTCCATTTGATGAAATTTCATAGTTTTCAATAAAGGAAGTTCCGCGGAGAGGTCCAGACAAAATAAAAACTTCATGAGTGTTTGGAGGTAAAATGACATGTTTTGTTTTTACAGTAATAGTCTGCCCTAAAAAACTAATTTTTTCTAAAACAATTTTTTCCGTATGGTTATCTTTGACAACAATTAGTGATTTGAAATACTCAGGCATTATATTGTTAAAGTTTGCAACATTTGTACTAATTTTAAAAACTACATCGCGATTTAAAC
>DATHYS010000096.1:0-8225 GCA_035458995.1 Candidatus Nitrosopumilus sp.
AATGCTAGCTTCTAGTCAACAATGAATCAACAATTAGAGTTACAGGGAATGGCCAGTTAGTTTTTCATATGCAGTGACATAGCGTTGGGTCATCTTTGAAATAATTTCTTGTGGAATTTCAGGAGCTATAGGTTCTTCTCCGGCATCACGTGCATCATCGAATTGTTTTTGGTATCCATTAGCAGTCAACCAATCACGCAACAGTTGTTTGTCATATGCTTCTTGGATTTTTCCAACCTCAAAGGAGTCCTTAGGCCACAATCTGTATTCATCAGGACCAATAGAGTCACCCAATGTGATTTGCCCATCTAGTAATCCAAATTCTAATTTTAAATCAGCCAGAATAAATCCAGCATCATCTGCAATCTGAGCCATCTTTTTGTAAATATCAATTGATGTTTTTTCTAACCAGTTGTATTGCTCCTCAGTAACTAAATTCATCTCCAATGCTTTAGTTTTGTTTATTGGAATGTCGTGTTCGGATTTTGTAGTAGGATCAAATATGGGCTCGGGAAGTTTTGCAGCCAACGTGGTATCAGTCCCTTCAGGAACTTTCACCTCCCCTTTTTTCCATCTGCTAACTAAACTCCCATAAAAATAGCCACGAACTACACATTCGATTGGAAGCATCTCCATCTTTTTTACAACAATTTCTGTATCAGATTCTCTTTTGATGAAGTGGTTTGGCACAGATAGTTCGTTGAACCAAAATTCTGCAAATTTGCACAAAACCTCACCTTTTCTTGGGATATCTTGTTTGAATTTTACATCATATGCTGATACCCTATCTGAAAATTTGAAGAGAATGCTTGATTCATCCACATCATAGAGATCCTTTACTTTGCCACTTGTAAGAAACTTCAAACAATTATGCGTAATTTTGATAGAATTTAACTGCTAGCAGTATAATCAAGAAGAAATATACCAGTTTGGATGTAAAATAGAGTATGAGCAACCTGGATGATTCTATAGGAAAAATACTGCTTGAATTACAAAGAGATGATCCAGACACATTTAAGAAATTAATGAAAAAAGTTCAAAAAGAGAATCCCGAACTTTTTGAAGACAGCATTGACGAAGAAAACAAAGAGATTGATGAGTATAATCAAAAAGTTGATGAGTACAATCGTAAAGTTGATGAGGAATAAAGTAGAATTTTTTTAATTAATGAAAGAGTTTATTGCACCTTAACGCCATTCCAAAAAGCTACCATTCCTTTGATTTTAGAGGCAGCATCGTTTGGTTCTGCATAATACCATGCACAATCTTTGTTTGTTTTCCCATTAACATCAACAGAATAGTAATTGGCCTTACCTTTCCAGCCGCAAACAGTAGTTAGTTCAGTTTTTTTAAAATATTCTTGTTTGATTGAATCAAACGGAAAGTAATGATTTCCATCAACTACAACTGTTTCATTACTTTCTGCAATAACTGTGTCATTCCATATTGCTTGCATGATATGTCATATGTGAAACCATATTTAATCAAATCTCCAAGTAGAGATTCTAGATTTTGGCCTTTACTTGCTCACGTTTTGTAAAATCAGGTTTTATTCCCAAGGAATCATAATTTCCAGAAGAGCAGGTAAAGCACATGGAATCTTTAGGAATTCCAACTGCATTTGCTAGATTTTCAGCGTCATTGTATCCTAAAAAGTCAACACCGATGCTTTGTCGAACCATTTCAGTGATTTGATCATGTGTCATAGTTTTGCCATCAGTGTATGTGGCAAGTTCTTCTTGGGAAGGAAAATCAATTCCGGCATAGCAGGGATAGTTGATTTGAGGGTATGTGATCAACATGCTGATTTTTTTAGCACCTGCTCTACGAAGTGCCTTAATTATTGCCTTGGAGCTGGTGCCCCTAACCAAACTATCATCAATTACTACAACATGCTTGTCTTTGATTATTTCACTGATTGGAATTATCCAGCGGTTTATTTCGACTCTGTCACTTTGATGGGGTTCGATGAAACTTCGCAATGGACCTTTCTTGCTGTATCTGTCTTTTAGCAAGCCTTCATCAAAAGACACGCCGAGTTCTTGTGCATAGCCTAATGCAGCAGGTCTAGCTGAATCAGGTACAGGTATTACCAAATCAGCATCGTTGATTGGAAATTTCTTTGCCATAAATTGGCCGATTCTTTTTCTTGAGAGGTAAATGTTGTGTCCCTCCATCTTACTTGAAGGATGTGCAAAGTAAGTAAACTCAAAAGAGCAATGTGCACGAGAAGTATCAGTTGAGAATTTTTCAGTCTCTAAACCATTCTTGCTTAATTTGATCAACTCACCAGGAACCACATCTCTTTGAAGTTCAGCTCCAACTGCTGTTACTGCAGCAGATTCAGAAGTTACAATGTATGTGTCATCAGATTCCTTGTATCCTAATACCATAGGACGAAATCCTTTAGGATCTCTTGCGGCATACACAGAGTTATCATCAGAGATAAACGTAAAACAATACGAACCTACCATCTCATTTTTTAAAATGGAAAGTGCTTTTCCCATTTCACCATTTTCAGAAATTAATGAAACGAGTCTTTCTGCTGCAACCAAAGTATCACTTGCATTTTGAGGAGTAAATGAGCAGCCTCCAACTAAATTTGATAATTCCTGAGCATTTGCAATTGTACCATTATGTGCAATACAAAGATCTTTTACTTTTAGCGGTTGTGCGTTTTCTAATGTACTAGTACCCATTGTAGAATACCTAACATGGCCAATAACACATGAGGATTCATACTCTTTCGCAATTTTTTTAAATTCAGAGGAAGAATGAGAAACTAGTCCCACTCTCTTAAAGGGAGGTTTGTTTGGTACTGCAAATCCCCAAGCTTCTTGTCCTCTATGCTGTAAAGCCCGTAAAGCATCAAAGACCATTGGAACAACATTCTTTCCTGATAGGCTGTAAATTCCAACAACACCACAATTTTCCTTTACTTTGGGCATATCTAGAGAACCCCCTCAGGCAAAATAAACATCAAAAGGTTTGAAAAAGTGTAAAACTCGGCTGATAAATCAGATAACGACTCCATCCCCTGATCCGATACTAACTTTGAACAATAAAAATGCTGATCAGTTTATGCGATCAGAATTTACTTTATCAAATGAAAAGAGTCTAGCATTACGCATCTTTTTTCGATTTCTATATGTAATCAAATGGTAGCGAATTATGTTTTTGAGTTTCTCTTCAACAGATAATTCCTCATCAATACAAACAGACAGAAAATCAAGATAGTCTCTATCTAAAATATCAATTTTGATCTCCCTCATTGCAACACTTGAACTCTAACCACAGAATCATCACTGGAAATTTGTTTAGCATGAATAATACAAAATCTCATGATCTGCTTACAATAGGGCTTTGAGCTCCCCATCTCAAAGTGGTAGAACATTACCTGAGCATAAGCTTCAGTATTGCATCCTAGCATATTGCAAATCATGAGAGAATAACTAGGAATTTTCGAGCCTAAAAGGGCAGGTTATTATGAAAATTATCATTGAATTATGAATTTAAGATAGGTAATTGAAAATAGAAGGGGCGTTTTTCTTTTTTTATGGGTTTACTAAATGAAATTAGGACATATTTGCTTCCATACAAAAAAGCAATTTTCCTTACTGGATGTGTTATTGCTTTAGCTATTGGATTTAACATTCAAGGAATAATCAATTATTTCTTCTAGTTTTTTTAAAATTTTTGAAGTCAAGCGTATTGTCTATTCTCAAAGGAGTTTAGAATCTAAGTGCTCTTTATGTATAATGAACTGCCTATTACATTATGAGAAAAGAAGAAAGAGAAAAAATCTTTGAAGAAATCATTTTAGGTCTTAGAAAAAAATTCACTCATTATGATAAAGAACGCCTATCTGAAAAGTATCGAAGACTGCCTTTAGACTAGAGTTTAGATTCTAACCAAACTAAATTATCCCTCTGTTTTTTTGCCGTGTAATACTAAATTTGGAAGCGCATGCAACCAAGTTTCATGAGCCTTCTCAACATCAAGATCAATTACAGATTCTGAACCATTGTTAAATTGAATTTTTTCACCACCGAACTGACCAATTTGGTTAAATGAAACACTATTCTTTTTGAGAACACTTTCAATTTCTGGCAGATTTTTCTTATCAAAAGATATCAAGTATCTAGAATGACTTTCAGAAAATAGAATTCTATCAACATCTAGTTTTTCACCAGGGACTGCATCCAATGACACATTGCAACCAATTTGATTAGTCATACAAATTTCAGATACTGCAACGGCCAATCCGCCCTTTGAGCAATCATGGGCAGACTTGATGAGATTTTTATCAATAATATCAAGAACAGAGTTCATGTTTTTCTTTGAATCCTCAAAGTTGACAGTAGGGCATTTTCCACCCACAAATTTGTGAACATACTCAAAGTATTCAGAGCCACCAAGTTCATTTTTGGTGTCACCAATAATTAGCAGGCAATCGTCTTTGGAAATTCTCTGAGGTACAGATGGTTTCTTGTCAATTAGTCCAATGACACCAATAACAGGAGTTGGCTTTATTGGACCTACAGGAGTCTCATTGTAAAGGCTAACCTTGCCACCAACACATGGAATTTCAAAAGATTTAGCAAAATCAGTTAATCCTTTTAATGATTCTAAAAATGTCCAGAAAATTTCAGGGTCATTTGGATTGCCAAATTGAAGATGGTCAAGCATTCCAATTGGTTTTGCTCCAGTACATACAACGTTTCTGCAGGCTTCCTCAAAACATCCAATTGCACCTTCACGTGGATTAATGTAGCAGTGTTTTGGATTGCCATCAATTTTTGCAGAAAGGTATTTTCCGTTATCTAATCTTAAAACAGATGCATCTGCTCCAGGTTTTACAACAGTTCTAATTCCAACCTCATGATCATATTGTCCATAAACCCAAATCTTACTTGCAATGTTAGGGGATGCAAGTAATTTCATCATTAGTTTAGAATAGTCAGAGATAGGTTCGAATTTCTTTTCATCCTCAATGGTTTTCAAATATGATGGTTCTTTTGAAGGCAAATCAAGTAGAGTTGCATTTGCTACAAAATCAGCAGGCAAATTGGCAACTGTATTGTCACCTTTTTTGATATGAACCTGATTATCAAATTTCACATGGCCAATCACTGAGCAACCAATGCGAAATTTATTACAAATTTCTTCAAGTTTTTTGAATTTTGTTTTACTTGTAACAATTAACATTCTTTCTTGAGATTCAGAAATCATAATTTCATCTGGATGCATGTCAGATTCACGAGTATGAACTTTGTCAACATCCATTTCAATTCCAACTTCCATGGCATCGGCAGTTTCTGAAACTGCACATGACAAACCCCCACCGCCAAGATCCTTCATTGCATGAATTAGTCCATCATTTCGTGCCTGTAAAACAGCCTCTATGATCAATTTCTCAATAAAAGGGTCAGGAATTTGGACAGCAGAACGGTCTTCAGATTCTAACGAGTCAGATGCAAATTGCGAACCGCCAATACCATCTCTACCAGTAGAGCCGCCCATCAACACAACAATATCATCTTTTTCAACATGGTTTTTGATCAAATTTTCTTTTTTACCAAAACCTAATGCAGCAACATCAACCATTGCATAGTTTTCATAGCATTCATCAAACTCTACTTCACCGCCAATAGTTGGAATGCCCAAGCAGTTTCCATAATCAGCAATTCCAGTAACAGCATTTTTGAAGAGCCATCTTGCTTGTAAATCAGTTTCAATGTTTCCAAATCGTAGTCCATCAAAAATTGCAATAGGTCTAGTTCCAGCAGATAGAATATCTCGGATGACACCGCCAACTCCAGTTGCAGCACCACCGTACGGCTCTACTGCAGAAGGATGGTTGTGACTTTCAATATGGGCAGTAACCACATAGCCATCTCCAACATCCAAGACACCAGAATCATATCCTTTCTCGTTAATTACAAGAGGGCCATCCATTGGCAACATTTTGAGATGTCTTTTTGAAGATTTGTAAGAGCAATGCTCAGACCATTCAGCAGCTATAATTTGAAGTTCAGTGGATGTAGGTTCCCTACCGATTTTTGATTTTATCTCATCTAGTTCTTGGTCTTGTAAACTCATTTACTAACACCCATGTTTGTCAATAGTGATTCAAAGATTAGAGAAGAGGGTTTGTTATCAATTGGATTGATATCAGATTCCACGGCTCTTTCAGGATGAGGCATCATACCTACAACATTTCCAGCCTCATTGCATACGCCTGCAATTCTATTTACAGAACCATTTACAACTTCAGAATATCGAAAAACAATTTGATTTTTCTTTTTCAATTCTTGCATGGTATCATCATCAACATAATATCGTCCCTCACCATTAGCAATTGGGATAGGGATTTTTTCATTTAATTGGAATTGGTTTGTAAATGGAGTTTTGTTATTCTCAACAATTAGATTTGTCCATTCACACATGAAATTCAGAGACTTGTTTTTGAGCAATACACCTGGAAGTAATCCAGACTCTACGAGAATTTGAAAACCATTACACACTCCTAAAACAGGAATGCCGTGTTCTGCCATTTTTTGAACATCCTTGATAATTGGACTATGTGCGGCAATTACACCAGCTCTTAATCGATCACCATAGGAGAACCCACCTGGAAGAATAATAGCATCAATATTTTCTGGTAGACCTTTTTCGTGCCAATAGTACTCGGCATTAAGATGAAAAACATCAGTCAGAACATGATACATATCGCGATCACAATTGCTACCAGGAAAAACTACAACTCCAACTTTCACAGTTAATTTAGCATTTGGAGATATTTAATTGGAATCATTATCGTTATGATTGAAAAACTAGAACTAAGAGAACTTAATTCTCAAAGACATCAATAGTAACTTTGCTCACCATTGGATTGTATATCCTCAAATCATCACAAATTTCTTGAACTTTGGATTGTGCAGTTTTTTTGTCTTCTTCAGAGATTGTAAATTTTAGCATCTTTGCAGTTTTGATTTTTGAAACTGTTTTGTGAGTTCCCTTGAGAACTAAATCATTGAGAATTGTTTCCCCTTCAGGATCACTAATGCCAGGCTTGTTTTCAATTGTAACATGAACAATAAATGTAGCCATTAACAAGTTGGAAAATAGAATCGAGGTTAATCTATCTTCCGAATAATCTTGTGTTTTTATAGTTATTTTGAGATAGAGATTAGGTATCCAGTGCTGAGGACTAGTGTTGTAAGATATCATCCAGCCCAGTTCTGGTTACTTTTGATTCATATTTTCTTTTACAAATTCAGTATACTTTCTATAAAGACCAGATTGATAATGAGGATTTTTAACAATCAGCGATTTATTTTTCAAATCTTCTTTTGATTTGAACATGCCTTTCTCAAAAATTCCTTGATTATCAAGAGTGATGCAGATGTCTTGCCATGCAAAAACTTCTTTGAGATTTCTATTTGCAGTGGCATAATACACATACAGTAATCGTAGTTTATTGTAATCATCCAAAGTCATATCTTTACCTAAAACATAATTTCTTTTCAAAGATTGAAAGTAGATCAACCCTTCAGCAGTTAAAACATAATCAAAGAGTTTTGGATAATCATCAATTTCTATTGGATATAGAGGATTTTTGGTAGATTGCATCTAATTAGAAATAGAGTTAATCCTAGAATAATTTTCGTTTTTTATCAATTTTTGAATTTTTTGAGTCCTTCATTTAAAACCAAATTCAAAACATGTGAAAAGCTCACAGATTTTGTTGATGTTCTAATCATCTTTGCCTGAATGTTTCGTAGTCTTTCAGCGTTTTGAGATTCCAATACAACAGTGATTCTATCTCCCATACACCAATTACTTCATTTTAGTATAAAAAAGCAATACATCTGCCCAGTCACATAGAGATGGAATTTATACCAGAATAATAGTTATCTTTAGAATTAATACGCACTATTTTGTGCTTCCTTTTAAAAATCAACTTTGAATAATTTATGTAAATTGCAATAACATGAATAACATTATTGCGATGATTGGAGTTGATTTGATTAGTTTTTTATCAATGGTTGCCGCATACATTATGGAAAAATCTTTGTTATCAGTTTCTACCAAGTTTGCATATCTTTGTTGAAGTAGAACACTGATTAAAGTCAGCGTGAATACCGAATAGACCGTTATCATTATCTTGTCTGCTATCGTCAAATACCCTATTGGAGGTAATTCTCCCATCAGAAGTATTG
>DATHYS010000097.1:0-2774 GCA_035458995.1 Candidatus Nitrosopumilus sp.
GGACAACAGACTTTGTTAATTTCAATTGGTGAAGATGTTAATTCTCAAGAAAAATTAAAAGAGAAAAAATTACAATTTGAAATTGGAATTAGGAAATTATTGCAAGCATCAACATTAGATTTGGATGTTCAAAGTGCAGGAACAGTACATGAAGAATTAATTCCACTGCCAAGAGAAAATTCCAATGCACTACGAGAACTTGACCCATTATGGGAATCAATGCAAGTTAAAGTATCAATTTTAGAAGAGAGAGCACTATTATCACCAGAATTTAACACTGCAAAAGAAAACATGTTTGAGCAAAAAGAGATATTTTATTCAGATATTGATACAATTCTTGAAAATTGGAGTCAGATTGTATTAGAACACGAATCAGATGAATTAATTATTGTTCAAGTGATTCTAGGAGTAGACATAGTAATTTTCATTTTAGTTCTATACATCATTAGAAAATCATTGAGCCCATTTGAGTTAATCACTCAAGCTATTGCAAAGATGAAAGAAGGAGTTTATGGAGAGGTAATACAGTATTCAGGAACAGACGAAGTAGGGAAGCTGGTAGAGAATTTCAACAAAATGTCAAATACCATTAAAGAAAAAGAAGAAGAGGCAAAGAAAAACGATATTGCAAAAGATGAATTTTTAGCAATGATCACTCATGAACTTAAAACACCTCTTGTGCCAATTCAGGGCTATGCAGATATTTTACTCAGTGAGCATTTAGGAAAATTAACAGAGAAACAAAAAGAAAGAATAAGCATTATCAAATCTAGTTCTGAAACATTATTATCAATTATTTCAGATTTGCTTGATGCACAAAAATTAGAATTAGGACAATTGAGAATGAATAAAACAAATTCTGGAATCAAGGATACAATTGAGAAATCTCTTGAATCCATAAGATTAGAGATCGAATCAAACAACATTGAAGTGAACATTATTGGAGAAGACATTTCAGTAGAACACGATCCAGAAAGGATTTCTCAAGTGATAACTAATTTAATGAAAAACAGCATCCTAGCAATTCAGCCAAACAAAGGAAAAATCGAAGTTAAAATAGAATACAATCCAAATGAGGTAGTCATTAGTGTAATAGATAACGGAACAGGAATTCCAAAAGATAAACAAAAAGACTTGTTCAATAAATTTTACCAAGTAGATGCTTCATTAACTAGAGAACGAGGAGGTAGTGGGTTAGGATTGGCAATTTGTAAGGGAATTGTAGATAATCACTTTGGAAAGATTTGGGTCAATAGTGAAGAAGGTCATGGGTCCACATTTTCATTTTCTATTCCAAAAAAGGGCTCTGGATTCAAGACTCCACTATAATCTGCTTAAAGAAAACATACTTTGAGAACTAAAATCACTCACACTCTTAACAAAATGGGTATTTTGGGAAGCAGGAATATGGAGAAAATTCAGAGTAAAAATAAAGAATTCTACGACAATTGTACTCAATATTTTGAATTTTTGCGAAAAAAAAGGGCTACAGATTATGAGTTTGAGGACGAATACTATTTCACCATGCCTGCAATTTCAAGTCATTAGATAGAAGAAGATTTACGAGTCATTTAGGATTCTAGATGATGTGGATTCAAAATTACAAGATTTTGCAGATAAAGCAGTCTCTTATTCTAGAAAATTAGGTATTCAGTATTGTGATGTAAGGGCAGAACAACAAGAAAGAAAATCAGTGCTGTTAGAAAATAATGACACAGAATATGTTAGGACAAACGATGACAAGGGAATAGGCATCAGAATCATAAAAGATGGGACATGGGGATTTTTTTCAATAACTAATCCAAAATCATTTGAAGAAATCAAAAATGCATTAGAGGATTCACTTAAAAATATCATCAACAGTACAGAAAATAAAAAAAATAGCATAGATCTGCATCCAAATATTTCAAAAAAAACAAAAATAGATTTTCCAGTTTTAAAAAAGCCAGAATTAGATGAAATTATTAACATTGGAACAGAGTGTAGTAAAATAATTTTAGAGCAACCAAAAATTATCAAGTCAATAGTAAATCCATGGTATACAATTAATTCAAAGTATTTTGTAAACAGTGAAGGTTCAGAAATTCAACAAAATTTTACAGATGTTGTAATAGAAATGATTGCAACTGCTCACCAATCAGGAATAACACAATCGATAAACATTACAGAAGGTGGAAGAGGAGGATTAGAGCAAATCATAAACAAAAGTCAACAAAGTGCAAAAGAAATTGCAGTTAAAGCATCACAATTAACAAATGCAAAACCAGCCAAAGAAGAAAAAACAACTGTAGTCATGAATCCAGATTTTGTATCTTTACTTACACATGAAATACTTGGACATCCATCAGAAGCTGACAGAGTTTTAGGAAAAGAGATGGCATGGGCAGGGGGAGCATGGTGGAAAAATAAGTTAGGAAAGAAAATATCTTCAGAGAATCTAAATGTGTTTGATGATCCTACAATTAAAGAAAGTTTAGGGTGGTATTATTTTGATGATGAGGGAGTAGAGACTAGAAAAACAACTCTTGTAGAAAATGGAATTTTAAAAAATCATATGCAAAATAGAGAGACATCACAAATATTCAATTCAAAACCTACTGGAAATATGAGGGCAACAAATTATCGATTTATGCCTCTAATACGCATGGCTTGTACCTGTATAGGAAAAGGAGATTGGGATGTCAATGAAATTATCAAAGGAGTCAAACACGGTTATTTGATTTCAAATATGAAAATCCCTTCAATAGATATGAAACGATACAATTGGAGCATAT
>DATHYS010000098.1:0-17379 GCA_035458995.1 Candidatus Nitrosopumilus sp.
TAAAATAAAATCAAAATTAGTATCAAGCAATTCATTCATGTATTCTTCTGGATCAGTTCCCCACAACGGTGCAATCACATTCAAATTTAATTTTGAACAAATATTTTCAAATTTATCTTTTTGAAATTTACTTTTAATTCCTCCATGAACTAGTCCTTCAATGTGATATTGTTCTTTTGCAGTTTGTAGTAATGATTCCATTAGAATCAATTCATCATCAGTTTGATCAGAGTTTGAGGTGATTGTCAATTGAGGAATTCCCATAGATTCTGATTGTAATTTTGTCCATTGGATGTTGGGGTAATGTAGTAAATGGCTTTCATCAGATTTTGGAAAAACACTCAAAAGACATTTTATTTCATGTCCTTGTTTTTTTGCAACATAGATTGCATATGCACTATCTTTACCACCTGAAAAAAGAGAAGCTAACTTCATAATCTAAAAAATATTCAATTAAGCAAATTTTTTAAGTTTATTGAAAAAAGACGCTTCAATACTCATAATCGTCATCACGAAATCAGACGGCTTTTCCGATAATCATCAGCGTCATCAATCGCTTTTAATACGCATTATTTTAGTTCTATCCATTACAACCCAGTATTCTACATTTTGACCGTTTTCTAATTTTCCTTTGACTTCATCATCAATCAAAGAAATGTCTACAGTCTCAAATGATTCAGAATCCATGACTTGAATGGTATCACCGTTAATTGAGATGATTTGACCAATTTTCTTGTTAATCATTGGAACATGAATTTGCATGCTGACAGGGCCTACATGAGGTCTTTTTTGACCATCAAAAATTCCTTGACCAACAATTCTTGCTTTGGCTGCACCGTGTTTACCAGGTTTTGATGTATCATATTCTACAATTTTACATGGTTCCCCACTAGGTTGATCAGAGTGCGGTAGTAGAATGTATGATCCAATTTTCAAAGAACCAAGATCAGATGGTTTACTCATGCAAAACAGTTTTTCGTCGAATATTTAACTTTTCTACTTTAGTTGTTCAAGAATTGAGAGACTCAGCAGATTGGCCATTGACATCCCTTTTCGATTAGCATCTCGTCTAGTTTGATCACAATATTTCTTTACACTCTGATGGCTCTTTTCACTTGCTACTTCAATTACCACAATATTTTCAGAGTAAGGAAATGTAAATTTAGAAGTGTTTAAGCAAAAAGTATTCATATTTCCCAGTCCTGCAATCTCAATTTTGTCTCTTTTTAGTAAAAGATTTGCAATTTCTTGTAAATCTTCACCATCATCACCATATTCCAAATAATATACAGTGATGAAATTAATATCTCCACTCGTCTCTCTTTGAAATAATTCGTCTTTAATGTTAAAAAGAAAAGAGGTTTTGTCTTGATTGAATTTTGTAAGATCCTTTGAGATCTCAGTACTGTCTTTAAATTTAGCTAAAATGTAATGATTGGTAGAATCAGAAAAGTAAGGTTTGCTTTCACTAGAAAATGTTCCCGTAACAAAATATAATTTTTCAACATTTTTGGAGTTCATCCAAATATCTTTGAGTTCAATGGATTCATGGTTATGCAAATAAGGTGCACATACATATCCAGGGTAAGACAATTCTAATTTTGACACGTCGTTTTAATCGCCTTTTTAGAGTATTTATGCCTTAGAGAACCAAACGATCAATTATGAAAAATCATCTACGATAGTTTTTTAATAGTAGAGATCCTCGTTTTTTTGTCCCGTGGTAGCTCAGCCTGGTAGAGCTTCCGGCTGTAGTTGTTGGCTTTAGATGGCTGACCGAAAAACAGCATATCAGGCATACAGAAACCGGGTTGTCGGTGGTTCAATTCCGCCCCGCGGGACCACAAATTTTTACAAATTAAAAATGATTTTTAAAAATAAGAAAAAGATAGACTAGTTTAAGAAAACAAAGATGAAATCTTAAATTAAAAAACTTGATGCCTATGCTGTTTTTTTGACTTGTTGTGCTGCTGGGCCTTTTTGACCTTCGCCGACTACAAACTCGACTTTATCGCCTTCGTTGATGAATCCGTCAACATCTGATTTGTGAACAAACAGATCGTCTCCACCTTCTCTTTCAATAAAACCAAAGCCTTTGGTTCTGTTGAACCATTTTACTGTGCCTTGTTCTGACATTACTTTGAAGCAACATGCTGACTATATTAACTAAAGCATCAAAATGAAATTAAGTTAAAGCCTAGAAATCTTTTGCGATGTGTTTGTTATCTTTAAGCCATTCAACTTGTGGAAGTGTAAATCTCCAAACAATATCACCACGCTCAGATTCATTGAAATCCCAAGGGGCAATAATTACAATATCATTATCTCTAATCCAAACTCTTCTCTTTAGCTTACCTCTAATTCTTCCACGTCTAGTAACACCATCATCACATTTTATCATAACATTTTCTCCGCCCATCATTTTCAATACACGGCCAAACATTTCACCCTCTTCCGGCAATCTAATTTCTTTTAGGGCACTTTCATTTTTTACTTGGCGCTTTCCCATAGTGCTCATTATCATAATGAGCATATAACTGGTAGGGTTTTTTCGAAGATAAATTAGCAAGTATCGTTCATAAGAGATTTTTATCCAAGTTATGGAAGTAGAGTGTGGAATTTCACTGTATAGAGGATTGTTCTCAATGTTGTATTGAAAGAGAATATTATCCAAGTAAGAAATTTGGAAAAATTGGAGTATTGATTCTTCCAGAAGAGAAAGAGCGTATTGAAGAACTGGCAATAAAAAATAAATTAAAAATCCAAATTTTGCCAAGAATAGGTATTTCTGAAAATAAAGATATCACTCCAACTAAAATTTTAGCATATCAGTTAATGGGTAATGAAAAAAATGGAGACACATGTCCATTTTTAGATATGGAAAGTGGTGAAAAATCTCCGCATGGTGGCCACCCATGTAAAATTTACAATCAAAGACCTTTAGCTTGTTCTGCATATCCCTTGAATGAAATAGATCCGATAACACTAGATCAAAAATGTAAATTCTGTAGAGAACATGGAAATGCAGATGAGAATTTAAATTCAGAAATTGAGTCCCTATTGAAAATTAAAGAAAAAATGATTCCAGATACAGGATTTATCTGGAGGTACGCGACAAATATCGGGGAACCGGAAGATCAAGAAATTATGCAATCAGGTTGGATTTTAGAAGAATAAAACAAACCAAAAATGGGAATTGGTAGGAATCATCAAAAAATACAAAAAGTACCATAACTTTGATCAACCATGAGTGAAGATGCATGGTCAAATCTTGATAAAGTAGATCAAAAAATTATTGAGATTTTAAATAAGAATGCAAGGACACCATCAAAAGAAATTGCTTCAGAATTAAAAAAGTCAGGTGATGATGTATCAGATAGAACAATCAGAAAAAGAATAGAACGTTTAGAGAAAAGTGGCATCATCAAAGGATACAAAGCAGTTCTAACAGATGTATCAGGAATCAATGAATATCAAGCAGTCTTGATGAAATTGAAACCTTCCAAATCACTTGAAGCAGTAAAAGATTCGATTAAAGATTTCATTACAAAATTAGACAATTATCTTCTAGTATCAAACATGGAAGGCGAATGGAACATGCTAGTTTTACTACAAGTAACTTCTGAGAAATCAAATACATCACAGAAAATCGTTGAGAAATTTTCAGATGAATTAATAGATTATAGAATAAACGAAATTGACATCAAAGATGTGAATATTCTAAACATGTCTTTGCTTTTATTGTAATATAGAATATTCAGATTCAGCAATATCTATTGCTTTTTTGACTTCATCAAGCGTGAAAGGTTTTTGGATAAAAGCTGAAACCCCACTACTTAGAGTATTATGAACACGTGTGGTTGTTTTCTCATCAGCTGTAATCACTATAATTTGCAAGTCAATTTTTTCTTTGAGTAATTTTGTAGCAACAACATCACCTTCAAGGTCAGGCAATCCCATATCAAGAAGTAGAATAGGTTCTTTGTTTTCAGAAAGTATTTTTTTAAAACCTTTTAGACCATCTTTACCGTTATGATAAACGTGAATTTCAGAATAGCCTAATTTTTCTACATATGTTTTTAATTTAATTGCAATTGCTTCACTGTCATCAATTATTACAACTGGTCTTGTGGTTTGAATTGGAGTTTGGATAATACTTTTTGCATTTTGATATGCATCTTTGGCTTTATCAAATTCACCCAGACTTAGTAAACACTTTGAAGCACAAAGCAATGCACCTTTTACATTTCTAGAATTTTTTACTTTAGAATATTTTAAAAATAGTTCACCGGCTTCTTTAATTTCATTTTCAGAATTTTTTCCTTGACGAGTTTTACATTCACCAGCTAACATGTAGAGTAAAGCAGATTTTAGAAGTTCTGATTTTTTTAAAGACTCAGCTTGATCAACAAATAAAGTATGGGCAGTAATGAATTGTTTATTTTTAAGATGTGTTAGTGCAACTTCACAACTAGTTTTTGTGTCCACTAATTATACTCGATTTATTTCTGTTATAAAATTTTAGAGTGATCTATTTGATTATGGGTTAATTACTGCACGACCAAGAATTTTACGTGCTTTTAGATCTTCAAGAGCATTGTTTGCCTCATCCAAAGAATATCTTTTTGAAATTACCGGATTTATTGTTCCTTTTCTTGCAAGATCAAGAAGTTCTACCATATCATTGTAATTTCCAGTGTATGCACCTTGAATTGTAATTGATTTCATCGGGATGGTTACAAGTGAAATTTCCAATGAACCGCCAAACAAACCAACAAGAACTAGATTTCCTCTTTTTCTTAAAACTGCTAAACCAGTTTTGACTGTTGGGGGAGCATTAACGAAATCGACTACACTATCTGCGCCTTTATCATTACAGATGGACATTATTTTTTGAACCGTTTCAGGATCTTTAGAGTTTACAGTGAAATGAGCACCCATCTCTTTCGCAGTTTCTAATTTTGCATCATCCAAATCAACACAAATAATCTTTGCATCAGTGATAGCACTAGCAATTTGAACACCCATTAATCCAAGTCCGCCGGCACCAACAATTACTAGAAACTCTGGAGAGTTTTGATTTGCCTTTTTGATAGCAGTGTATGCGGTTAGTCCAGAACAAGCAATAGAAGTAGCTGCATCAGGATCAACACCGTCGAGTTTTGCTAAATATTTAGAATCAGGAATTAAAGAATAATCAGAATAACCACCATCTTGGAAGACACCCATAGATTTTGGAGCATCACATAGATTTTCGTTTCCAACTTTACATGCAGGGCATTGTCCACATCCAATCCAAGGGTATACTAAAACAGCATCTCCAACAGATACGTTAGAAACACCATCGCCGATTTGTTCAACAGTACCAACGATTTCATGTCCAGGAGTTACAGGGTATTTTACACCTCTATCAGTGACTTTCATAAATTGACCATCACCAAGATCATATCCGCCTTCCCACAAGTGCAAATCACTATGGCAAACACCTACAGAAGATACTTTGACTAAAACCTGATTGCCTTGAGGTTTAGGAGTCTCAGTTTCAGATACTGCAAGAGGCTCATTTGGGCCTGTGATCCTAGCAGATTTCATAATTGATTTTTCTCTAATAACAATATAAGAGTTGACTGGATGTGAGAAAAAAATAGAGCCCTTAGATATTATTGAATAGACAAAGAGTTATCATGTGAGTGAAGCGCAAACTCCCAATAGTATTTCTCAGGAACCAGTGAATATCCTATTCAGTCCATCCTCAGTTGTTAAAAAAGACGTTTGGGAAATTGACCTTATTGAGATTTTGAATTTATTGATAAAAATTCTTGAAAAAACAGGTAAGAAAGATCTTAAAGTAGCAGGAATGGCGGCATTATCATCATCTTTAATTTACAGAATGAAAGTTGAAAGTATTTTTGCATTACAAAAAGCAGCAATGGAGAAAAAACCAATGTATCAAAGAACAGATGTGGATATTGAATTAATCGATATTCCATACAGACACGAGTCGACATATCCAGTATCATTAGATGACTTGTTAGGATTATTACAGAACCTTATTGGTACCATTGCAAACCCACAATCAAGACGAAACAAATCTTTAGAGATAGAACCAATTGAAGCACCAGACTTTCAAGAATTCTTTATTTCTCTTGAAAGCATAATTGGAAAATACGAAGACTTGATTATGAAAAAAATAGGAAGTGTAGGGTTTGGATTATTGCAAGATATTATTGCAGACTTAGATCAGGTTGACTCTATCAGATGTTTCTTTGCAGCATTATTTTTGGCAAGAGACCAAAAAGTAGACTTGGAACAAGTAGAAGACGACATCAAAATTATCGTAATGAAAGACGAGTTGATAAATTAATCGAGGTAGAGACAGATGGCAAAAATTGATAATTTAGATGAGGCAACAGCAAGAATAGAGGCGGCACTCTACTCATCAGGAAGACCATTAAGAATAGAAGACATCATTAGAGCATCAGGCACAGAATCCAGAACAAAGACACTAGAGTTGCTCCAAAACATTATGAAAAAGACAAAATCAGCATTCAAAGCATTAGAAATCGTCATACTGCCTGATGAATCATATGTTATGCAATTAAAACCAGAATATAGTGCAACAGTCAAAAGATATGCATCAAAACCAGTTCTTCCAAATGCAACACTAAAGACATTATCATACATTGCATACAGTCAGCCAATTTCATCAAAACAACTTGTTGAGACAAGAGGATCTGGAGTGTATGCCCATCTCAAAGAATTACGACAATTAGATTACATCACACATCAAAATGTGGGACGATTAAAAATTTACACAACAACTGAAAAATTCCAAAAATATTTTGGAATTAAAGGAGACGTAGAAGATCTAAAACAAAGATTATTTTCCAAAGTAAGAAAGACTGCCAACAGACAAACAGCAGCTCCGCAAATTGCTACAGAAGTAAACTAGAAGATTTTTTTTACTTTACGGCTAATTTTCTGCGTTTTGTATAAATTAGAGTAATTCGGAGATGATTTCGTGAGAAAATCCGTAGAGAACTTAGCAACCAGTAAAATCACTGGTGGAAGAAGAGTCCCATTAAGAATCAGAAGAAAATATGAAATTGATAGATATCCAAATGAACCAATTAACGGAGCTCAAGTTACAGTAACAAGAAGAATTAGAGGTAATAATAAAAAAACAGCTTTGAAATCAATTGACTTTGTTAATTTAGCAACAGGTGAAGCTAAAGTAAAGAAATCAAAAATTATCAAAGTATTAGAAAACACTACAAACAACGATTACAAAAGACGTGGCATCATTACAAAAGGTGCAATTCTTGAAACAGCAGAAGGCAAATGCAAAGTAGTTTCAAAACCAGGACAAAACGGAATCGTTAACGCAGTTTTACTAAAAGAATAAAATGAAAGATTACGAGCATGTCGTAATCTGGTTGGATTATTTCAACAAGAATTTAAAAAAATCTAAAGGCAGAAGAGTGGGTTTAGAAAAATGTGTTTTTGATCCTTCATTAAAAGAACTAATGGATGCAACTAAAGCTAGCGGCATAGAAATTACAGAATCAGATGACAAAGTAAGATTTCCCAAAAGGCCGTTTGTAAGGTCAGGCTATGTCATTGTACCAAAAGGATCCTCCAAGACAAAAATTCTTAACAAAATTTCAGAAAAGTTAGTGCAAAAAAGATCCAAACAATCAAAATAAAATCAAATCTAGCTCTTAGCTAAAGTAAAGTTGACAGAAGTCTATGATAAGAATACAATAATTACTAATTCTAATTGCAGGAGGTAGGCGAAATAATGCACCTAGCCGGTAGTGGCAGGGTAATCATTCAACTGTCAGCAGAACTAGTTGAAGGACAAATACTCTGTGACGAAAAGGGAACTAGAGTTGCAAAAGTAAATGAACTGATAGGTCCAGTAAAAAGGCCGTTTGCATCAGCTACGCCATTAACAAATAATATCAAAAAGTACATTGGCAAAAATGTTTTCGCATCTCAAGAATCTCCTGCTAACAAACCAAAAAAATTTAGGAGAAGAAAATAATGAACATACTAGAAAAACAAAACTGTCCTGAATGTAAATCTACACTAGTAGATGACATGCAGAACGGTGAAATAATCTGTTCTGGTTGCGGCGTCGTCGTCGATGATCAGATTGCAGATTTTGGTCCAGAAACAATAAGCTCAAACTTCGAAGACAAGATGAAGCTTGCAAGAGCAACAGGACAAACAACCTATTCTCAACACGATTTGGGAATAACCACTGAGATTTCAATCAGTGCTAAAGACTTTAGCGGAAAAACAATCAACCGTGAAGTTGCAGGCCAAATGAATAATCTCAGAAAATGGCAACAAAGAGTAAGAGTTTCCACACCAAGAGAGAGAAGACTAGCAAATGTTTTAGCAAAAATGGGTGAAACATGTGACGGTCTTAATCTCTCAAAGAATGTTTTGGAAACTGCATCTATGATATACAGAAACTTGGATGGACATGTTGATGTGAAGGGAAAGTCAGTAGTTAGCATAACAGCTGCTACAATTTACATGGCATGCAAACAATGTGACGTAGTAAGATCATTAGAAGAAATTTGCCGAGGAATTTGTCCAGCAAAAGACGTTAAATCAAAATCAAAACTTGCAGCTAGATACTATAGAACCATGGTAATGGAAATGGGACAACTACATGCCCCAGTCTTAACCATGGACAAATACATCTCAAAGATAGCAAACATGACACAAACTGAGGTAAGAGTCGAAAGACTAGCCTTGGAAATAGCAGAGAAAACCAAAGACAGCAGCATCGCTGATGGAAAGGCTCCAAATGGAATTGCCGCAGCATATCTGTATGTGGCATCAGTTTTACTTGGACAAAACGTCCTACAAAGAGACGTTTCAAGTGTTGCAGGAGTCACAGAGGTAACCATCAGAAATAGATGTAAAGAAATTCTAACATGCTATAAGCTCAAAATTACTTTGAGACCATCTCTGGCCAACTAACTACATCCCCCCCTCTTTTCATTTTATTATCTTGATTAGGATTAGCTAAATTTCGTCGGTATTATATAGAGAATCAGAATTAGTCGGTGCATGGCAGTATTAGAAATCAAAGATCTTCACGTATCAAGAGAAGGTAAAGAGATTCTCAAGGGAGTTAATTTGAAAACAGGTCCTGGAGAAGTACACGCCATCATGGGGCCAAACGGTTCAGGAAAAAGTACACTAGCTTACACATTACTTGCACACCCAAAATATGAAGTTACGAAAGGAGATATTTTGTTGGATGGTGAAAGCATTTTAGATTTATCAGCAGACGAGAGAGCAAAGAAAGGATTATTCTTAGGATTTCAATACCCAACTGAAGTTTCAGGTGTAGGATTTTCTCACTTTCTAAGAACAGCATATAACTCTCTAAGTAAAGCACTCGAAGGAGACAATAGAGAAGTATTCATCACAGTTAGAGAATTTCAAAAATATCTTAAAGAGAATCTAGAAAAAGTAGGATTGAAAGAAGAGTTTCTTTCAAGATATCTTAACGAGGGATTTTCTGGCGGAGAAAAGAAACGTGCAGAAGTATTGCAAATGGCAGTTTTAAAACCAAAAATTTCAATTCTAGATGAACCAGATTCAGGTTTAGATATTGACGCAGTTCAAGCAGTAGCACAGGCAATCAGCAAAGTTGCAGACAAAGATGCAACAATCATCATCATTACTCACTATGCCAGAATTTTAAAATTCTTAGATAAATTAGACTTTGTTCACGTATTTGCAAGAGGTCAAGTATTGAAAACAGGCGATGCATCACTTGCAGACAAACTTGAAGCAGAAGGCTATGAATGGGCTTTAGAGCAATCAGCCTAATCAAATTTAACCAGAGCAATTTTCAAAAAAATCATTGATTTACAAAGTAAATGTAGAATTTTCTAAAGAATTTCTAGAGATTGAAAATGATCAAATCAACATAGGAATAAAATCAAAACCAATCAAAGGGAAAGCAAATAAAGAAATTATTAAAAAAATTGCAAAGCATTTCAAAATATCAAGATCTTTGGTTCAAATAAAATCAGGACACAAATCATCAGAAAAAATTATCGAGATTCTACAATAGAGAATCTAGTTTTTGTTTAAATAGGGTTTCAAAATCGATTATACTATGTCAGAAAATGAAGAGCAATATTATTTCAATTTCTCATTTTTCAAAGTAGATCCAAAATGGAGATGGATGGCAGATCTAGCAAAAGAAGAGTCTGCAAAAGAAGTAGAAAATATTTTAAAAAATTCAGGAATCACATTTAGAACATATTCCAATTTAGGATTAAGAGATGATACCGACTTTTTATTTTGGTTTGCAGCAAAAACAGTTGAAGAAATTCAAATAGTAATTGAAAAATTATATAAAACAGTTTTTGGAAAATACATCATCCCATCAATGACATATTTGTCATGTACACGACCATCAATCTATGTGCAAGGGGCAAGAAAGGAACATGGTTTTCTAACAGGAATGGAACCTAAAAAACACGTGATAGTTTATCCATTTACAAAAACAAGAGAATGGTATCTTTTAGATAAAGAAAAACGCCAAGGGATAATGGATGAACATATCGAAGTCAGTAAAAAATACCCCCAAGTAGTCCTAAACACAACGTATTCTTTTGGAATTCATGATGAAGATTTCATGCTAGCATTTGAAGTAGACGAAATTAGAGATTTCCAAGATTTGATAATGGATCTAAGAGAAACAGAAGTATCAAAATATGTCAAAAATGACGTTCCAATGATAGTATGTGTCAAAAAAGATATTGTACCGTTAATTACCAGTTTAGGTTAGATATTCAAATCAATTATAAAAAAATCTAAAATCAGCATTGCAAATCTTGGATAAACATAAATGATGAAATTTCAATTCAAAAAATAGTTTTGAAGTACAATAAACTAGGTAAAACAGACATTGAAATATCAGAAATAGGATTTGGAGCATGGGCAATCGCTCTTGATTGGTGGGGCAAAAAAATTGAAGAGGACGAAGCAAAAAGAATGCTCAAAAAAGCATACGATGTTGGAATCAATTTCTTTGAAACAGGTGACTTGTATGGTAAGGGATTAAGTGAGAAACTAATTGGTGAAGTCTTCAAAGATATGAGAGAGGAGATTGTTATTTCAACAAAATATGGGTATGATTTCAGAGATGTTGAGCAAATAGGACATAAAGAACTTCCACAAAAGTTTGATGAAGATTATACTAGAATGGCATTAAGAAATAGTTTAGAAAGATTACAAACAGATCATGTAGACATGTACGGAGTGCATAATCCAAAGCTCAAAGATGTACGAAATGATTCAATATTCAATTTACTTGATAGTTTTATCAAAGATGGTTCAATCAAAACATATCAAATTGCACTAGGCCCAGCAATAGGATGGACCCAAGAAGGTATGGAGGCAATGGATAAACCAAATCTTAGTGCAGTTCAAACAGTTTACAACATACTAGAACAAACTCCAGGAAATGAATTAATGAAAAAAGCAGTAGAAAAAGATGTAGGGATTCTAGTCAGAGTTCCAGAAGCATCAGGAATCCTAACAGGGAAAGTTAATGCAGATACAAAGTTTGATGATAATGATCACAGATCAGTAAGGAAAAGAGAATGGCTAAAAGCATCATTAGAAAAAGTTGAACAGTTCAGACCAATTGCAGATAGAAATGGATTAAACATTACAGAGTTTGCAATGAAATTTATGATGACAAAGAAAGGATTTGCAACGGTACTTCCAACAATGATCAGTGAAGAAGAAGTGGTCAATTATGCCCAAATGTCAGATGGAAAATATATTTCAGATTCAGATATGAAAGAGGTCGAAGAGTTGTATAATAGCTGGCCTTCTTACGAATTAAAAGCAACACCTCAAGCAAATTAATTTGTAAATGGACAATCCAATAGACATAGAAAAAACATTAGAAGTCATTGAAAGGATGAAACTAGCCAAGATTGGCAAAGATAAAAAATGGGAATCCATGATTAAAAAAATCAAGAATTATCAGAAATTAAACCCAGAAGAATTAGAATATTATTCAAACATTACTAGAATCTACAAAGATACAGGAGTCACTACTAGAAGCAAAGTATACCACACTAGACTATCGGAACTAGATGAAAAACCACCATGCAAGGAATGCGGAGAGGATTCCGAGTACTATTGCAACATGAATGATCAGTATTTTTGTATAATTCATGTCGTAGGACATGATGAAAATGAATTCTAGGTAGGTACAGTTTCTTCTAAACTAAACGAGTGTTCTACAAAATACTCTACACGAGTTTTCTTGAATTCACGAGAACTGAACAGAATTTGGTATTCGTCTACATGGATCTGGTCTTGAATTGTTTTTGCCATCTCATGTGCCTCTTCATGTGTTTTACAATGAATCATAGAAAATACATTGTAAGGCCAATCAGGATACGTTGGTCGTTCATAGCAATGACTGACTTGAGGGAATGAGCCAAGGGTTTCTCCAACTTTACTAATTTTATCTTCAGGTACCTTCCACACAATCATACCATTTGCAGTAAAGCCAACTTGTCTGTGTCTTAAAATGGCAGCAAATCTTCGCATGACTCCAATATCTTCATAGTATTTCATTTTTTCAAATAATTCATTCTCAGTAATTCCGAGATTTTTTGCAGCATTTACAAACGGCTCGTCAATTATTTCCATATCTTTTTGTAATTCTCGGATAAAGTCTTTGTCTTCTTCAGTTGGAATAAATTCTACATTTTTGATTTCTTTTTTCTCTTCAGAAGGTGCAACATCATGTTTCTTGTCATCAACCATGTCAAGTTTAACGCCAATTTTGAATAATTGCAAAGTTGGGAGCATTCTTGTTTTTTTAATTCCTTTTAGAACATTGAATTTTTCAAGTTCATCTTTCAAATCAGCACCAGGAGGAACAGCCAATGTAAACCAAAGGTTGAATTGGTGATCTCGCTCATAATTATGACTAACACCAGGATGACGATTGATTTGACTTGCAACATATTCTAATTGATCAGCTTCAATTTCCATGGCCACAAGAGAACTCGTGTATCCGAGTTTTCTAGTATCAAAAATTGCGCTTAGTTGTCTTAAAACTCCAATTTCCTTTAGTTGGTTTAATCGTTCTTTAATGTCCTCAGGGGTAGTATCAAATTTTTTAGCAATAGCGTCAAATGGTCTTGTTACAAGTGGAAAAGTCCATTGAATCTCATTTAGAAGTTCTTTATCAGAATCATCCATAGAAGTCAATAATTCAAGAACTTGCTCATTCAATTAAAAATGTAGCTGGCATTTCACGCATTAATTTTTAATACATAAATAGAAACCCAAGTCCCTTTGATCGATGATAGTAGACCTGAATCTTCAAGGTAAAAAAATAATTATCATTGGAGGAGGAAATGAGGCACAGAAGAGAATCAATTCTGTCATTAAACAAGATTGTATTATTACAGTGATTAGTGATTCAGCAAATTCGCATATTAGCAAATTAGCCAAAGCCAAAAAAATCACATTAAAAAAACAAAAAATTTCAGATACAAAATTTCTTTCAGAACTTAAACCAGATTTAGTCATCACTACAACAAACGATAAAAAAATTAATCAGAAAATCATCAATGATGCTAAAAAGAAAAAGATCATTGCATATAGTTCAGATAATCCAGACGATAGTGACTTTTCAAATCCTGCAATAATTGATTTTGAAAACATGATCCAGATTGCAATTTTTACTGGAGGCAAAAGTCCGGCAATGTCAAAAAAAATCAAAGACAAATCTGAAAAGGTTTTGAAAAAGATTATCACCAAAGAAGATATTGCTCAAATTAAAATTCAGAAAAGGGCAAGGGAAATAGCTAAAGAATCAATACCTACTCAAGAACAAAGAAGAAAATGTCTACGTAGTATCATAAGTGATAATGAGATTGATCAGTTAATAAAAGACGGTCAGGTAAAAAAAGCTGAAAAGCGAGCAATCAAAATATTGAGGAATTGGAAATGAATCAAAATATCATAAATGCACGTGTTACTTTTCGTAACTCACCAATTCACATTTTAGAAAAATTTACAATAAAAGACATGGAAAATGCATATGAGCAATTCAAAGAGCAATCAGGACTAGATGAATGTGTAATTATTCAAACATGTAATAGAATTGAATTATTTGGAAAATCTAAAACATATGATTCAGATAAAATCAAAAAAACATGGGCGGCAATTACGGGACTTGAAAAAGATGCGGTTGATGAAAATATAGAATTTGTAGAAAACAAAGACGCATTACACCATTTACTGAAACTAACTTCAGGATTAGATTCCATGGTATTAGGCGAAGAGCAGATTTTAGGACAGATAAAAAAATCAATCACATCTGCAAGGGAAGTAAAAGCTTCAGGACAACATCTCAACACATTGTTTGATAAAGCAATCAGGATGGGAACTAGAATTAGAAATTCAAGTGGAATTGGTGCAGGAGGAATTTCAGTGGGCTCTATGGCAGTAAAGCTTGCAGAAGAAAACATTGATGAATTAAAAACGAAAAAAGTCTTACTAATTGGAACTGGAGAAGTATCAACCCTAGTTGCAAAATCATTAGAAAAAAGAGGGTATTCTTTTGACGTCACAAGTAGAACTATTGGAAGATCAGAAACGTTTTGTGAAACAATGGGTGGTAGTCCAGTAAAATTTGAGGAAGTTCTTTCAGGATTTGACAAGTATGATGTAATTTTTGTAGCAACAACTGCACCATACTTTCTTGTAACAAATGACAGAATTACAGAAGCCATGAAAAACAAAACCAATGGAATAATGATTTTAGATTTATCAAATCCCAGAACAGTAGATGAGAAAGTTGCAACAATAGCAGGAGTCAAACTCATGAATTTAGATCAGATTGCAGAAATGGTAGAAAAGAACATGAATGCACGATTAAACAAGGTAAAAACAGTTGAAAATATAATTAATGAAGAAGTCTCTGTATTAGAGGCCTCAATGAAAAGATTAGAAGCAGAACCACTTGTAAAAGACGTATTCAAGAACATAGAAAATCTCAGAGAGAAAGAATTGCAAAAAGCACTTCAAATGCTAGATGAGAAAGATGAAAAGAAAATCAAGATCATAGAGGAATTAACAAAAGCTGTTGTAGAAAGCATCGTGTCAACTCCAATGAACAATATCAGAAAAGCCTCAGAGCAAGGCAACCCAGATGTTGTGGAGTTGGCAGGCAAACTATTTGACTATAAAAAACAGAATCAAGTAGACTAGGATTATATTTTACCTAAAGAGAATTTTATCATGTCATTTCCAACCAGACGTCTTCGTCGACTAAGAACATCAGATAAGATGAGAGAGTTAGTTCAAGAGACGACTCTTTCACCAAAAGATTTCATTTGTCCAGTGTTTGTTCAAGAGGATTTAGAAGAGAAGATCAAGGTAGAATCAATGTCAGAGATTGAGAGACTACCATTAAAGGATGTAAATGATGAAGTTAGTACAATTATTGATTTAGGAATTCCTGCAATCATGCTTTTTGGAATTCCAACCGTAAAAGATGAAGCTGGAAGTTCATCCTTTGATGATAATGGAATTGTTCAAAAGGCCATTTCTCAAATCAGAGAAAAATTTGGAGATAAAATAGTAATCATGGCAGACGTTTGTCTATGTCAATTTACATCCACAGGGCATTGTGGAATCATTCATGGAGATAAAATCGATAACGATATTAGTTTACAAACACTTGCTAAAATTGCAGTCAGTCAAGCCAAAGCAGGAGTGGATACAGTATCACCATCAGCAATGATGGATGGTCAAGTCGCAGCAATAAGAAAAGCACTTGATGATGAAGGATTTACAGATGTATCGATCATGTCACATTCAGCAAAACACCGTTCAAACTTTTACTCACCATTTAGAGATGCTGCAGAATGTGCTCCAAAGTTCGGAGACAGAAAGACATACCAAGTTCCATATACAAATGCAAGAGAGGCAATGATGGAAGTAGAGACAGATATTGAAGAAGGCGTAGACATTGTTATGATAAAGCCCGCATTATCATATTTGGATTTAATTGCAGAGACTAGAAGGAAATACAATGTTCCAGTTTCAGCATATAGTGTTTCTGGAGAATATGCACTAGTAAAAGCTGCATCGCAATTAGGATATGTAAATGAAAAAGACATTACGCTAGAGATTTTGCATTCAATCAAGAGGGCAGGAGCAGATATGATAGTCACATATTTTGCAAAATCAGCTTCAAGGTTTCTTCAAGAATCATGAGAAACGACGAACGTTATGAGATTCAAAGAGCATTTGATTTAATGCCACATGTTATAGGCGCTAGTTGGACTGCAGTTTGGTTTAGAATGAAAGGAATCAAAAAACCAACCAGAGAAGAATTTCGAGAAAAAACCATAGAATACTTGAGAATGGTTGAGCCTGTCTTTGACTCTTATCCAAAAGAAGAAGAATTTGCTGCAATTAACAAGTACATTGAATTTAGAAAAAACGAGGAATATGAGAAAATCAAAGCAGGGGAAAACAAAGAGATTGAAACACGTTACGACAGATATGTTGATTATGGCTAAAACTCCTGGCTTTGCAATAGGTTTTGTGTGTAAAATAAAAGAAAAAGAGTACTTATTTCAAATTTAATGGAACAGAGACACTACCAAAGTTTTCAGATATTCTAAATTCATAATTCTTTGAAGAATCATATTGGAATTGAGTTCCACCATATCCAATGTTTGGTCCAAAGAGAATATTGAATTCTTTTGAATCATTTGGATTCAGATTAATTTGTCCACTGGTAAAGTCCATTCCAGAATATTTGAAAGCTTTAGAACCATCCCAAACATCATAAGCGCAGATTTGTGGACTAGTACAATTTAATCCAACAATTTCAGAGCTTGTATTCTCAGCTAGCATGCGAATTGACAAGATGGCTTGTCCTGTAGGGCTAATCTGGAATTCATTTCCTTCAGAACCCACCCCATTCCAATAGTATGTGATTGGGCCAACTTCGAAGGATTTAGCATTCATTTTGTAATTGTATAATGCTATTTCTTTTTCAATTGGTTTTTGACAATCGATTCTTTTGTAAGCTTTAACAATTTCAGAACATGCTTCAAGTTCTGCTTCTAGTGCGGCTAATTTTGAATCAGTGTTTTGTGGTTCTGGAGATATCATTTCTTCTGGCTTTTCGTTTAGAATAACTGAAATTAACCCAGTCTTCATTAAATGTTGAATACCATTTACAAATTCACCATCAGAGATAGTTCCTTCTGCCCACCAGCCAGCATTGTTCTTTACCCAAGCAGGAACATTATCTTCAGAAGAAGGTCTCATGCTCGG
>DATHYS010000099.1:0-21614 GCA_035458995.1 Candidatus Nitrosopumilus sp.
AGGAATATGCTGACAAGGGAATTCTCAAGGAAGGTGATGTGACCTCTGGCTATCATTGTATGACTGTTCCATATCTCTCAGATCAGCTTGATAGAAGTTTAGATAATCTTGGAGTAGAAACAATTGATTTAATGTATCTTCATAATGCAGTTGAAGGCCAAATAAAAGATGTCTCAAAAGAAAAATTCCTAGAAAATCTAAAGTCTGTTTTTGAATTATATGAACAAAAAAGAAAAGAAGGAAAAATTAAATTTTATGGAATGGCTACTTGGGAATGTTTTAGGGTTTCATCTGATAATCCTCAATATCTCTCACTTGAAGAGACAGTTAACATGGCAAAAGAAATTGGTGGAGATGAACATGGATTTAGATTTATTCAGTTACCGTACAACATGAATTTTGATCAAGCATTACTAACTAAAAATCAAATGATTGGAGATGCCCATGTTTCAGTTTTAGAGGCTGCAGTTAGATTAGGAGTTGGTGTATTTACTAGTGTACCTTTCATGCAAGGTAAATTGCTTGCTCCTGGAGTGATACCTGAGTTTAATGACTTGAAACCTTCTTTGCGAGCTTTACAATTCATTCGCTCAACTCCTGGAGTTTTGGCTCCTTTAGTGGGCCAAAAATCTCCCGAACACGTATCTGAAAATCTTGAAGTCCTGAATATTCCTCCAATGTCCGAAGATGAATTTCTTTCATTAGTCAAGAAACTCACTTCATAGTTTCTTTATTTTCAGCCTCAAAATTTTGTATAAAGATAATAAATGAGTGAAATTTAGGGCACATAGTAATTTGTCTGCAAAAATTTATGATTATGCAAAAATCTGTGATTCTATTTTGTCAATAGATCCTAAAATTAGATTTGCAGGAGTAATCAATGAACGTGGTCGTTTAGTTGCAGGCGGACAGAAAGAAAATGTTGAACCATTGGAAAGTGAAAAAGATGATGAAATGATTTTCATGGAACTTGCATTACGTGTAAAAATGAGAAAAGAGTTTGATAAGCAACTTGGGCAAGCAAATTTTGCTATGGCTTCACGTGAACGTGCACTTGCAATCAGTGTGATAATTAATGATGATATCTTGTATGTCGTATCAGAACCTGACACTGATTATGGTGTATTGCCAAAAAAAATTCTTGAAATAATTCACTCCTAAGTATTTCCAATTTTGGAACATTACGATCTTATTAATTAATAATAATTTTCAAAATTATTTACATGCAATTATGCAAAAAACTTGATTCTGATTATTTGGCAATGTCTGAATTGACAAAAGAAATTGGAGACATTGTTTTAAAATCATTTAATCAAGGACGTGAAAATTTGGCCCCTTCTGATGTTGAATATATTTTAAAAATCACATCTGATGTTACATCTAAAATAAAATCACAAATGAATGAATTAACTGTATGAATCATATTATTTTCAATTCTTGTAATCTCAGAATTCATGTGCAACCAAGACTGATAATCTATCTTTAATGACTACAAAAACCTCCAAATTCATATCATTATTTAACACAATATTTTCTCTAGCTGAATCTATAAATAGAAATTAAAAGTGAAAAATTTGTGCCAGTAGATCCTGTATGTGGAATTGAACTTGATGAAGATTTAGCATTAATCCATGATCATGATGGAAAAAAATTCTATTTTTGCTGTAATGGTTGCAGGAGAATTTTTATTAAAAAACCTCGCAAGTACAAAAATAATTAGATAGGAAAAGCTCCACACATTCTACAAAATTTCGATTTTCCTACTGTGTGTTTACAGTATGGACATTTTTCATCCAATGCTGAATCTTTGGGAATCCCGAACAATTTCTTAAAGATTTCATAATAATGCATTGACTCTCTACTTCTAATTATTACCCCGTCTGTTTTCTCAACTGTTAATTTTTTCTCAACGAATTGCTCTTCTCCTATGATTGAATCAAACAAATTTGTCAAACCTGCAGTTCCAGATCCATCCTGCATTGGAGATTTTCCTCTCCATGCTATTTGTTTGGGTATGTATTCCTCAAATGTTTTTCTCAAAATCCATTTTCCATATCTCTTTTCATTTTCATTTTTTACTTTGAGATTTACTGGAATTTCCTCAGCTAATTTTATCACTTTGTCATTTAGAAAAGGTGATTCTATGGTGATTCCTAGTGCTTTTCCTATTTTTTGTGTAGGAAAATGCATGACTGAACATATTCTTTTAATTTCTCTTGTTAATTCTTCTTCTGATTTGTTTATTAGAAAACTATATCCTGCAAACAATTCATCTGCCCCATCGCCTGTGATGATTGATTTTTCTCCATTTTCTTTTGCCCATTTGATTGCCAAGTACATTACAACGTTATTCCGAATTTCGATATCGTTAAAATTCTTTAAAATTTTGATAGTCTCTTCTATTGCCTCTAAAATAACAGCTGTTTTTACATTATGAATTGTCAATGGCAACTGCATTTCTTTTGAAATCATTTGGCAATATGTCAGATCTGTTGAAACAAAATCTTCTGCAATGACAGCAATAGTCTTTGGTTTTCTTTGTTTAAGGAAATATGCTATGATTGAACTATCTATACCTCCTGATAGTGAAATTAAATTTGATTGGCATTCATTACATGCTTCTTCTAATGTTTTGTATAATTTTCCAGAAAAATCTTCCAATACCTTACAAATATTTTTGAAATTAAAATAGATATGCCTGATGAGGCAAGCCCTGACCTTCAAAATCTCATTGCAAACTTTAAATTCGTTATCACATTGTTGAGGATTAATGCTACTTCCTGCTGAAATAGAATCTAAAACTCTGATTCCTGCATTGCGAGCAATTCTTGCGAAAAAACTTGCAGAAGATCACAATATTAGAGAAGATGAAATTTCTAAAATGCTTGGAGTTACGCAAGCTGCAATCAGTAATTACATTCGTGGAACAAGAGGTGACCCTTCATTGATTGCAAAACTATTGGCAGAAAAACAAGTAGCCACAATGATTGATGAATTAAGTGAGAATCTGTCTTCTGATATGGCATACACTCCATCAAGTCTTTCTAAATTTATTGGATTGTGTAATTACATCAAATCAAGTTTGTTAATCTGTGAAATACATCATAATTTGGAATCTAATATTGATGAACAGGTTTGCAAAGAATGTGAAAACATGCTCCTCAAAGGACCTGGAAGCGTTTACTAGTTTTTAATTAAAATAATTTCTACAGTAGATGTCATATTTCCAATACCTGCAGCAGCCACGGTATCTAGAAGAATTTTTTCTACTTTGGAATTTCCATTCATCATTTTTTCTGTAATTATATTTGCCACTGCCACAGCATTAGGAATTGAATTTCCCTTCGCTTTTAGAATCACTTTACTTTTTTTGCCTAACATTTCTAATACTTCAAGAGCTGACTCCATTACTGGATAGTTTCCAATTTGCATAGTGGTTTCAGACTTTTCGGTCTGCTCTTGACCACTCAGTTCAGTTGTTTCCTCCATGAGCATTATTCAATATTTAGAAATTTTATGTTCTTTTAAGTTTTATCGACCATTGATTCATTTTTCAAAGTAATCAATTGGTATATTTTGGTAATCTCCATTTGGTAATACTCTTCTGATTGTAATTGGAATTACTCTTTGTTCTAATTCTTCCATTGAGATGTCTAGTGAAATTCTTGCATTTTTTGGAATTGGAATGAATGGTGGTGCCCCCAGTGATAATTGCAATGCTCTTGCACCCATGATTCTTGCTTTTTCAAATCTTGTTAGTGTTGGTGGTCCAATTGTGATTTTGTTTTTTTCACAAGGAATTTCTACCGGTTCATGTTCCTCAATTTTCTCAACAACTTCTCTTTCTTCAATTTCTTTAATTCTTTTTTCTAAAGCATCTTGTTCTTTATCGGTTAATGGTTCAACAAGATCTTTTCTATCGATTAATTTTCGATAAGTATCTAATGCTTTGTTTAATCCTGCATTTTCTTCAACTTCAGATTCAATCTCTTCAGTTTCAGGAGCTTCAATCTCTTCAGTTTCAGGAGCTTCAATCAATTCAGTTTCTTTAACATCAGACAAGTACCAAAATTTTCTTAAAACGTTATATAATCTAATCATTTTAAAGTACGAATTGAGCAGTTCATCAGTCTCCCGAAAACAACTAGTTTTAGAAATTCGTGGAAAAGCAAAAATTTCATGTGATCTAAAACGTCACTTATCTCCTAGAACTGTTGGAACAATTATGAGAACTTTACCCTTGGAAGGTCATGCTCACTTACTAGGAAAAAGTATTTTGTATTTTGAAACAAGTGTGGATTCTGGAATTGAAAGATCTAGAACTGAATTCAAAAAAGGAGATGTAACATTTTTGCCTTCCACAGGAAGTATCTGTTTTTTTCTAAATGATGCTGTGTTTTCAAAAGCAATGACTCCAATTGGAAAACTAAGTGGTGAGATTAATGCATTAAAAGATGCTAAATCTGGTGATGTTCTTTGTATCTATGAAGAAACTGCTTGATAAAGATGATGACCTGAATATCCGCCAACTCTCTTTACGATTCCTTTGCTTGTGGATTCTTTTAGAAATGCATTTGCTGCAGAAATTTTAACTCCTGTTTGTCTTGCAAGATCTTGAACTGTAACGACTTTGGAGTTTTGAATAATTTTTAATGCTTGTTGTTCGTTTACCTGGACTGTGATTTCTGCTTTCTTTGGTCCCCCTTCGCCTTTGTCTTTCTTTTTCTTTGTATCTTTGGAACCTGCAGATTTATCTTTGCTAGCAGTTGTTGTTTTCTTTGCTCCGGCCATAAATTAGGAAAAAAATATTCCTCTTATAAACGATGAACCAATTTTTTGAATCTTTTGTGTATGAATAATTTAGAAAACGAAAAACCATTTTCAAGTATAAATAACATCTTGATTATTATTCTATATGGGAATAGTATCAAAAGGTGCAAAATGTAATTTTGAAGGCTGTGATCAAGATGGTGCACGTTCTCTTAACACAAGTAAAGTTGAAAATGCTGGATTACGTGTAAATTCAACTGGCAAGAAAACCGTTCTTTGTAAAGAGCACTATAAAGAATACAAGAAGGAATCTAAAGACGATCGAGATCTTGAACGTGCAAGATATGACAAGTTTTAGTCCTTTGATTTGTTAATTTTATTATCTGGATTTTTGAAATAATCTTTACTTAGATTTTCGTAGAGTTCCCCGAGTTTTTTGTAAATTCTTTTTGGTTTTCTTGTTTTTTGATTACTGAGAACATATAATGCAAGAATTGGAAATGCTATTGTCGCATCTGCATAAACTGTAACCATTCCATTATGTGCATCTTGAACTTTACCCCAACTTTTTCCTTCTTGTAAAGTTGCACCAGATAATCCTCCAGTATCAGGACGTGCGTCTGTAATCTGAATAATGTAATCCTGTCCTCCATCGTCTCTTTTTAGGATTTGATCTAAAAGTGGGCCTGTTTGCTGAGCAGTATTTTTTGGAACTCCTCCACCTAATTCCAAAATACCTGATTTTTTTGAATCATATAGGATTGCTGCTTGTTCGATGATTTCCCTTACAAAATCTAAATTGTATGTTTTACCTTCAAACCTATGAATTGCTAAATTTAATGCCAATGATGAATCTTTGATTGTTGAAATATACACTGGAACGTCATAGTCATATGCTGTAACTATGAAACTTTTTTCAGGATGTTTTGATTTTTCTTTACTTATTTTTCCCATCAAATTGCAAAATTCAGCAGTAGTAAATGGTTTGTCTGGAAAATCCTCCCCAAACATTTTTTGAACTAATTGATCTTGCTCTTGCAATGTTTCACTAAATTTGATATATACATCTCTTATTCTAACAATTTCGTTTTCATACAGTTTCATATCGTCAACATCAAAACTTCCTTGCTTTACTGGCAATCCCCAGGCAAAATGATCTTCATGATATACATTTGCCCCTGTTGTAATTATCCAATCTACAAAGCCTCGTTCAATCAATGTCTTTATTATTCCACCAAACCCTACTGGTGTCATTGCCCCTGATACTGTAAGACAGATTGTTGCATCTTCTTCTATCATTTTTGCATAAAGTTTTGCTGCTTCTCCAAGCTGTCTACCGTTGTAGCCTGAACTTGCAAAAACATTCACCAAATCTTCTATGGTCATTTTTGGATCTAATTTGATGTGTGGTATATCTTTGCCATGAAATTTGTGTGGATCCATGTTTGAAAACTTCTTTTTTGGTAAATAATGCTATCGAATCCTTTTTGATGGATGCTGAAAATCAAAGATTGTATTAAATGACATTAAAAAATTACATTTTCAAAAATTTGTGGCTTCAAGTTGTATTGTCTTTAATCATAGGACTTTGTGTAGGGCTGATTTTAGGAGATGATGTGGGTGTTGGATTGGATGATGACGCTTTGGATTCTTTATCCTCGTATCTGAAAATTCCTGCCAACATATTTTTGAGTGTAATTTTGATGATTATTGTTCCGTTAATTTTCACATCCATTGTTGTGGCAATAACCAATTTAGGGGCAAAAGACAAACTAAAAACTCTAGGGTTGGGAATTGGCACTTATTTTGTAATCACTACAAAAATTGCAATACTTGTAGCAGTAACACTTGCATCAATAATAGCGCCAGGAAGTATTTTAGATCTTAGTGCACTCCAAGAAAGCCATGATCTTTCTGAAGATGATTTGAAAGTCACAGAGGGCTTTTCATTAGATGATATTCCAAGTGTAGTATCTAACATTATTCCAAAAAATCCAATTTCTTCATATCTTGAAGGGCAGATGTTTAGCATCTTGGTAATGGCACTAATCGTAGGGCTATCGATGGCAGTCCTTCCAAAAGAATCAGTCAAACCGTTGCTGGATGTGCTTGAATCAATTCAAAAAATAACATTACACATTCTATTGATTTCTATGAAGATTGTACCTTTTGCAGTTTTTGGATTGATTGTTGGAATGGTTGCCACAGTTGGTATAGGAACAATGGTTGGATTGGGGGTATACATGGGAACCGTTATTCTGGGTCTTGGAGTCATGTTGCTAGTATATGCACTATTCTTAAAATTTGTAGCAAAAAGATCCATATCTTCTACATTTTCAAAATTCCGTAATCCGCAAACTTTGGCTTTTTCAACTGCAAGTTCAATGGCAACAATGCCTGTGACATTAAAGACTGCAGAAGAGGATCTAAAAATAGACACACGCGTTTCAAAATTTGTAATTCCACTTGGAACTACTGTAAATATGGATGGCACTGCATTGTATCAAGTAATTGCTGTTTTCTTTTTGGCACAGCTCTTTGCAATCGAATTAAGTATGATATCCATATTGGTGATAATCATAACTTCGCTTTTGGCATCTATTGGCACTCCTGCAGTCCCTGGAGCTGGTGTAATTGTCTTGTCTACAATACTGATAACAGTTGGCATACCTCCAGTCGGAATTTTATTGCTACTTTCTGTAGATAGAATTTTGGATATGATTAGAACTATGGTAAATGTTACCGGTGATCTTACAGCTAGTTGTGTGTTTGATAAAATAACGCGAGACTAAGTTCTTTTTTCTTATGAGAATCTGGGGTGTTGTTATTACTTATTTAGGAATCATTCTAAATAATACAGAATGAATATTGTGGATTTACATGAACCTAAAAGAGTAGATAAAACTCCTGATGAGGTGGAGGTTTTACTTTCAGATGGAAATTTTATTCAAGATGATTTCAAAATTTTAAGAGTGGAATTACGACTGTATTCTGAACAAATTGATGAAAAATTGGGTGTTTTCTCTTTGATAACATCTTTTGTTGAGACCGACAAAGGTTCAGTTGAAATGATTTATGATGAAGGATTTCGTGGAGAGGATTCACTTTTGAGAGCAAGTAAATTTCTCACATCTAATCTGGGAATATCTGGTTTGATTTTACGTTCAGTTATTGCTCTACAAGAAAAATTAAAATGATATTGAGATAATTTCCTTACCACAAATTTCCTTTACTTTCTATGATTGGTTTCATGTCCTTTGAAATTGTATCCAAAGTGTGTGAATCATAATTTGCATTTGTAAAATCAACTGATGTCAATATGGCCCCTGTCAGATTTGCATGTCTGAGATTCACTCCTCTCATATTTGCTTCTCCTAAATCTGCATTCCTCAAATCTGCATAAAACAAATCTGCTCCAGTAATGTCTGCATTCCTCAAATCTGCACCATACAGTTCTGCATCCCAAAGTTTTGCATTTGAGAGATTCACTCCTCTCATATCTGCACCTCTTAATTTGACGTTGAACAATATTGTTCCACTTAAATCTGATTCACTAAGATCAGAGCAACTCAAATCTGCATTATGAATATCTCTATTTGAGAGATTCACTCCTCTCATATTGGTATCTGAAAAGTCCCTCCCGACTAATTCTTCATAATCAAAGTTTACTTTGGTGAGGTTTCTTTTCTTAAACACATCTGATGGGTTCATTATGAAATTATTCTTCTATAGTAGTACATTTGTATTTAATTCTAAAATTGAATTTTTAGGTAATTCATTTATTGTATAATTCTAATTCTTGCAAAATTTTGCTCATATCATGCTTCCAACGTCTCATTTCATCAATACTGTGAGGCCTGTTATCTTCAAGTTCTTTCTTTTCTTTTAGCAATTCTTGATGTCTTTTTTCACTCTTTTTGCTTTGCATGAATAATTGCTTTATTTCTAGGCATATATACCAGAAATTTTACGGTATTAGCATGCGTATACTGCAACTCCACTGTGATCATATTGAGTACACTCCTACAAAAAAGGAGATTAAATCTGCTGAAGATATTGAGAATCCTCAAACAACTCGATTAGAAGAGCTTGTAGTGGTATTTGTTGCAATTGAAGATGGTGATGATTCATCAGTAGCACAAAATGCAATTTCTCAGATTAAGGCATCTATGGAGAAAATAGGATGCAAAAAATTATTGTTATATCCATATGCTCATCTTAGCTCCAATCTTGCAAAACCTTCAACTGCGATGAGTTTGCTAAAAGAGATGGAAGAAGGTGCATCAGAACTTGAAGTATCTCATTCCCCATTTGGTTGGACCAAATCGTACAATATCCAAGTAAAGGGACATCCTCTTGCTGAAAGCTCCAAAGTTGTTACAAAAGATTCTCCTGACTCAAAACCTGATGAAGAAATTACTTCTGATGCACTAAAAGGCGAATCTAAAATTCGCTCATATTGGAAAATCCTTTCCCCTGATGGAACAATGACTAACATTGGTGATTTTAATTTCTCAAAATATCCAAAATTAGAAATTTTAGCAAAATATGAATCTGCAAAAATCCGTAAAGTGGATCAACCTCCTCCACATGTTGCATTGATGAAGAAAATGGGCATCTCTGACTATGAACCTGCATCAGATTCTGGTAACATGAGGTTCTATCCTAATGGTCGTTTGATCAAATCATTAATTGAACGATATGTATCTGACAGAGTCAAAGAGTATGGTGGCTATGAAGTTGAAACACCAATCATGTATGATTCAGAACATCCTAGTATGGTTAGTTACTTTAATCGATTTCCTGCTAGACAGTACAATATTGATTCAGAGGGCAAAAAACTCTTTTTGAGATTTGCTGCTTGCTTTGGTCAATTTTTAATGGCCAATCAATATCAGCTATCATACAAGAATTTACCATACAGACTCTATGAGTTAACTCGTTATAGTTTCAGAAGGGAACAATCTGGTGAATTAGTCGGTTTGAGACGCCTAAGGGCATTTACCATGCCTGACTGCCATGCTTTTTGCAAAGATATGGAGCAAGCAGTTGATGAACTTAAGGTTCGTTTTGATCTTTCTCAAAGTGTTCTTAGAGAACTTGGAATTGAGGAGACTGATTACGAAATGGCAATTAGATTTACTGAAGACTTTTACAATGAAAATAAATCTGCAATTGAAGAATTAGTAAAGAGACATGGTCGACCCGTACTAGTTGAAATGTGGAAAGAAAAATTCTTTTATTTTGTTTTAAAATGGGAGTTTAATTTTGTTGATGGACTTGGAAAGGCATCAGCTTTATCAACAGACCAAATTGATGTAGAAAATGGAAGTAGATATGGTATTGACTTTGTTGATGAAAATAATGTAAAACAACATCCAATCATTTTACATAATTCCCCTAGCGGCGCAATTGAGAGAATCATTTATGCACTATTAGAAAAAGCAGCTAAAGATTCCTATGAAGGACGAAAACCTCAATTCCCTTTATGGTTGGCCCCTACACAAGTTAGAATCATTCCTCTCAAAGAAGAATTTTCTGAATTTTCCCAAACTTTGTCTGATAAAATTTCTGCAAATAATGTTCGTGTTGACATTGATGATAGAAATGAAAGTATTGGAAAAAGAATTAGAGAAGCTGAAAAAGAATGGATTAGATACATTTTGGTAATTGGTGAAAAAGAAGCAAATTCGCAAAACCTTAGCATTCGTGATAGACAAACAGGGGAAGTAAGGGAAATATCATTTGATGATTTCATTAATGAAATAAACGAACAAACCAAAGGAAAGCCTTTCAGTGGTTTGAACTTGCCAAAATATCTCTCAAAGAGACCAAATCTGATGGTGTAAAAAATGAGTTTTCTTGATTTATACATGAACAAAAATCCGTTAATTACTGCCTCAGATGATGATTCTGAACCTGTTGCAACAATATTTGGGATTCCTTTTGATGCAACTCATTCTTACAAACCTGGATGTAGATTTGGTCCTGATTCTATACGAGATTCTTTTAACAACATAGAAATTTTTCATCCTGAACTGGGAATTGATTTAGAAACTGTAAACATTGAAGATTTGGGAAATACTCGTCATACTGTTGTTGCATCTGAAATGATTGATATGGTAAAGAAAATTACTGGTGAACTTGTCTCAAAACAAAGGCAGTTATTCATTTTGGGTGGAGAGCATTCCATAACATATGGAACGTACACTAGTTTTCCAAAAGAAACTGGATATGTTGTTTTTGATGCACATTATGATTTGAGAGATGAGTTTGCCGATATCAAACTAAGCCATGCATCATATTTGAGAAGAATTGTTGAGGAAAGAGGTTCTGAAAATATTCTCCATGTTGGTGCACGAGCTTTTGTTAAGGAAGAATTAGAATTTCTCACTGAAAACAAAATCAAAACAATTACTGACAAAGAAATTCGAGATGGAAAGGGACCCGGACTGTTAAAAGATTATGTGTCTACATTTGATTCTCTTTATTCCAGTTTTGATCTTGATGTTTTAGATCCTGCTTTTGCTCCAGGTGTTGGAAATCCCGAAGCTGTAGGTATTACTTCAAGAGAACTCTTTGATATGATTCACACTTTTCAAGAAACCAAAGTTACCGGTGTAGATATTGTGGAACTAAATCCATATCATGATAATGGTTCGACCGCATCATTAGCTGCAAAAATCATCTCTACTTTGATTGCTATCAATTTATCTAAAAATTAGACCTATTCAATACATTCAAAATTTCTGATGATTCTTTTAATTTGAAAAATTTGATTAATTTTGCCCTATTTTGCCTTAATTTCTCGCCTACTCACTTTATTAGATGGTGTTTTGGCTGTATCTCGTGTTAAACAATCTAAGGGAGACGCTTCGTCCTACTCTTGAAAAAATAGGCAAAGGTTTTGCAGCTACAGGATTGTCTGCTAACTTTTGGACTTGTGTGGGTCTAGGATTTGCACTTGTGTCTGCAGTTGTTTATGGAATGGGAATTGAATTTGGATTAATCATTGGTGGAATTTTGCTACTTGTTTCAGGCTTTTTTGATATGGTAGATGGACAAGTTGCAAGAGTTACTGGAAAGACATCAAAAAAAGGTGAGTATCTTGATTCAATGTTTGACAAGATTGCCGAAGTTGCAATATTTTTAGGAATTTTGATTGGCGGTTATGCAGAACCATATCTTGTCTTACTTGCAATCACATTGTCTTTGCTAGTAAGTTATGCAAGAGCAAAATCTGATATCATTAACATCAAACTTCAGGGAATTGGAATTGGTGAAAGGGCTGAAAGACTTTTGGTGATTGCAATAATTGGAATGATAGGATTCATAGATTATGCTGTAATTATTGTGGTAATAATTGCTGGAATTACTTTAATTCAGAGAATGATATTTACTGCAAAAAACATTAAAGAATAATACTAACGTAGTTTACCGCGTTTTCTTCTGTTATCTGCTGATCTAATTTTTAGAATCTTGAAGTGAATTGCACATGAAATACAGTAATGTTTCAAAACTGTTGGTGATGCAATGTATGCTCCTTGTGCACGTAGTTCTTTTGCCAATGTATGTTCAACCAAATTTAATTTGGATGTGACTTTTTTTGCCTTGTCTTTTGGAACTGTCTGTCCACAGTTTGTACATTGTACAACGCCTGAGGATCCTTTTCCTCCTTTTGTACGACCTCTACTTGCACGCTTAAGTGGCATGCACATGAACTAATTTGCCTCCTTATATTCTTGTAGAATTTTCAATAAAATTTAGCATTTTGTGCCTAGATTTTGGGTGGAAATTCTTCATGTTTTAATCCTAGATCGATTCATTTCCATTGATATCACATGCGTGGATTATGTCATTCTTGTTTTAGATCTGGAGTTGAATTGAAAATAATCAAAGGAGAAATCCTTTGTCATGATTGTGCATCCAAAAACAATGCAAAAAACTAAATCTATACTGGTTAAAATTAAGAGAAATGAAATTAGCCGTTTTATCCCATTGCGCAATTGATACTATAACCCTTGATGGAAATAACTATGGGCAAATTGGCGGTGCATCTTGTTATTGTGGAATAACTGCAAGACAATTCAAATTTGATGTTGATTTGTTTTCTAAATTTGGTCCTGATTTTCCAAAACAATATCTAACTGAACATAACATAAATTTCCAAAATTGTGAATCTACAAAAAATACTACAAAATTTGCCATCTCTATTACTGGCTCTGATAGAACACTCAAACTTGAAAATGAATGTGAGCCAATAGAATATTCTTCTTCAGATACAGACGGACATATTGTTAGTCCAATATATCATGAAATCTCTGATGAATCATTTAAAAAAATAAAAAAAGATTCAAATTTTCTCTTCGTTGATCCTCAAGGATTTCTTAGAAGAAAGGATTCTGAAAATAATATTTTTTTAGAAAAAACTAATCTTGATTTATCTGATGTAAATGCAATCAAGGTAAATCCTGAAGAAGCAGAACAACTTGTCGATGGAACTTTTGATGAAATGATGGTGGCTTTGCAGAAAAAAGGAATTGAATATGTTATTTTTACAAACAAAACAGATGTCTCAATGTTGGTAAAGGATAAAATTTATTCTATTACATTACCTAATAGACAAATTCATGATACCACCGGTGTTGGAGATATTTTCTGCGCTTCATTTACTTGTGCCATGCTAAAGGAGAAAGACTACCTATGGGCTCTATGTTTTGCAGGAGGTGCTGCACAAGCTGCATTAGAATCTAAAAATATTGGCTTGCAAAAAATCCCTAAAAAAGGAACTATAGAAAATAATGCCTCGTATTTTTACAATCTAGTGAAATTTCGAGACTTGTGATACATTATTCTTTTATTGAAGCAAATTGACTGTTTCTTCTATGCAAATAGGTATCTATGGTTCTGGAACTACAACTAATGCTGCAAAGATTGTAAAAAAAATCCTAGATGATTCTAATATTGACTCTTTTCCTATATCCAAATCAAAGAACAAACAGCCTGACTGTATTATTGTTCTTGGTGGTGATAAGGGAGTTAGAAACTATTTTCATAGAACATTTGATTCCACTTTGCCAATACTTGGTATTAGCGAGGGTGAGGCAAGTGGGTTTTTGGCACAAATTGATCTTAGAGAATTTTCATCATATGTCAATGTACTAAAAAAACAAAAGTACACAGTTGAGGAAGTTCCAAGACTCGGAGTAAAAATTGATGGAAAAAATGTTTATCCTGTGTTAAATGACGTTGCAGTGTTTTCATCTAGAAGTGCAATGTTGATGGAGCATACTTTACGTGTAAATGGCGAGGAAGTATGGCACGATAACAGTGATGGAATCATTGTATCTACTCCAATTGGCTCTTCAGCTTATTCCATGTCTGCTGGTGGTCCTGTATTGTTTCAGGATTCTGCAGTCTTTGAGATTATTTCAGTTAATTCCCTTGATGTGACAAGAAGACCAATCATAGTATCTAATGATAGTTCAATTGAGATTGATGACATATCTGCAAGATTGCATTGTGAAGCAGTATTGGATGGTCTTGATAGATACAAGGTAAACAATACTGTGGAATGCACACAGTTTTTCCCTCCTGCAAAAATTATTCGATTAAAGAAAAATTCAACAGCAATTTCTGCCCTGGCAAAAAAAGTACATCTTGCTGAAGAACTACTTAGCATGCCTCCAAGCTCAAAATTATTGCTCAAAACTTTAGAGTATGAAGGAGCATTGACTCAGAAAGACTTGGCAAACAAAACATTGCTTCCAGACAGAACTGTTAGATTGGCCCTGAGCCATTTACTCAAGAAAGGATATGTCAAAAAGAAAGTTTCAATTCGTGATGCAAGGCAGAAAATTTACGAAATATCTAAAATAGAATAATTCTGATTAATATTCGCCTACTTTTCAGATGCTGCTTTGATAAATGCTGCAAATGATTCTTCAGGGAATCCTGGTCTACTGTTAAACTCTGGGTGGAACTGAACTCCTAGGTAGAATTTATGACTTGGAATCTCTAACATCTCCATTCTTTTCCCATTGTCACTATCTGCTGAAAATATTAGGCCATTCTTTTCAAATTCTGGAATATATTCTTGATTAATCTCATATCTGTGTCTATGACGTTTGCTGATAGTTCCAGCATTGTAGATCTTCTTTGCATTGGTGTTTTCTTTGATGATTACATCATTTGCGCCCAATCTTAGTGATCCCCCCATATCTGAAACATCTTTTTGTTCTGGTAGCAAATCCACAATTGGATATTTTGTATCTGGTTTTATTTCTGTAGAGTTTGCATCATCTAATTTCATTACATTTCTTCCAAATGCAATTGCAGCTAGTTGGAATCCAAAACAAATTCCAAGATATGGAATATTCTTCTCTCTTGCATAGTTTGCAGTTTGAATAATTCCTTCAGATCCTCTGGTACCAAATCCTCCCGGCACTAGAATTCCATCATAATTTGATAAAATTGAATAATCTGAGATTGATTCTGAATCAATCCAATCAATATCAATTGATTTTCCAATTGCAGCCCCGGCATGTTTTAGTGCGTGATTTACGCTTACATAACTATCTGTTAAAGTAACATATTTTCCAACCATTGCAATCTTGACTTTGTCATTTTCATGATTGACCATATTCTCTGCAATTTTATTCCATTTGTCCCAGTTTGATGAAGCATTAACCATTCCAACTTTTCCAAATTTCCTAAATATTGCATCCATTATTCCTTGGTCGTACAACATTTGTGGAACTTCAAAAATTGATTTTGCATCGTGACACGATAGTACATCATTTGTTGTTACATTTGTAAACATTGCAATCTTTTTCTTTGTCTTTTCTTCTAATGGTAAAGTACATCTGACTGCCAAAAAGTCTGGCTGAATACCAATTCTTCTCAACTCTTGAACACTGTGTTGAGTAGGTTTTGTTTTTTGCTCTCCTACTACATCTAAAGATGGTGCTAATGTCACATGTACAAAAATTACGTTTTCTGGTCCTTCTTCTACTCTCATCTGTCTTAGTGCTTCTAAGAATGGCAGTGATTCAATATCTCCCACTGTTCCACCACATTCAACAATCAAAAAGTCTAATTTTTCATCTTCAGCAATTTTTGTAATTCTGTTTTTAATTTCATCTGTAATGTGGGGAATGATTTGCACACATGCCCCTAAGTACTCTCCTTTTCGTTCTGCTTCTATGACTGATGAGTAAACTTGTGCTGTCGTAATATTGTGGCTTTTAGGAATATTTTGATTTAGAAATCTCTCATAGTTTCCAATATCCATATCACATTCTCCTCCGTCATCTGTGACAAAGACTTCACCATGGGCTACTGGATTCATAGTCCCTGCATCATAGTTAAGATATGGGTCAATTTTGATACATGATACTTTTTGATCTGCTAACTGTAATAATTTTGCAATCGAGGAAGTTGTTACACCTTTTCCAAGGCCAGACATCACACCACCTGTGACAAAAATAAACTTCGTCTGCACATTAAACTAACGAATATCTGGTTTTTGTATGTTTTGTCGATCTGTACACTTGTGAATTAATTTCTCAGTTTCTAAATGAATTTTAGAGATTTCCAACATTGTTTTTTTATTTTTCCTTATGTATTACCATATGAGAACCTCTAGTTTGGCGGCCATAACTGAAATCGAGTTCCCCTCCATGAAAGTTTGCATACTTGACCGCCAACTTTGACGATATTTTCTTTAGAGAATTGTTTGTTTTTTGAGACTTTTTGTAAATGATGTAATTTTTGGCTCAAGTTGATTCTGAGATGTTTTCTCTATCAATTTCAAAAATGCACTACCTACAATTACTGCATCAGCTCCTGCATTGATGTATTTTTTTACATCATCTGGAGTTGAAACCCCAAATCCTACTCCTATTGGAATTTTTCCTTTGGTTTGTTTTTTGACTTCTTTGATTGCATCAATTGTGTATTTTTTGATTCCAGTTTTTACACCTGTTGTTCCAAAGACTGCAACTAGATACAAAAATCCTGATGATGCCTTGGATATTTTTTGAATTCTTGTCTTGCTAGTATTTGGAGAAATCAAAAATATTGTATCTGCATTATTTTTTGCAGCTTGCAAGTATTCTTTTGATTCTTCAACTGACATATCTGGTAGAATGAAACCGTCTATTCCTGCTTTCTTTGCATCTGCAATGAATTTTGAATATCCTCTATGATATAGAATATTGGTGTATGTCATTAAGATAAGAGGGATGTCTGTTTCTTTTCTTATTTTTTTTACAAGGTTGAAAAACTTTGTAATCTTTGTGCCTTTTTCTAAGGATATCGTGCTTGCATTTTGAATTACAGGTCCATCAGCTAGAGGATCTGAGAATGGAAACCCTAATTCGATTATGTCTACTCCCCCTTTGACCAATCCTCTGACAGTTGACATTGTTGCTTTCTCGTTTGGAAAGCCTGCCATGATATATGATATCAGTGCTTTTTGGTTTTTAGCCTCCAAATCTGCAAATTTTTCTTTAATTCTTGACATGTTTATTCAAATAATTTTGCACTTCTTCGATGTCTTTGTCTCCTCTTCCTGAAAGAGTAACTACAATTGATTCAGATTTTTTACTCTTTTTTGCAACCTTCATAGCTTCTGCAATAGCATGAGATGATTCCAATGCTGGAATGATTCCTTCTGTTCTTGTTAACATTAGAAATGCATCAATAACTTCTGCGTCAGTTGCTGCATGATATTTTACGCGTTTAGTGTCTTTATAGTAAGAATGTTCAGGACCCACACCTGGATAATCTAATCCTGCTGAAATACTGTGAGTCTCGGTAACTTGTCCTTCTTTATCTTGTAACAAATATGTCATCATCCCATGTAGAACCCCTTTAGAACCTGCAGACAATGTTGCAGAATGTTTCTTTGATTTTAATCCGTGACCTGCAGCTTCTACTCCGATAATTTCAGAATTTGTATCAACTAGTGGATAAAATGTACCAATTGCATTGGAGCCTCCCCCAACACATGCAATTACAGTATCTGGTGTTTTATTGTTAATTTTTTTCATCTGTGATTTTATCTCGTTTCCAATCACACTTTGAAAATCTCTGACCATTACAGGGTATGGATGTGGGCCAACTGCAGATCCTAGCAAATAGTATGTGTTTTCCACATTTGTAATCCAGTCACGAATTGCCTCATTAATTGCATCTTTGAGAGTTTTGGAGCCTGATTTTACTGGATGCACTTCACATCCTAGCATATTCATTCTGAAAACATTTTGTTTTTGTCTAATTGTATCTCTATATCCCATGTATACTTCGGCTTTCATTCCCAATGCTGCACATGCCATTGCAGTTGCAACTCCATGTTGACCAGCTCCTGTTTCTGCAATGATTCTTTTTTTATTCATTTTTTTTGCAAGTAATGCTTGACCTAGTGTATTGTTAATTTTGTGTGCTCCTCCGTGAAGCAAGTCTTCTCTTTTAAGATAGATTTTGGCCCCTCCAATTTTCTCAGATAGATTTTTTGCATAGTATAGGGGTGTAGGTCTTCCGGCATAGACTTTGAGATAGTAATCTAACTCTTTTTTGAATTTTTTATCATTTTTGAATTTAAGATAATTTTCTTCTAGTTCTTCAATTGCTGGAACAAGTGTCTCTGGAATGTACTTTCCACCAAATTCTCCGAATCGACCGTTTTTAGGATATTTCAATATGCATTCACCAATTTCTTTACTTGTTCTTCAATGTTATCACTTTTCATTATGCTTGATCCTATTAGAAATGCATCAGCTCCGCACTTTTTTAGATATTGAATATCTTCTGGGGTGTTTATGCCACTTTCAGATAGAATTGGTCTTGATTTTTCTTCTCCTGATAGAATGGTTTCAGTAGTTTTAAGATCAATTTCTAATGTATCCAAGTTCCTGTTGTTAATGCCAATCAAGTCTGCTTTTGTGTTTAATGCATTTTTGAGTTCTTGTTTTGTATGGACTTCAAGTAAAATTTTCAATCCTTGTTTATGACCATAGTCGATAAATTCGTCAATTTCTGAGAGGAATCTTTGATCATAAAGTGATTGAATAACTAACATGAAATCTGCACCAATTTTCTTTGCTGCATCAATTTGGATCTTATCAATCATAATATCTTTCATGAGCATCGGCACATCTACTGCTTCTCTTACTTTCATGAAATACTCTGGTGAGCCATGAAATAGGTGTGGTTGAGTCAATACTGAGAGTGCTTTTGAGCCTCCTGCAATCATTTGATTTGCTATACTTACGGGATCAGTCAATGTTCTAATCTTTCCTAAAGATGGTGAGGCAAATTTTACTTCAGTTAGTAATGTTGCATGTGGATTTGTTTCAATAATGTGGATAAAGTCCTTGTTTGATTTTTCTAAATTAGCCTCTATCTCATAGACTCCGTCATCAATTGCCATCTGGGAGTTGTTTACTAGTTTACGTAGAATGTTTTCAGCCATCATTAATCTCCTTTAATTTTGAAATATCCCCTGTATCTTGAACAAATTTCTCTAATAATGAAAATGCTTTCCCACTTTTTATTGTGTTTAATGCCAGTTCTACTGCTTCTTCAAAGTTTTTGGAAATATTTGCAACGATTAATCCTCCTGCTGCATTTAATGCTGTAGTTTCAATCATTGCTTGGTTTGCCGTATTGTTTAAAACTCCCACAAATGACTTTATCGCATCCTCTTTTGTTTTGATTTGAATGTCTTGAAGGGATGATTTGTGTAATCCAACCACTTCAGGATCAATTGCATTCATCAACACTTTGTCATTTTTTAATACACATACTCTGTTTGTTGCACTAGTAGAAAACTCATCCATTCCATCATCTGATCTTACCGTCATGATGTTCTCTGCACCTTTTCTTTTTAGAATTAATGGCAATCTGTCTAGATATTCAATAGAGAATACTCCCACTAGTTGATTTTTTACTCCTGCAGGATTTGATAGTGGTCCTAGTAAATTGAATGCTGTTCTTTTTCCCAGTTGTTTTCTAGCTGCTGATACATGTCTCATTGCAGGATGAAATTTTTGTGCAAACATAAAGCAGATGTTGTGTTTTTCTAAAATATCTGCAATTTTTGGAGGTTCTAAATTCAAATCATATCCAAAATATTCAAAAATATCTGCACTTCCAGAAACTCCTGAACTGGAGCGATTGCCATGCTTTGCCACTGTTCCACCAGCTGCTGCTACAACAAATGATGCAGTAGTGGAGATGTTGAATGTTTGCAGTTTATCGCCCCCTGTACCGCACATGTCAATTATGGTTTCTTGATTTTTAGGCTCAACTTTGAGTGAGAATTCTTGCATTTTGTCAAGCATTCCTAATAGCTCATCATCAGTTTCTCCTTTATCTGCTAAATTTGATAGAAAATTGGCATTTTGTATGTCATCAGTTTTTCCTGATAGTACGTCTGTCATTACCTGATTCATCTCATCATATGTCAGGTCAGTTTTTTCTTGTAATTTTGTAATTAAATCTGAAATCAATTCTTTCTCTCCCTTACCTGTTTGATGAAATTCCCTAGAATTTTTTTACCATCTTCTGTCATTATTGATTCTGGATGGAATTGCACTCCTTGAATGAGATATTCTTTGTGTTGAATTGCCATGACTTCTCCATCATCTGCTGCAGTTGCTGTAACTTCTAAGACTTCTGGAATTATTGTTTTATCTCCAACCAAACTGTGATATCTTGTTGCTTTAAATGGATTTTTTACATCTGTAAATAATTTTGAATTTGTATGATCTACAGGACTGGTTTTCCCATGTCTTACACATCCTGCATTAGTTACTTTACCTCCAAATGCATCAATGATTCCTTGGTGCCCAAGACACACTCCTAAAATTGGAGTATTTGGTCCCATGTCTTTGATAACATCTGAACATACTCCAAAATATTTTTTATCTTCAGGGGTCCCGGGACCTGGGGAGATAATTATTGCATCGTAATTTCTTTCTTTAATTTGAGGTAAAGTGATTTTGTCATTTCTTATCACATCACACTCTACTCCTAGTTCACCAAGATACTGGGCAATGTTGTATACAAATGAGTCATAATTGTCTATGATTAAAAATTTCATTTTGATGCCTCCTTTAATGCTTGAAGCATAGCTCCTGCTTTGTGTTCTGTTTCTTTGAATTCGTTTTCTGCAATAGAGTCTGAAACTATACCTGCACCTGATTGGACAAAGCCCTTGTTGTTTTCAATGAATATGCTTCTAATTGCAATTGCAAAATCACAACATCCGTTATATGAAAAATATCCTACTGCACCAGCATATGGTCCTCTGGCTTCAGTTTCCAATTCGTCAATTATCTCCATGGCTCTAACTTTTGGTGCTCCTGACACTGTTCCTGCTGGAAATACTGCTTGAAACGCATCAAACATGTCGTTTTCAGGTGCTAGATTGCCCACTACATGACTAACAATATGCTGCACATGACTGAATCTCTTTATCTCCATTAGTGACTCTGGATGGACTGTTCCATATTTACAGACTCTGCCAATGTCATTTCTGCCCAAATCTACTAGCATGGTATGTTCTGCTAATTCTTTTTCATCGTGAATTAATTCCTCTGATAATGCCCTGTTCTTATCCTCATCATCTGTAATTTTTCTGGTCCCTGCAATTGGAAATGTTTCTACTTTGTCATCTGTAATCCTTACTAACATTTCCGGTGATGCGCCGATGATTGTTTTAGTATCTTGTTTTAGATGGTACATGTATGGTGATGGATTTAATTTTCTTAGTGTCTTGTATAATGTCAGATTGTCTCCATCTGTATCAAATGCAAATTTCCTAGATAATACAACTT
>DATHYS010000100.1:0-4858 GCA_035458995.1 Candidatus Nitrosopumilus sp.
TGATAGGAAGGTGGTGTAGATCACAAGCTTCGGCGAGTGGTGAGCCAGCCTTTACTAATAGACCAACACATCGGTTCAGCCACTTACATAGAGACTATGCGCGATGATCATATTTCATATCATCAAGTGGATTACATAATATACACGACTTGTACGATGATTTCATTTTTAATCATACATAGCGAAAGCTATGCATTTTTAATTTGACAATTAACCTCTAGCGTAAGCTGGGGTTTTGAATAATTTGAAATCCACCTAGTGAAAACTATACACGACTATTTACCATGTTATTGAAAAATACATACAACTGCTTGTATTATATTCGATGAAGGTGAAAATAGAATATTGGCCCAAAACAAATCAAAAGAAAAGGAACTTGAAGAACGTCTTTTGGTAATGCAAAAAAAACTTACTAAGCAAAATGAAGATTTAGTTTCTGAAGTAGAAAAGAAAACCACTGAACTAGTAAAATCTGAAAGATTGGCAACAATTGGTACCATGGCAAGTAGAATTGCACATGATTTGAAAAACCCATTAACAATTATGCACACTTATGCTGAGATGCTAACTCCTGAAATTTTGGCAAAACTTGACTCTAAAGATAAAGAAAAATGGCTAAGAATGCAGAATTCCATTTTTGATATGGATAGAATTATTGAAGATGTTTTAGATTTCGCTAGAACTACTGAAATCAAAAAGAAATCTAGTTCCATTTTGAGTATTTTGAAATTGGCAATGAATCATGTAAAATATTCTTATGGTGTTACTGTTAATTTACCTGAAGAAAATGTAAAAATCAAATGTGATGCTCGAAAAATGGAGGGTGTCTTATCTAATCTGATCAATAATGCCGTTCATGCAGTAGATGGACATGGTGAAGTTGATATTTCTATTTCTTCTGATTCTGATTTCTTGACCATAAAAGTTTCTGATTCTGGTCCTGGTATACCTGAGAAAAATCTAGAAAAGATCTTTGAGCCAATGTATACAACCAAATCAACAGGTACTGGTTTGGGATTGTTAATTTGTAAAAGTATAGTTGAGCAGCATGGCGGCTCTATTTCTGTTAGTAACAAACCTACTACATTTACCGTTACTCTGCCTTTTTAGTGGAATCTGATTACTAGTCTTCTAATTCTATATCTTTTTCAAGTTCTTTTGGTAATCCTACCCACCATTCTTTTTGGTTCTCAGACATCAAACCAAATGATCGAATGTTGCTAATAGATCTGTTGCTTAATTCTTCAAAGTAATTATTCAACAAAATATGACAAAATTCAATCTTTTACATATTTCATATCTGAGGTTTCTGGATAATCTTTGATTTTCACAGTTATAGTATCGCCTAATTTGTTGAAAATCCTTTGCCTCTTTTCATTTGTTAGTATCCATCCTAAAATCACATCAATTGGCAGTAGAAATGATTTACCAAAACAACTTAGCAAAATTCCCACTAGTTTTGGTTTTCCACCTTTAATGTCTGAAACTTTCAAATTCATTATTTTTTTCCCAATGGTCTGACCTGTTTTGTATTCTAAAATTACCCAATACACAAAAAACATGATACTGGCTGGGATGTATTGTGTATTTTCAGCCCATAATCCATCTTCCTCAAATTCATAATAGATAGATCCAAATGATAAAAAAATAATCAATGTGGATATACTTGAAATTATGATGAAGTCAATTAGCCATGCAAAAAATCGATCAGTCCATTTTGCAAGTATGATTTTTGATTCTGATCCATCCTCACTCATAAGATGATTGTATATTTCAAATTAATAAAACATGTTAATCATTAGCTAACACTAGTTGCAACACAGTTGATTTATTTCTAATTGATGAAGATTATTCATGAAAGCAAAGTTTGCAACATCATGCACCTCTTGTGGGGATAAAATACAACCTGGAAAAGAGATTGCAAAAAATAAAGATGAAAATTGGGTTCATAAACACTGTGTTGAGGATTCAGAAGGATTACCTTAGAAATTAATAGTCATATCTCTAAAATAATTTAGAATTATTTTTGATATCGATAAATCCTCTAGATCTATTTTTTTGGACATTTCGTAGAAATGAAAAAGATGTAGTCAATCTATACACTTCTCTGTCTCCTGTAATGCAATTGGCCACTGGTGGCTCTATGCTTAATTTTGGATTGTGGTCTCAAAATCACCCCGATCCAATTTCTGCCCAAAAAAATCTTTGTCAAGTTTTTGCAAATATGGCAGAATTAAATTCTGGAATGAATGTCGTTGATGTAGGCAGTGGCTTGTCTGCGCCATCTAAGCTTTGGAGAGACACATATGATGATCTGAAATTGTATGATGTAAATATTAATTTCAAACAATTGAATTTTACAGGTTCTGAAAAAAACATTGAATTTCTAAATTCAACTTCTACAAAATTACCTTTCAAAAATAATTCAACAGATCGTGTTTTGGCATTAGAATCTGCACAGCATTTTAAACCTCTACAGGATTTTGTTTTAGAATCTAAACGAATACTGAAACCCTCTGGATTATTTGTTTTGGCTGTCCCTGTGACATCTAAACAATCTTCCTTTAGAGACTTGGGATTGTTGAAATTTACATGGTCATCTGAGCATTACAATGTAGATTACCTGAAAAATTTGATTTTGTCTAATGGATTTTCAATATCTGAAGAAAAGTTAATTGGTTCAAATGTCTATGAGCCTCTTGCAAATTATTATTTAGAAAATAGAGAAAAATTAAGAGATGCAATTTTAAAAAATTATCCTTCATATGTTGAAACCATTTTATTCAAATCCATCCAAAAAATGAAAAAAGCATCTGAAACTAAAATAATTGATTATGTTCTGTTAAAATGTAATTTGTAACTCAAACTTTTAGTAGATTTTGAGAAATTAATGCCTCTAAACCATCAATGTATTCTGATTCAGAAATTTTTTCTTCCATTAACCATCTTGTCGTATACTTCCACCACTCTGGTATCTCTGCTTCAAATAACTCATCGCTAATTTTTGTATCAAAGAAATTAGTATCTGTAATTGTTATGTAATTGCCCACACTCAAAACTTCTGTTTCATGATTTTCATATGAAAAAACAAGCCCTGTTTCTTTGTCGATAATTTTTACATTCTGACTAGTTGAATCACTTGCAACCCATGATGGCCTGCTTTGATTATCTATTTCATATGTAGTATCACTCAAAATTATCATTTCTTTTGATATCATATCTCCCAACACAAGTGGTGTTGGAATTAGAAAATCATAAAATTTACAGCATTCTTCTGATTCAATTAATCCTTGACTATTCAAATTCATCTGTTTTGTAATTATTTCCTCTTTTGATGCCTCGTCTATTTTCAAAATTATTTGATCCTCTTCTATTGAAAATACTTCATGCTTGATAGTGATTGCATTTTTGAATTTGTCAATATCTGTGTATTTCATAAAATCTTTTTCTTCAAAACATAACTTGTTTGGATTGCATTCTCTGTCTCTATTTTCTGAAAAAATAATTCCTGCATCAATCATTGTTCTGATTCCGTAAGCAAAGTCTGTATTGCTAATTTGACCATATGACCATAACTGAGCTTCTTTTTTTATCCAGTTTGGCATTATGGTTGAATACTCCAAATGTCTTTCTTTGATGTAACTTGAATCTCCAAGATACTTTTCAATTTCTGCAATCAATACAAGATCTCTGGCTTGATGTGTGCTATTCCACCCAACATGGTTGTACAAAATTACACATGCCCTAAGGTTTGGAAAACTTGGATGTTGCTGAGTTAAACTATCTATTCCTAGAAGTTCATATTCTTCATAATAAAACTCACAGAATTTTAAAATATCTTCTGCAGTCCTAACTTCAAAACCAGGATCATGGCCATAGATATTTTGAAGACTGAAACTTGAAATTAACACAATTGCTATAATTCCGATACCTAATATTTTCAATAATCTTATGCTTCTGGTTTTACTTATTAATTCCATGTAAAAATTTCTTAAACATGGTGACCAATCTGGAATTGTATTTGAATAATCCATTCCATATCTTCTGTCTATAATTGACTAGGTTTTTATTTTTGATATCTTAATTGAAAGTAATGTCTGATGCTGGATTGAAATTATATGGTGAAAAATGTAGCCAATTATTGTCTGAATCTGAGATTAGATTTGCAGGAATTGTTGATAAGGATGGCCAGTTAATCGCTGGTGGCTTCAAAGAAGGACTTGTACCTCATGAGGGTGATGAGACTCGATTACAATCATTCTTAGAATTTGTTTCAAAGGCTTCAATACGAAAAGAATATGATGAAAGTTTAGGTCCTATTAACTACCTAGCCGCTAGACGTGACAAAGCAGTTTTAGTCAGTTTTCCATTTCCGATCACGCAAATACTATTGTTAATTTCTGCAGAACCTACTGCCAATATTGAAAATTTGGCTAAAAAGGTTGTAGAGATATTTACTGACGTAAACTAGACCATCTCGTGAATTCTTTAATAATATCTTGAAAACTTGTCTTTAATTATGAATCACTATTTCATTTTTATTCTATTATTGTTTATGTCCCCTTCATTTTTTGTTGTTTCTTTTGCAAGCATTAATGATTTCACTACTGATAAAACATTGTACAACACTGATGACTCGATAATTATTTCTGGAAATGTCGATAATAATCCTGACCTTTTTTCTATAATCCTCCAAATTATCACTCCTGGCGGTTCTGGATTAGCACATGTTGATAGTATTATTCCAAACAATGATGGTTCTTTTACAAAAACAATTAATGCCGGTGGCCCTACATGGCCTGAAAATGGATACTATACAATCAAACTTTCCTATGGTGGTAATTTGGAGAAATCAATA
>DATHYS010000101.1:0-6028 GCA_035458995.1 Candidatus Nitrosopumilus sp.
CCCATAATGCATTTGATAGTGAAGATCCAGACAATGTAAATGATGTAAGGGATTCTAGACAAAATCCTGATTCATGGCATGCACATTTGGTAAATGCAGATGACAATTTCTGTATTACTGGAGTTACTGCTGTTACTACTGCAGGAATTGCTGTAGTTGATGGCGATATGTCAGTTAAAGTACCTACATCTAAAATTGATGGTGCTATTTCTGGAGAAGCTTCTGGATTCTATATTGTTCCGGGAGTAGTTGCATGTGATGGTATCACACCATTAGCACTTCAAGTACAACCAGTGCTATAGATCTATATTTTTTCTTTATTTTTTTATTATTTTTGAGGGGTTTAGCTTTTACGCACGACTCTAAAAGATCATACCCCTTTAGCTGGGAGAGCTTGGTGGAATTAGGGTTGCATATTGTATCTAGGCACAAGTGTTCAACCCCCCATCAAAACGCCTGATTTTGAAAATTTCACATTATGCCTAAACATGCTAATTTTCAGGGGGGGTTTAACGCCTAGGCTTAATTTTGTAAAATTAGTTATTTTAGAAAGTTTTCTGACATCATGGTAATTCCTTCCAAAACTTGGGAAAAAACACTTGATGTAAACAATCTGAATTGATCAAATACGTTGTTTGTGGATTCAAATGATTTGTTTATTGCAGTTTCATTGATCTGCAGAACTAAATTTTTCATGTATTATTTTGTGCACATTTTGATTTTACTGGTTGCTTGTCCATTTGAACACACATTTGTTGCCAAATAAGGGGGGTTTTTGAAGAAAAATTTACACAAAACTGGGGTTTCTTTAGAATAAGGGTGTATTCGAACCTCTCATTTTTGATGTGATATGATGTGATATGATGTGATATGATGTATTGAATTAATGAAATAGGGGGTTGCCCCTAAAGAGACATTGCTTGCAATTTATGCTTCAAATTGCTTCAATTCTTTTTGAACTGTTTTCACTATGAAATGCACTGCAAATGCAATTCCCATTACTTTGAAAAAATTACTCATGGGGGTTTACCTTCCGTATTTTCATAGGTGTCTAGAACTTCCCCAATCATTTTGAGTAAATTCAATTTTTAATTGCCTCCCATCTTGGTGTGGTGTTTTCTAGTTTGAGCCTACTGACATTGATGTTAACTGTCACCTCATAGCTCTTTGCTGTATGTCTGAATAACACGTTGAAGATGTTCATTTTACAAACACCATTACCGTTGCAATTGCTGTCAAAATAAACACTTTATTTTTTGAAGCCTTGAATTTCAAAACCTGGTTTTCTAAAAAATTTGCTTTTGAAGTATGGTTTTGTTTTGTTTTTCTTGTAAAAATTGTTGTTTTCATACTGTATTATGGTGAATTTATGATAAAAGGCCCGCGTAGGACTGATAAATCGTCTATTTCTTAAAATGTTTTCAACAGAAATCTTGCTGTTTTATCATATTTTTCAGATACGATATCTATAGCTTCAAGCATCGTCTGTTGATTGATGTTCTCTTTATCATCTAGGACAACATATACTCCAACTTTTTGTTTTCCATCTTCTGTGATGAATTTATTGATTACCTGTATAGAGTAACAATAATCTGACACTTTTTTCTCAAATTTTTCTTTTTCTTCTGGACTAAATCCCAAATATCTTGCAATCTGATTATTTTTCATTACTACTTTTGCCCCAACAACCAGAATTCCTGGTTGTCCTTTTGGTTCAAAAACATCTACTGGTATGCCTGATCTTCCTGCATGTTTTACTAGAATTTGAAAATTATTTTCAGAATTCTTTACTTCTTCAAAAGAAAGACCTTCATGAATTACCCATCTTTCAACATTGTCTCTCATTCTAGATGTATCCATAGAAAATATCTCAAACTAGTTCTATATGATTCTAAATCAAGATAATTGCCATGCTAATTTTTGTATGTTTCTAAATTCGAGTTTAGAAATATTGTTTATCTTCACTTGTAAAACAAGCAAATCTTTGTTAGATGTTTACGTTAAAACCTGAATCTAAACCTGGAATAGATGCTGCAATGAAAACATTCAGTAAAATTCCAAAAATCATAAAGGCTAATCCTAGATACAAGCAGTTTCTAGCTTTACGTGGATCATCATTTCTTAGAATAAAAAATGCAATTATTCCCCCAATTATTCCAAAGAAAATCGGTAGCAAAAACCATGCATTACTTCTTTGTTTTTCTGGATATGACATATTTTTCGCCTTTATTTTGCAATAATTGCCTTTTTCTGCAATTGTGTAATCTCTATTTCTACTGTTTCTAAAGGATCTTCAACTTGATTGCGTCTAATTGAAAACATTTTTGGTTTTTCAAAGTCATCAGTGCAATCAGGGCATGCATAAACTAGTACTCTGTGTTCATTTGGCGCTTTTGGATTTGATAATCTTGGATAATATACCAATCTTGCTCCACAATCAACACAATATCTGTTGGCCCTTCTAGTTCTGACCAATGTAAACCTCCTGCATTATTCTTAATGTGCGATCATCTATTAGATCTATATTGTCTAATAGTGTAAACCAAATACTAACAACCGATCAATGTTTCTAAATTCGAATTTAGAAATATAATTAATCTTGTATCCTGATTATACTACAAGTGCAGAAATATAATGTTTCAAAACTCGAGTTTAGAAATAAGAGCGCCTCCCACCAGACTTGAACTGGTGACCAACCGGTTAACAGCCGGTTGCTCTACCACGCTGAGCTAGGGAGGCACAAGTTAAGACTTTGGCAAAAGTGATTTAATCTTTGCGACTATGCAATATGTACGAGAATTTGAAAATGTTTAGTTAAATTTTGCAAAAAATTCTTTGATTTCTTTTGCATGGCTTTCAACTAGCTCAATTATTTCTAAATGCTCATCAGCTGTTGGTTCTCTTTGATGTACGATTTGAAATGCACTAAGTGCTGAACCTACCATTTCTCCTACAAAAAAACCACACAAAAAGTCTCCAATATTGCCACAATCCCAAGTTTCTCCAATTCTTGGAGATGCGCCTGCTGTTTTGTATAATTCTAGTGTTTGTTGGATTAAATCTGTAGTTTGTTTTGAAAATTCAGGATCTAGAGTCATGTGTTAACTTTGAATTTTATTTGTCTATGCCTTTTTTCTTTTCAAATGCATAGATACCATCAAGGAAAACTCTATGATCTTTGTTCTTTACTTTAGATTTTAGTTCAATGTTTGCTGCAGTTTGAGTGATATCTGTCCAAACTTCTCCTGTAAGAATAACATCTTCTCCTTTAGGAATTACTTTGGTATTTCCTACAATATGTGTAATTCTTGGTGCACGCTCACCTTGGAAGTTTTCAATTAAGACATTTTTTCCTTCAACTTTAACTGTAATTGGAAAGTGAGAAAATACGATTTTCATTTTAATTGTATATCCTGTAACTAGACCCTCACAGATATTTCTAATAATTGATCTTGCTGTATGTAAAATTGCATAATCTTTTTTCTTTTGATTAATTGCAGAAAGTAAAATTTTACCCTCGCTGACTTCTACATTAATTGGAATGCTTCTGAAACTTTTGTGTGTTTTTCCTAATGGTCCTACAAATGTTACCATGTGTTTGTTTACTGTTACTGTGACTCCCTCAGGAATGTCCACTTGGTCTTTGAATTCTTCAATTTGTTTAGTAGACATATCCTATCAAAAATCCTCCAATTCCTTTCTGTGATGCTTCGTGGTGAGACATTACCCCTTGGTTTGTTGTAACAAGAAGCATTCCTCTGTCATATGCAGGCAAATATTGTTGCTCCCAACTATTGTATTCATCATTTTTCACTTTGAATCTTGGGGATATTGCTCCACATTTGTTTATTTTTGCTAATAGTTTGATTTTGAATTTACCTCCTCTTTTGTCGTCAATGTGTTCAAATTCTCCAATGTATCCATCTTTTTGAAGTGTCTTTAGAACTTCGATTCCTAATTTTGATGTAGGAAGAATTACACAATCTGATTTTCTTCTTGTCTCATTATTGTAAAGTGTGACAAATAGATTTGCTAAGATGTTAGTTGCTGGCATGTTATCTCACTTGTTTTTCCTGAACCCTAAAGATGTTGCTACTTCTCTGAAGCATCGTCTGCATAGCATTAAATCATATTTTTGAATAACTGCGGTATAATCTCCACATCTTTTACACCATCTTGAACCTCTACCAAAGTCATGTTTCTTTCTACCTGTTGCTTCGTAGGATCTATCTTTTGCCATTATGTAACAGTCACTCCAAATTCTTTTGTTAGATAGTCCTTTGCTTCTTGATTTTTAATAATGTGGGATTTTCCAACACTTGCTTTGTGTTTACTTCTTGTTCTAATTCCATATCCTGGTCTAGTTAGTGTTATTGAAATTCCAAGACCCAAAATTCCTATCTGTGGATCATATTTTACACCTGGAATGTCGATGTGTTCATTAATTCCAAATGAAAAATTGCCAAAGTTATCAAATGATCTTCCATTTACTGTATTACCTTTAGCTTCTAGTAGTCTTTTTAGTAATGCAACTGCATCATCTCCACGGATTGTTACTGCAACACCTATTGGCTCTCCTTTTCTAACTCCCCAATCTCTGTATGCTGCTTTTGCTAAACGTGTATTTGGTTTCTTTCCAGAAATTTGTTCTAGTGCTTTTTGTGCAGTGTTGATTACATCACCAGATTTACCTAGACCCATGTTTAATACAACTTTCTCTAAAGAGATTTTTTTCATTGGGGATTCTGTTACTTGAGACATATTATCACTTTAATTGAATTATTGGCTCCTCTTTTCCAATTGGCATGATGATGTCTGCAGGGATTTCGATTTTTCTTTCTCCTAATGCAAGAATAACTCTTTTTGGAAGAATGAATGTTCCTTCTTCAATAGTTTCGATTTTACCGATTTGTCCTGCATTGTTTCCACGTGTTACTAAACCCTGGCATCCTGTTTCTAATTTTATTACTTCAAGAATTTTTTGATCTGGAATTTGTATTAAACAAGAATCTCCTACACTTACTTTGGTATCAGAAATTACTGAACGTCCATCATGGAATCCGATTTGTAGTTTTCCTTTGTTGATTGTTGTTTTGCTTGTAACTCTTACAAGTTTTTTAGATTTTTCTGATTCGTTAATTTTAATTGGTTTTAGTAATTTGTCTTCAGTTGGTACCAGACGATATATGTCTGAAACATCTTCTAATTCTATTACATCCATTAATCCAATTGCATGATGAAGTGATTTTCTAATAACTCCGTCAATCTTTACTCTTCCTGAATAAATTGCAGCTTTTGCTTCTCTAAGACTTGTTACGATACTCAACATATCTCTAAGTAATACTGCAGTTGGAACAGCATGGTTCTTTTTGTGTGGTCCTGGTTTTACTGTGATTACAAATCTCTTGTTTTTTCTAGTAATTCCCCAGAATTGAGGGGCCATTTGACGTTTGAGTTTTTTACTGCCTGAAATGCTTACCATTATTCTTTATCTCCTTCTTTTTTGCCTTCATCTGCTACTTTTGTTTCTTTAGGGGCTTTGGTTTCAGGTTTTGGTTGTTTTTTGGCATCTTTTCCTTCCAGTTTTGCTATTCTCCATTTGTCTTCACTGTTAAGTGAAGTGACAACTAGATTGGATGTGTGAATATAAACATCAAATTTATCTCCTTTAGTTTTTTCTTTCTTTACTCCTTCAATTGCAACACTGCTTTTTTGCGTAGATACTTTTGCTACTTTGCCATCTACTCCTTTGAATTCTCCTCTAAGAATTGTGACACTGTCACCTTCAATTACTCTTACACTTCTTTTTCCATATTTTTTATGAAGATCTTTAGAAAGTGCACTTCCAAGTTGTTTACTTTTAGTTTGGAAAGTTGCCTTGTAAATCATTTGATTGCGCATTTTAGTTGGTTTCATTTTGTTATACCACCATTGATGCCAAGTTAGCTACTCTTGGCCATTTCTCTGAAGCTTCTGCTGCTACTGGTCCTTTGATGTCTGTTCCTTTTGTTTCTCCTTCTGGAGTGAT
>DATHYS010000102.1:0-4073 GCA_035458995.1 Candidatus Nitrosopumilus sp.
TTTAGTTATGATTCTAACACTACTGGGGCCCATCTGATTAAACATGCAAAACGTGCACTAGCAGCAGGTCAAAAAATCGCCATGAAAAATGGCAAAAATCTTGGGCAATTCATTGAGGATTTTAAAAAGAGCAGCCCAAAAACAAAGATTAGATTAATGGGCCACTCGTTAGGCTCCCAAGTAATTTTGAGCACTCTTGAATATCTTGCAAAAAAGAAGCAAAACATTGGAATTGTTGAGGGTGTGTATTTTTTTGGAGCATCCATTACTGAAGATGTTCCATCATCAAAAAAATATGGAAAAATCTTACAATCTGTAGTTAATTCAAAAATTGTAAATCATTATGCTCCCACAGATGAAGTTCTTGGCTGGGCTGATGCTGAAAAATATGTCAAAGGTCCTTTGGGTCTTAATGGAGCAATAGGAAAACCTGTGAAAAAATATCGTCAAAAACTAGTCAGGCCTAAAAATCATAGGTTTGCAAGTTATGCGGCAGTCTTGAATTCATTTCCTTGAATTGGATAAAGTATGATTAGTTCGTGAGTCTTTTATACAAAAAATGGTATTTGAATATTGTAATGGGTACTAGTAATGATTCTTCGTCTGGGAACAAGTCCATTCTGTACCATCTTCAGATTTTAGATGAACAAAATGATTTGAGCACAGATCTTTCTGAATATCCTTGCTAAATCTTACAAATAGTTTTTAGATTAAACATTTTAAAAAATATCATGAATGGGACTAGCTGTGATAACTGCTTTACTGGATACCGTCCAGGACAATTGATTTCCTGTGATCAATGCGGTTCAGAATTTTGTGATAGCTGTATTAAAAATCATAAACACTGAAAAATATTTTGAAAAATTCAAAACTTCATAAGATCCATTTTTTATCAAAAATTTATGGTCAGATCTGTGAATTTTGTAGTCTTGGGAAAACAAGATCTTGCATCTGAATTTGGGAAAAAAGGAACCGAGTCTGATCTTACACTTTATGATAGAAAAGAATCAGACATTATCAAAACATGGGTCATTCCTAATGGATTTCCAGATAAAATCCAGCCTCTCTTCCAGGCAATTAATTTGGCTGAATATGTGATATTTCATATTGATAAATTAGATAAATTTACTGGGGAGCAAATCATTGCTCTTGATTCTTTGAAAAAAGATAAAGGAATTTTATCTCACACTTTTGATGTTGATGAATCAAAATTGGATATGATGATCAAAGGAACTGTTGTTGAGGGATACACAAAGGTTGATCAAGATAAAATCAAAGAGGAGATGGATAAACTAGAACCAATTACAAATGATGAGCCTTCTGAATTACTAATTGATCATTGTTTTGATGTGAAAGGTGTTGGAACTGTAATTCTAGGCAAAGTCACAAACGGATCTGTAAAGCAATATGATAATTTGAAATTATATCCTGCAGGAATTGACGTTTTAATCAAATCAATCCAAATGCATGATGATCCTGTATCTGAATCAATATGTCCTGCTAGAGTTGGATTGGCAGTAAAGGGCGCAAAACCTGATGAAGTTGGCCGTGGTGATGTCATTTCAGTAGAGGATGCAGTTGATGTAAAAACAGAGATTGAACTTGATTTTCAAAAAAGCCCTTTTTACAAAAGTGATATTGCAGAAAACCAAGGTTGTCTTGTTAGTGTTGGATTGCAAATCAAAGCTGCAAAATTCTCATCTATTTCTCCTCTGAAACTAACTTTTGAAAAACCAATAGTATGCAAGAAAGGACAAGTAGCTGTAATTCTAAAACCTGAATCTACTACAATTAGAATTCTTGGCAGTGGCCCCATACAATAGTCTGATTTAATTAAATCAAAATTCATTGTTACATATGGGAGAACCACTACGTGCTTGTCCAATTTGTCCTAATTGCGGTTCTAAGAGATTTACACGACTTCCTGGAGAAAAGGTCACCGTAAAATGTCGTTCTTGTGAGAAAATAATTGAAATCTAAATCATAGTTAATATTTGCAATATTTGTTCCACAATCATGGCAAAAACATGGAAAGATGCTGATATCAGTCTTGATCCAATAAAGGATCAAACAATCGCTGTAATTGGTTATGGAATCCAAGGTGATGCACAAGCAAACAACATGAAAGACTCTGGTCTTAATGTGATAATTGGTCTTAAAGAAGGCGGTAATAGCTGGAAAAAGGCAGAAGCTGACGGTCACAAAGTAATGTCTGTTGCAGATGCAACAAAACAAGCAGACATTGTTCACATATTGATTCCTGATATGATTCAAGGTCAAGTATACAAAGATGAAATCGGACCAAATCTTTCAGATGGAAAAGCATTGTCATTTTCTCATGCAGCTGCAATCTATTGGAAATGGATTGAAGCACCAAGCAATGTTGATTTAATCATGATTGCACCAAAGGGACCTGGTTCTAAAGTAAGAGAAACCTATCTTGATAATTTTGGAACTCCTGCAATCGTAGCTGTAGAGCAAGACGCTACAGGAAAAGCTTGGGATAGAACATTAGGAATTGCCAAAGCAATTGGTAGTGCAAGAGCTGGATTAATCAAAACTGCTTTCAAAGAAGAAGTAGAAACTGATTGGTTTGGTGAACAAGCAGACCTTTGTGGTGGAGCAGCTTCTATGGTTACAAATGCATTTGAAACTCTAGTTGAAGCAGGTTACCAACCAGAAATTGCATACTTTGAAGTTTTACATGAACTCAAACTCATTGTAGATATGATTCAGAGGTATGGAATCAATGGAATGTGGAGACGTGTTAGTGAAACTGCCAGATATGGTGGATTAACTCGTGGACCAATGGTGATGGATTCTGCAAACAAAGCGAACATGAAAAAAGTTCTCACCATGATTCAAGATGGTACATTCAACGATGAGTGGATTTCTGAATACCAGAAAAACGGTAAGGATGCATTTGATAAACACATGAAAGTATATGACGAACACCAAATTGAAAAAGTTGGTAAAGAAATGCGTAAAATGATGTGGCCTGATTCCACAGAATAATCTTTTTTCTTATATTTTTCTTAATTTTGAAACGCCAGTTGTAATATGGTCTATGATTGTAGGTAGTGGTGTTCCCGGACCAAATACGTGGTCTACTCCGGATTTTACAAGTTCATCATGATCAATTTCTGGGATTACTCCTCCTCCAACTACTAGCACATCTTTGATTCCTTTCTTTTTTAGAGTTTTGACAACTCTTGGGAAAAGTGTTCCATGTGCCCCATTTAGTAAACTCATTGCAATTGCATCTACATCTTCATCTTCTGCAATTTGTGCAACTCTGTCTGGTGTGGCAAAAAGTCCTGAATAGATTACTTCCATTCCTGCATCCCTGAATGCTCTACAAAGAACTAGTGCTCCTCTATCGTGACCATCTAGTCCCAATTTTGCTACTAAAATTTTGATACTTCGTGATGCTGCTTTTTGTTTCATGATTATAGTTGTATTTTGTGATATTTTAAAAGGTTTATTTGATTTACTCTGCTTCACCTCTTCAAATATATTGATTCATTATTCAATACTGTAGATAAGACATGACTGATGATGTATGTGACTTTTGCAAGGGTGTGGGGTCTTCATCTACAAATGTTTGTGTATATTGTAATGGAACCGGTGAATGGAATCAAGCCGCCCAAGCATATGTGAAAAATCATATTTGTCAATGCATTGTACTTGATAGAAAATTCTGTCCAGTATGCAATAAAAAATGTCATCATGATACATCGTTGAATCCAAAACAAACCATTGATCCTGGTTATGGAGGCATGTCTTCACCTGAAATTATAGTCGGTGCATAATTTCTAAAATTTTGTTGTGGCAACTAGAAAATACTCACACTTCTTATAGATGAGAAATGCTTCTAAATCATGTCTGAAGGTATAGTTTACTGTCTGAATTTTAGAATTGGTGAGGTAGAAAATTAGAATGGATAATCCAGTTTGTGCTAGATGTGGAAAAAATTCTCTACTAAGTGATGAAGTAACAGGTGAGCAGTTTTGTGGAAAATGTGGATATGTAATTACTGAGAAATCTCAAGAGTCTGGTCCTGAATGGAGATC
>DATHYS010000103.1:0-2537 GCA_035458995.1 Candidatus Nitrosopumilus sp.
TTTGGTACAATCGCAGCAATGATTCTAGCAGTAGCAATTATCTCAATAATTGCAGTTTCTGCAAAATCAAGACTTAGCATTATTCCAAGATACTAAGTTCATACAACTTTTTTCTATTTTTAAATATACATAAATAGAGACGGGTGCAAATCGCAACAAGATGAACAATCGTACGTCGTTCGCGCTACTAGCCTTATTGACTGCAGTCGGTACTATGGCTATGTCATCAGCATATGCTCAAACAAATCCAGCATGTGTAGGATGTTCCATGGAGGATGCTAAAGCAATGGCATCAGAAGCTCTCATGGGTTCAATCCCTGTATCTGTTTGGACAGACAAAACAGAATATGGACACAGTGACATGATTATGGTAGAAGGCCAAGTAGCAAATACATCTGGATTTCCAGTTACAATTACTGTGATTAGTCCTCTAAACTCCATTGTTACAATTGATCAAATCAATTTAACAGAAGATGGAACTTTTGAGACAACACTAAACACAGCAGGTGCAATGTGGAAATACGACGGTACCTACACCATTAAAGCAAACTATGGCAGTGTTGAAAAAAGTAACAGTGTCAAAGTTGAATTAACTGGTGGAGTTGCATATACACCAAACTACAATACACCAACAGTACCAGACAAAAAATGTGGTGCTAATGAATTATCTGCAAGTGGTCAATGTGTACCATTTAGCATTTCAGGTGGAGAGGTAACAGGTGCAATGCTCAATACTAATGACAATTCAATTGTCATTATGATCAACGCCGAAGATGATGGAACACTAACAGTATCCCCATCAAAAACAGTCCAAGACGGTATCTTCATGGTACTAGTTGACGGAGAAGAATGGGATGATGTTGAAATTGTTGCAAACAAAGTAACAGTAATGTTCCCAGCAGGCGCTGAAACAATTGAAGTAATCGGTACCTTTGTGATTCCAGAATTTGGTACAATCGCAGCAATGATTCTAGCAGTAGCAATTATCTCAATAATTGCAGTTTCTGCAAAATCAAGACTTAGCATTATACCAAGATACTAAAAGTCACACAACTTTTTTCATTTTTTCATTTTTTAATAGTAAAGGAAATATACAAACGAGTATTTTGAAATTTGTGGATTTAAAAATATTTTATGGATTAATAGCATTACTAATGATTTCTACAGGAGCAGTGTTTGCACAAGAGCCATTAATTTCAATTCAAACAGATGATAATCATTATGATGAAGGAGACGCAATTGTGGTTTCAGGAAATGTGAATATAGTCATAGGGGAAACACCACTGATTTTACAATTATTTAATCAAGGAAATTTGATAGATATTGCACAACTTACAGTTTCTCAAGATGGTAGTTTCACAAAAACATTCCTTGCAGAAGGAGCATTATGGAAAAAATCTGGAGAATACACCATCATAGCATCATATCAAGAACACCAAATTGAAACTGGATTTTCATATACTCCAAAATCAGAAGCTGTTATTACAACAGAGCCTTATGAAGTAGATGCAGGAAGTCATGGAACTTTTGATGTAGAATATACAATCAAAGGAGGCACTGTTAAAAACATGATAGTAGATTCTGATACTTTTGCAGTAATTGTACAAATTGATGCAACAGATGAGGGGTCAATTACGCTGGATTTACCTAGAGAATTCATAGGTGCAGAAAAACAAGACGGAAAAGATGACACATTCATCATACTAATTGATGGAATAGAAGTTGCATATCAAGAATCAGTAGTACTTGCAGACTCTAGAGTAATAGCAATTGAGTTTGAACAGGGGGATTCAGATATTGAGATTATCGGAACTTATGTTGTTCCTGAATTTGGAGCAATTGCCATGATGATTTTAATTGTTGGAATTATGATGACAGTCATAGTTGCCAGAAATAAATTTCAAATGAACATTTAGGTTTTAGAAAAAGAATATTTTTCTTTAAAAGGAGAAAATGATCTTAGTTCTGCAACTATTTTTTTAAGAGAATCTACTGTTTCTTCAATTTCTTTTTCATTATTGAATACACCAAGTGTCAATCTTAAAGAACCTGTGATCTGCTCATGTGAAAACCCCATTGCTTCTAAAACATGAGATGCCTTTTGGGTATTTACAGAACACGCAGAACCTGTAGAAGCGGCAATCCCATACTCATCAAGCTTGATAATCAAGTCTTCTCCATTAACACCAAGAAATGTAAAATGTGCATTATTTGGTAATCTTGATTGAGGATCACCATTTAGAGTAACTTCAGGAATTTCAGTTAATACTCTATCAACTAGCAAATCTCGGAGTTTTTTCACATATGACATATTTTCATTTAAATTATTTTTAGCAATTTCACATGCTTTTCCGAATCCAACAATATTAGCAACATTTTCAGTTCCAGATCTCAATCCATGCTCTTGACCACCTCCCAAAATTACAGGATCAATTTTGATTCCATTTTTAATGTATAATGCACCTATTCCTTTGGGACCATGAAGTTTATGAGATGAAATTGAGAGTAAATCTATGCCTAATTCTTTAACATCGATA
>DATHYS010000104.1:0-3555 GCA_035458995.1 Candidatus Nitrosopumilus sp.
TGCATACTATTTTGAATCCGAAGATGGAAAAACTTCCAAAATTACATATTCTGAATTAGATTCTAGAGTTTCTAAACTTGCCCATGGTTTAAAATCACTTGGAGTTAAAAAAGGAGATGTAATAGCAATTTATCTTCCAATGATTGAAGAGGCAATTTTATCAATTCTTGCAGCTGCTAAAATTGGTGCAATTCAAACTGTAATATTTTCAGGATATAGTTCAGAATCATTACATGTAAGATTAAAAGACTGTAATGCAAAAATTTTATTAATTTCTGATGGATTTTATCGTAAAGGAAAACCTGTTTCCCAAAAACAATCTGCAGAGACTGCTGTTAAAGATACATTTGTTGAAAAAACTATTGTCATTTCCTACAAAGGTGTAGATGAATATTTAGAATCTGATAAAATTATTTTTTATAAGAATCTAGTATCTGGACAAAATGAAATTTGTAACACCGAAATTATGGATTCAGAAGATCCATTGTTTATTTTGTATACTTCGGGAACTACTGGCAGACCTAAAGGGGTTGTTCACACACATGGTGGATTTTCAGTGTTTGCAGGCCATCAGGCAGCATATTTGATAGATACTCAGGCACAAGATACTCTATTTTGGCCTGCCGATATTGGTTGGATTACGGGCCTAGTCTGGAATGTTTATGGTCTTTTGATCATGGGGGCATCTGCAGTAATTTATGATGGAGGATTGGATTATCCAAAATCTGATAGAATTTGGAAAATGTTATCAGAATACAATGCTACAATTTTTGGAATATCTCCTACTGCTGTTAGATTGTTTAAAAAAAATAATGTTGAACCAACAAAACTATTTTCATTAAACAAAATAAAAAATATTCCAACCACAGGTGAGCCTCTTGATGAGGATTCCTGGTGGTGGTTGTATGAAAAAGTTGGAAATAAAAAAATTCCAATCATGAATCTCTCTGGAGGCACTGAAATTGGTGGAGCAATGCTATCTGTTTTTCCTGGCATGAAACTAAAACCATCCACTGTTGGAATCCCTGTTCCCGGAATGAACTTGGATGTTTTTGATGATGATGGAAATTCTATACAAAAAAAGAATGGCTATCTTGTAATAAAATCTCCCTGGCCTGCAATGACTAGAGGTTTATTACATGATAATGAAAGGTATCTTGAAACCTATTGGTCAAAATTTGATAATGTATGGTTTCATGGTGACTATGTCTATGTTGATGAAAATAATCTATGGTATATGCGTGGAAGAGCAGATGATGTGATCAATGTTTCTGGCCATCGAATGAGCACTGCAGAAATCGAACACACTGTAATATCACATTCTAAAATATCTGATGCTGCATCCATTGCCATTCCAGATGATGTAACAGGGGAGGCAATTGTTGTATTTTTTGTTTCAGATAGTCAATCTAATACTAATCTAGAATCTGAAATATCTAACTATGTATCTGAAAAGATTGGAAAGGTGGCAAGACCAAAACATGTTTTCCAGTTAACAGATTTGCCAAAAACAAGAACTGGTAAAATTCTGCGTAGATTATTAAAATCAAAATTACTTGGAACTTCTCTAGGGGATTTGTCTTCAATTGAAAATCCAGCCATTTTGGATGAGATTCCAAAATTGGGTTGATAAAATCTAACTTCTTGATACTGTATATTTCACTTTTAATCTCTTAATGAAATCCGTATACCTTCTTTCATTGAGATTTGTAGTTGACCAGCAGGTAGAAGATATTGAAATGCCTGAAAATTTGAAATTAAATACATTTTTGCAGGAATTTCACTCGGATTGCCCTCACCCTGAATGTGGATTTGGATTTTATGGATTTGCCTTTGGACAATCTCCTTTTCCAGTACCTAAACTGATTCAAGAGGCATTGGTCAAAAATGCAGACAAGGGTGCATATGCTCCAGTCCCAGGTATTCCTGAATTGAGAAATGCCATATCAAAATACAACAAGCATTATTTCGGCATTGATGTTTCCCCTGATAGAATCTATGTAGGGCCTGGAACAAAAGAATTGATTTTCAATCTTTTAGAAATTCTACATGGGACTGTAATTTTGCCAACTCCTGCCTGGCTAGGTTACTTGCCACAAATTAGATTCTTAAAGAAAAATTATCACATGTTGCCAACTCGAGCAAATAGAAAAATATCTCCAAGAGATCTAAAAAAATTAGCACTTCGATTACAAGATCGACAAAAGATTTTGATTTTAAACAACCCCCACAATCCAACGGGTTTACTATACACCAAATCTGAATTAGAAGAAATCACAAAAGTGTGTAGAGAACTAAACATTACAGTAATCTCTGATGAAATTTATGCACAGACAACATATGATTTTACAAAATTTGTTAGTATGGGGAAAATTTACCCTGAAGGTACATTTGTCACAAATGGATTATCAAAATCTCATGCAGCAGGTGGTTACAGATTAGGATATGTTGTATTTCCACAACATGCAGTTGATCTTAAATTACAATTTAAAAAAATTCTTGCAACTGAATATACTGCAGTCTCTACACCAATTCAACATGCTGCAGTTCCTGGTTTTGAAATAAGTAGTGAAATAGATGAATATTTTGAGATTACAAGAAATATTCATAAAATTATGGGTGAATATACCTATAATGCATTAACTGCAATAGATGGAATAAAGGCAACAAAGCCTGAGGCAACATTTTATCTTCTAGCTGATTTTAATGCATATGCGCCAGAATTACAAAAGGCAAAAATTACTTCTTCTCAAAAATTATCTGAAGCATTAATTGTTCATCCATATCACACTGCAATAGTTGGAGGGGATAGTCTTGTTTTGGAGAGAACTGATTTTAGTGCAAGAATTGCATATGTTGATTATGATGGTGCTAAAGTGTATGACGCATACAAAAAAGAAAAACCCCGTACCTCTTCTGAAAAAGTTGAATTTGTAAGAAATAATGCTCCCAAAGTAGTATCTGGAATTCAAATGATTGAGAGCTTTTTTGAAAAACTCAAAAAAGATGCAGTTGATGAATTAATGATAATGAAGGAAGGATTACAGATATCTTCCTAGTTTAATTCAGCTTGCTCTTTAATTGCTCATATTCTTCTAAACTAATTTCCCCTTTGGCCAATCTTGTTTGAATTATCTCTTTAGGGGTTGAACCTCTAATGGGACGAATGATTTTTTCCCTGATTGTCTCCTTGTTAATTGAAATTTGTCTGGAATTACTATCAACTTGTCGTTTTACCCCATAAACTGCACCAAACAATACTGCTAATGTCCCTAATGCTAATACAATTTTTGCAATATCTGAATCACTGTCTTCATTTTGGCCAATCTCAATAATTGATGATGCCTGAGCCTCAGGAATAATTTCATTTTTAACTATTTTATCAGCTGTTGATTTTGTTTTATCCACTTCTGCATATCCAACTGTTTCTTCTATAGTTTGACCTGGATAATTTCTATCAAACCAACTCTTGTATTCTGGTTCAGAATAGTATCTTTCTATGTAATAAGATGGTGGCTTGTTAGGATCTACAAAATCTGTATTAATGACATTTGT
>DATHYS010000105.1:0-45195 GCA_035458995.1 Candidatus Nitrosopumilus sp.
TGGAAGTGAAGTTATGGTAGACGGCATTACCGTCAGCGCATGGACTGTTACAAATACAGCAACTGGTATGGCTGCAGTCACTTGGGTGCTCATGTCTTGGGCACACACAGGAAAACCAAGTGTCGTAGGAGCTGCATCAGGAGCAGTAGCAGGATTGGTAGCAATCACACCAGCCTCTGGTTGGGTAGGTCCAATGGCTGCGATTATAATCGGTATTGCAGCTGGTACAATTTGCTATGCAGCAATAGCATTCAAGAGTGCACGCAAATGGGACGACGCATTAGATGTATGGGGAGTACACGGAATGGGTGGTCTTACAGGTGCAATTTTGACTGGTACATTAGCTAGTCCACACGTTTGGGATACTGGAGACGGTATCGGAGCATGGACTGGTACTGCAGAAGGAATGGAACAGCAAGCAATCAGTATCATTGCAGCAGGAATTGCAGTAGGTTATGCCTTTGGTGTAACAATCGTAATCCTCAAAGTAATGGATGCCGTATGGCCTGGCGGAATCAGAGTCACTCCTAAAGAAGAGGAGATTGGTCTCGATTTGGCACAGCATGGCGAAAGAGCATACGTAAACGAATAGAAAAAACCCTTTTCTTTTCTTCTTTTTATTATCTACTCTCTAATCTATGATTTAGCTTTTTGCATTACAGTGCATATTTTCATACTTTCTTAAAAACATAAATACTTATTTTTATATGAAAAGTTATGAGTTTAATACTTATGAATAATCAGAGAGGAACAGCATCCTTTCATTCTAAAGAATCATTCAAAAAATGGTTTGGTAAAAAAAATACTGTAACACGATTCTCATCTGTGGATGAGGGTAAAAAAATCTCAATCAATAAAGGCACAAAATCTGCACATATTACAAAGAAACCCTTCCTTGGAATTCCTCATCAAAACAAGATTATTGCTGTAAATAGAGGAACTCAACGCCTGATAATATAGGAAATAATTCAAAGAAATTAATTTGATTGTTGAAAACGCCTATTGTGTTAATTTCAACAAATGAACTAAACTCAATTCTGACTGATCCAAATCTCATCATAGCTGATACTCGTTCATTTAAGGAATATTCAGAGGGGCATATCCCAGGCGCAGTTCATTTGGATCTATTTGCATTTCATTGGATTGATACCACAAAAGAGGGAATTGAAAATTTCAATAACCAGTCCCAAAGCCTTCTTTCATTTCTTGGAGTAACTCCAGAAAAAAAAGTTGTCTTTTATGATTCAGTTTCAGGAATGCTCGCAGCTAGAGGTGTTTGGATGTTGATGTATTTTTCACATCAAAATGTTTCAATGCTAAATGGTGGCATTACAAAGTGGAAAAAAGAAAATTTACCTCTTGAAACAAAGCCAAATGGTTTCAAGCCATCTGTATTTTCAGGAAAAATAAATCCTGATATTATTTCAGGATTTGAGGAAATTCGAGATAATATTGATAATCTCAAAATCCTTGATGCCCGCTCCACTGGAGAATATGATGGTAGTATAGTTAGAGCCGCTCAATCAGGGCATATCCCAAATGCCATCAATATTGATTGGAATCAAAATATCTCTGAAGATGGCACTTTCAAAAGTGATGAGGAATTATCTAAAATGTATGATTATCCTAAAGACTCTGAAATTGTAACATATTGTCAAGGGGCATATAGGGCTGCCAACTCCTTTTTAGTTTTGAAAAAATTAGGATTCAAAAATGTTCGAGTATATCTTGGTTCTTGGGGAGAATGGGGAAATAGATTAGAACTTCCTGTGGAAAAATAAATTCCGAAAAAAAGTTTAGGCCTTTAGGAAATTGAATCTATTTAATTTTAGATTTACAACTGCTACAATAACCATGCAATTCAAAATTACTCTTCAAAATTAGATATTTTGATTTTTTTGCAGCCTTGACTTGAATTTCCCTAAGAGATTCTTCATCTAAATCATCAATTCTACCACATTTCAAACAAACTAAATTGACATGCTCATCAGTATGTGCATCAAATCTTGTTTCACCCTCAACCTCTATCTCGTTGACTAGTTTCTTTTCTTTGAGAAGATCAAGTGTTTTGTAAATTGTTGATAGACTTACCATTGGGTATCTCTTTCTAACAACCCTGTGGATTAGATCTGCACTAGGATGATCTTCAGTTTTTAGAAGATAATCCACTATTGCAATTCTTTGAGGCGTTATTCTAAACCCTTCATCCCTCAGTGATGTGACGATCTGTTCTAATTGCTGCATGCTACAATTACCTTGACAATCTATTTAATATTTATTCGTTATTAGGAATAATTCCTAATAAATAATAACACTTAATTAGGAATCATTCCTAATAATAATATGCAAATACAGCAGAATCAATTAAAATCAAACAAAATAGTAAACAAAGCAATCAGGATATGTCTTAATTGTGGCAACATAGCTGTTAAGATCGAAAATCACGGGATTTTTTGTAAAGATTGTGGCTCATTTTTTGACGTGGAAGACAAAAATGAGTGAAAATTTGTGTAGAAGTATTTGTGGATATTATGACGCAAAGGCTGAGTTTAGAAATTCACAAAATGAAATGTTTAGAAAATATTGCTCTACGTGTGATCTTGAATTAGTATCAAGATACTCTAATTGTCCTTGTTGCCATCAATCATTTAGGAGGTAAAAGACGATAATGCCAAAAAGAATTACAATTGTACTTGATGATGACATTGACAAAAAACTACGTGTTAAACAAGCGACAATGATCAGAAAATCAACAAGCTCTATTAGCTTCTCTCAAGTAATCAATGAAACATTGAAAAAATCTCTGTAATTTTGAATCTTTTTTCACTCTAGAAATAAAATCGCGTTGATTTTTTTCCCTATTTACTTCAAAATTCCAATCTTTAGAGATAATGAATTAAAATCTCATTATATGATATGACTAATACTGACTGTGAGCACTATTGGACTCCTAATGGTTCGTATTTTTGTGTTCATTGTGGAACAGATATTCAGAAAAAATAACATTATTAGATTCTGTTTTGGAGGAAAGAAATGAATAAAATTTTCTATGCAATAATTCCAATTCTTGCATTTTCTATTATATTTCTAAACATGTTCTATGGCCATTTGATTTTTGCATCAGAAACTCAAGAGGTGATTAACAAATATTCTGTATATGTTCATTTGTTACCTGAATGGCAAAGTGATTCAAAAAATATCATTTTTGATGTCACCAACACTTGGCACAAATCAGATAGAATCAATAATGTAAATCATGTCTTTGATGCAGAATCTAAAGAATACAATCCAAATCAACTCCATGAAATAAATGGTAAATCCTACGTTGAATTAAAACATGAATTTAGTGATTGTCAAGAAGAATGGCAACCCATGTTGTATAGAAAAGCTGTAGATACAGTAAGACATGAGATAGAATATGTACAAGGACAGCAACTTAGTACAGATCCAAGTGTTTCTATATATCCAGACATTGAAAACAAAAATTATAACAACTCAGAACAACAATCTAAAATCAAAAATGGGTTTGCACAATTTTTCCCTATTTGTACATCAAAGGATATGACTTCATATGATTATAGTGTAAAAACTGATAACAAAGATTTGGGTTTTGATGTATACTTTGTATCATCATTGGATCAACGTGAAAACTTTGTAAATTCTAAATTTGATTATTACATTGATTCTGATTGCTATGGTCAAAACAAACAAAGCTACAGTGGTACATGCAATAATATCAAAAAAGAAAGTGGTCTATTAGTGATATTCCCTGATGATCTTAAACCATGGACTACTAAAGTAACAGTGAATCTATATGAAAATAACTAGATTATTTATTTAGAAACATACCAAGTATTATGATGGGATTTCTAAAAAAAATCAAAGACACCACAGAAAAAGGTGCTCAGAAAGGAACTGATCTTGGAAAACAAGGTATTGAAAAAGGCGCTGAATTAGGAACCAAAGGATATGAAGGTACTAAAGATGCTGCCAAAAAAGGACACGACAAAGCCAAAACCGATTAGATTTTTTCTAATTTTATTTCTTTTTCCAAACGAATTGATTGTAAATTAATTCTGGTCTAATTTGTCTAAATGGCTGTGCACCACCATCATACCATTTTGTAAAGAATTCGTACAAATGCAATCTGAGAGACTGAATGTATACGATTAATCCTTCAATCATCATAATTCCCAAGTTACCTCCAATGATCATAGCCATTGCAGCACCTGATTCTGCTCCTCCAAGTGATTTGAAAGCATTATTGACTGTCATAAGTAATGCTGCATGCACCAATAACATAATTCCAAGTCGTGCATAACTAATTGTATGTGCTAAACTTTCTACTGTTTTTCCAAGAAATACTTCCATAACTACATTTGCCGCAGAACCTCCCTCTTCAGGATGTCTCTTTGCATGTAGCACTCCACCAACCATCATTAAAACCATCGATGCAATTACTATCACAACTGCAATTCTTGTAATTATCCATACTTCTGCCCAATCTCCTAAGAATATTGTAACCCATGGTACTGCTTCTGTATGAACTTTGGAATACATGTTCATTACATCATAATTTGCACCAATAGCACACATCATGATTACTACAATTCCACCATAAAGTGTAATGTTAGGAATGGCTTCCATGAACATTACAAACTTGTGACCTTCTTTAGCTAATCTGTGGACACGAAGAACCATTGCCCAAACTAAATGAACGATTCCAATGAATAATGATACTTTGAGTATATTGATGACTTGTTCAAATGTTAATTCTGCAACACTAAGAATACCTACAATCCAACTAACTGAATGTAATGCTCCGCCTTCCTCTAACAATCCTTCTAATGGTCCCATATGATCTAGGTGGAAACCAAATGCTTCACCAGCACCTACACCTGCTATTGCCGCAGAAGCTCCTGAGATTGCAATTAACATACCCCATCTTGAAAGGGAACCTTGTCCTTTGACTTTGAAGAGCAAACCCATTCCCATCAAAAGTAACCCGTGACCCATATCTGCAAACATTAGTCCATAAAATATTGGCCACATTAGAGCAATCATTGGAGTTGGATCTGATTCACCGTGTTTTGGAATACCTTGACTTTCTGTAATTACTTCAAAAGTTCTTACGAATTTTTTATTGTCAAATAATGTAGGAATTTGTCTCTTTAATTTTGGATCAGTAATCTCTTCAACTATTGAAGTCCATTGATTAGTTGAATTTTTGAATTTCTCTTCCATTTTGGAAGGAATGAAACCTTGAATAACTGCAAAGTGCTTTGTGCCTCCTGGTTTTCTAACTGTTTCAAGAACATCTTTTGCTACTTGAGCTTCTTCATGAATTGCTAAAATATCACGTCTAATTTTTTTCGTAATACCTGCAATTTTCTTTGAATTGGCTTTTTGTTTTTCAGTTAATTCTTTAATTTTGGATTCAGCTAATGCAAATGCCTCAGATGGTACTTGTGAAATTCCTTCTGGAATCACAAATGGATTTGCATTAAAACCTCTTAACACTTTGAGAGTTTTATCAGAATCGGATATACTGGAAATTACTAAAAGTGCAGCCTGGTCTTTGTTTGCAAGATCATATTTGTAAAATGTGATTCCTTCTAGTGCTCTACTAATTTCTTCAAAGTCTGCAGAGTTTATGACAAAAAGGTTTGTGTAGAAATATTTCATCAATCCAAATCCTGAAAGATCAATGTTTAGGTTCTTGGCGATTTGAAGTGTTTCTTTTAGAGACATATATTCTTCAAGAGCACGTTTTGTTGCTGTTTGGTCTTCTAAAAGTTTGGATGGTTCATCAATTATTCCTGGGGTTCTTTTTTTAAGATCATTTACCATCTCTTCAATTTCATTAATTTCATAGTCTTTCTTTTTGATAGTAGTACCTTTGAACATAATTTCTAAAATTCCTACCATAGGAGGAACACCTAATCCTTTGACGACTTCATCAATTGATTGGTAGGTCTGTTGAGCATCTAAGAGTAAATCATCGATTTCCGGTGTGACTATATCATTTTCAGTATCTATCTTATGAAACCACTCAAATTCAGTTAATCTGGAAATTGCTTTGGGAGAGTCACTTCTTGGTAAAATTATGCTTCCAAGCTTCAGATCGGCTACAACCAAGATAATCCATCGGTAGTTTCTTTGATTTTAATATCTTTCTGAATTGACTTGTTGGTTCCCAAACATTAAAATCTATTATGAATAAATGCGATTCATTGACAAATTCTTCTTTAGAACAGACTATTGATAAAATTCTAAGTCAAACTGAAAAAGATATTGTATCTAACATAGATTCAGCCTTGACTGAATCTCATCAAGTACTTGATGACGCTGTTCCTAAGCTTGAAGGTGAATTCGACAAGATCGTAGCTGATGGTAAGAAAGAAGCTGATAAAATTGAAAAACAGATTATTGGTAGTGCTGATATTGAAGCTAGAAATAAACAACTTTTAGCATTAGAAAGCTCAGTAGACAAGGTCTTTACCAACGCATTAGACCAAATTGCAAACAGTGATCGCAGTGGCGAATATGCTAATTTGATTAAGTCCCTATTAGATGAATCAACTCGAATTTTGGGTACTTCTGAAGTTATTGTATTAACAAATTCTAAAGATCGCGATGTTGTTCAATCAACTTTGTCTAGTTTTCCTGGTTCTGAACTATCTGCAGATTCCATTGAATGTCTTGGAGGTGTAATTATCAAATCTAAAGATGGATCCATGACATTTGATAATACTTTAGATGCTAGAATTGAACGTTTGAAGCCTTTAATTAGGAAAGAAATTGCTGAAAAATTCGGAGTGAAAAATTAGAATGGCAGCTCAAGGAAGAATTGTTTGGGTAAGTGGACCGGCTGTAAAAGCAGACGGTATGGCTGATGCAAAAATGTATGAAACTGTCACTGTGGGAAATTCAAAATTAGTTGGAGAAGTTATTCGATTAACTGGAGATGTAGCATTTATTCAAGTATACGAATCAACAAGTGGTCTTAAACCGGGTGAGCCTGTAGTAGGTACTGGAAATCCACTTAGTGTATTATTAGGTCCTGGAATCATTGGACAACTCTACGATGGAATTCAAAGACCTCTAAGAGAATTATCTAAAGCATCTGGTTCTTTCATTGGAAGAGGTATCACAACATCTGCTGTAGATATGACAAAAAAATACCACTTTGTTCCAACTGTGAGTAATGGAGATGAAGTTGCTGCAGGAAATATTATCGGAACCGTACAAGAAACTGATCTTATTGAACATTCTATTATGCTTCCACCAGATCATGCAGGTGGAAAAATTTCAAACCTTGTATCAGAAGGAGATTATGATTTAGAAACTGTACTAGCTACTACTGAGAAAGACGGACAATCTGTTGAAGTTAAAATGTATCACAAATGGCCAGTACGAAAACCACGTCCTTACAATAAGAGACATGATCCAACTGTACCTCTCTTAACCGGACAACGTGTAATTGACACATTCTTCCCAATTGCAAAAGGAGGAACTGGTTCTATTCCTGGAGCATTTGGAACAGGAAAGACTGTCACATTACACCAAATTGCAAAATGGGCTGATTCTCAAGTTGTTGTTTACATTGGTTGTGGAGAAAGAGGAAATGAAATGACTGAAGTATTAGTCGAATTCCCACATCTTAAAGATCCACGTAGTGGAAAACCATTGATGGATAGAACTGTCCTTGTTGCAAATACAAGTAACATGCCAGTAGCTGCAAGAGAAGCAAGTATCTACACTGGTGTCACAATTGCAGAATATTACAGAGATATGGGTAAAGACGTTGTACTTGTAGCAGATTCTACAAGTAGATGGGCTGAATCACTCAGAGAAATGAGTGGTAGATTAGAAGAGATGCCTGCAGAAGAAGGTTATCCATCATATCTTGCATCAAGATTAGCAGAATTTTATGAAAGAGCAGGTCGTGTCCAAGCAGCTGGTAGTCCAGACCGTAATGGTTCAGTCACTTTAATTGGTGCTGTATCTCCATCTGGTGGTGACTTTACAGAACCAGTTACAACTCACACAATGAGATTTATCAAAACTTTCTGGGCATTGGATGCAAAACTTGCATACTCTAGACACTATCCATCAATTAACTGGATGAACAGCTATTCTGGTTATCTTGCAGATATTGCTAAATGGTGGGGTGAAAATATCAGTGAAGATTGGTTTAGCATTAGAAGTGAAACTTATGGTATTCTACAAAGAGAAGATACACTAAAAGAAATTGTCAGACTCTTAGGTCCTGAAGCATTACCTGATGAAGAAAAATTAATTCTTGAGGTTGCAAGAATGGTAAAGATTGGTTTGTTACAGCAAAACTCATTTGATGATGTTGATACTTATTGTAGTCCAGAAAAACAATTCAAATTAATGAAATTATTAGTTGACTTTTACAACAAAGGACAACAAGCACTCAAGGAAGGTGCAGCATTATCTGACATTCGTGAACTAGGTGTAGTAAGCAGTTTACTTAAAGCAAGAATGGATATCAAAGATGATGAGATGCCAAAACTAGATCAATTAGATAAAGATATGCAAGAACAATTCAAATCAATTTCAGGAGTAAAGGTTTCAAATTGACAGCAGAAGGCGGAGTTCAATATAGTAAGATTGCAGAAATCAAAGGCCCTCTGGTTGTTGTAGACGATGTTGAAAATGCAGCATTTGACGAACTAGTTGAAATTGAAACTAATGAGGGAGAAAAAAGATTAGGAAAAGTTCTCGAAGTAGGAAATGGAAAAGCAATTGTCCAGGTCTTTGAGGGAACAACCGGATTATCAATCTCTGGAACTAATGCAAAATTTGTAGGTAAAGTTATGGAAATGCCAGTATCTAAAGAAGTACTTGGTAGAGTATTTGATGGACTAGGAAGACCAAAAGATGGGCTCCCAGATCCAATTGCTGATAAATTTGTAGACATTAACGGTGAACCAATGAATCCAGAACAACGTGAATATCCAAAAGATTTCATCCAAACTGGTGTATCTGTAATTGATGGATTGATGACTCTGGTCAGAGGACAAAAACTCCCAATCTTTTCAGGTTCTGGTATGTCTCACAATCTTTTAGCAGCACAAATTGCAAGACAAGCAAGTGTCGTTGGAACACAAGATGACTTTGCTGTAGTCTTTGCAGCCATTGGTGTGCAATACAGTGAAGCAGAATATTTCAGACGAAGTCTTGAAGAATCTGGTGCACTCAAAAGAAGTGTTCTATTCCTAAATACTGCAGATGATCCTGCAATTGAGAGAATCATCACTCCTCGTGTAGCATTAACTGTAGCAGAATATTTGGCATTTGAATTAGGAATGCACGTTCTAGTAGTAATTACTGATATGACAAATTATGCTGAAGCACTAAGGGAGATTAGTGCAGCAAGAGAAGAAGTTCCTGGAAGAAAAGGATATCCTGGTTATCTTTACACTGACCTTTCAACACTTTATGAAAGAGCAGGAAAACTTAATGGAAGAAAAGGAAGTGTAACCCAAGTTCCAATTCTGACAATGCCATCTGATGATATTACACACCCAATTCCTGACCTTACTGGTTACATTACTGAAGGACAAATCGTAGTTGGTAGAGATTTATTCAGACAAGGAGTTTACCCACCAATCAATATCTTGTCCAGTCTTAGTAGATTGATGAAAGACGGGATTGGTGAGGGAAGTACCAGAGATGATCACAGTGAAGTTTCTAACCAGGTTTATGATGCATATTCTAGATCACAAGAAGTAAAAGCACTAGCAGGTATTGTTGGTAAAGCAGGATTGACTGAAATCGACCTCAAATATTTGGAACTAGGTGATACTTTTGAAAAAGAATTCCTTACACAAGCAACTGATGAAAATAGAACTATTGAAGAGACACTAGGTCTAATGTGGAAGATTGTATCAAAATTACCAAAGAATGAGATTACTAAAATCAAAGATAAACACGTAGAAAAATATTACAAGGAAGAGTAACTAAATGTCATTTGGACAAAACGTTGCAGCAACAAAAATTGAACTTTTCAAATACAAAAAATCCACACAAATTGCTGTAATGGTTCAGCAAATTTTAGATGATAAACGTAAAGTTCTTTTAAAAAATATTGAAGAGATGATTCAAGAAGCATCTAAAGCAAGAGGTGGAATTTGGGATCCTTTACAAGATATTTACAAATCAGTTAATGAAGCATATCTAGCACTTGGAACCAACACCGTTGACTCTGTTGCAGAATCTACTCCTCCTGTAATGGAAGTAGATGTTCATGTTAGAAGAGTTGTAGATGTAAAAATTCAAGCACTTACAGTTACTGAAAAAGATACAAAATCAATGCCTTATGGATTTGCAGATACAAATTCTTCAATTGATAGAGCATCAAAACAAATCAAAGAATTGATGCCAAAAATTTGTAAAGCAGCTGAATATGAAAATTCTATTTTTAGTCTTGCAAAAGCATTAGAAAAGACACAAAAATTGTTAAATGCACTTGAAAATGTAATTATTCCACAATACAAAGACAATATTCGATTTATTCTATCTACTCTTGAAGAGAGAGAAAGAGAGGAATTCGCAAAGTTAAAAAAAGTGAAGGCAAAGATGGAGAGTAGATAAAAATGGCAAAAGAAGAAATCAGGAAATTACTTGAAAATTCTAAAAAAGCAATAGATCAAGATCATCAAGATTTTTCAAAATCTATCAAAAGCGATCTAACCTCTTTCAAAAAGAAAGCATTAGGTTAATCTGATTTTTTATTATCATGATTTAAATATGGATTTAAGAGAGTCTGATCATAAAATGAAACCTATCGTTTTACTACTTTTGGCAGCAGCAGTAATATCCATTTCAGGATCTACTGGAATTGCATATGCTGCAGAAGGTGATGCAGCAGCTAGTTCTGATTCCTTGAAAATTCTCGGTGCAGGTTTAGCATTTGGTCTAGCAGCATTTGGTGCAGGTATTGGCCTTGGTCAAGTAGGTGCAGCAGGTCTTGCAGTAATTAGTGAGAACCCAGCATTACAGTCAAAGGTATTCATCTTCGTAGGTATGGTTGAGTCAATCGCAATCTACGGTATAGTTATGATGTTTATCATCTTAGGACAATAGTCCAAACTACATATTTTTCAAATTTTTAGATTTCTTAATTAATTATATTTTAACTCGTTAACATCTAGTACTCTTGCACAGTATCTACATTTGAGAACTCTACCTTCCTTGTCAATTACATCCATGACTGATTCTATGTGTTCTGCACTGTTTGTAATACAATCAGGATTTGAGCATCTAAAAATTCTGTCAATTTCATTTGGTAATGCTACTCTTCTCTTCTCAACAAGCTTGTATTCTTTTATCATGTTAATTGTTGCCGTTGGAGCAATGACTGCTAGCTTGTTTGTATCATCATCTTTTAGAAATTTATTTTCAACTTTGATGATATCTTTTTTCTTGAATTTACCGCTTGGAACATTCAAGGCTATGGTAATAAGGCTGCCATCTTTACCATCAATTCTTAATGCATTAAGAACCTGAAGGCCTTTTCCTTCGTCTATATGGTCAATTACAGTACCTTCCTTAATACGTCGAACCATAAGGTCGGACTGTTCCATCAGAATACTTTGTATAGTCACCTGTATATATTATTGAAAGAATGAACGGGTTCTACCAGAAAGATATCCTCTCAATTAAGGACTATACCAAAGAACAACTCGAAACTATCTTTACCTCAACTGATAAAATTATGCAACTAAGTCTCTCTGAAAGAAGAGAGATTTGTAAAGGTAAAACTCTGGGATATCTGTTTTATGAGCCAAGCACCAGAACTCGTCTAAGCTTTGAATCGGCTGTAGCATCCATTGGCGGAAATTCTCTAGGAATCTCTGACATTTCGTCTTCATCAACTCAAAAAGGTGAGAGCCTTGCAGATACTGCTAGGATAATGTCGATTTATTCTGATGTACTTGTATTACGCCATCCATTGGATGGTTCAAGTAGATTCGCTGCTGAAATTTCTGAGAAACCTGTAATCAATGCAGGAAGTGGAACTGAAGAACATCCAACTCAAGCAATTCAAGATTTGTTTACAATAAAAAAAGAAAAGAAAAAGATTGATGGATTAAAAATTGGAATTGTTGGTGATCTAAAGTATGGACGTACAGTATATTCTCTATTACATGGACTTGGAAATTATGATGTTGATGTAAGTCTTATTTCTCCTGAATCACTAAAAATAAGATCTGATTCAACTTATGAAATTAAAAAGAAATTAGACTTTACTGAAACTACTGACATTGAAGAACATCTTGATGATCTTGATGTACTTTATGTGACAAGAATTCAAAAGGAAAGATTCCCTGACGAAGAAGAATATCTCAAAGTAAAGGGAAGCTATGTTGTAGGATTAGATATGCTAAAACGAATGAAAGATGATTCAATCATTTTACATCCGTTACCCCGAATCGATGAAATTTCAGCAGATGTTGATAAAACAAAAAATGCAAAATACTTTGAACAAGCAGAATATGGAAAACATACTCGTGCTGCTTTGTTAGGTATGATTCTCAATGAGAATGGCTTTTGATTTTTTAGACAATCCGTATTCCATATATCTAGAGACTTTCCAATATCACTAGTTGACTGAAACAAAAATTATCCCTATTTTCCCATTAGATTTGGTATTATTTCCAAGGCAAGAACTTCCACTTCGAATTTTTGAACCTAGATACAAACAACTAGTTGATGACTGTATGATTGGTGATCGTCAATTTGGAGTTTGTTTGATTGACGAAAATAATTCTATCAATGGATGGAATTCTCCTAAATTAGTAGGCACCATAGCCAAAATTTCAAAGTGTGAAGATGTTGAACTAGATGGATTACAATTACACATTGAAACTCTTGGAAGAAATTCATTTAAAATTAAAAGAGTAATTCCTCCATCAATTACTCAACCTGAAAATTATGATCCTCTTTCAGTAGAAGGACACCAGGAAATTTCTGAACTACATGAAAAAATTGGAACTGAAGAAAAAATGTATATCCAGGCTGAAGTTGAAATGATTCCAGAAATCGATGAGAACATTTCACTTGAAAAATGGGAATCATTAATTGAATTATGGAAAAAGAAGATAATCAAACAAGCATTACCCCAAGTTGTAGATTCACATTCACTTGATCATGTATTAGAACAGTACTATCTGAACACTGATACTCCTACAATTGACTACATTTACTCATTATCTGCACTAGGTGCCAAGGATCCTAACGACCTTCAACCTATTTTGGAGGCGACATCTATGGATGAACTAATTAACCGAGTTGAAGAATTATTAACAGTAAAATGATTTCTCTGAAAAATTTTGGAATATTTGTAATGATTACATGTTTATTGTTTCCTGCAAGTAGTGTTTATGGACATGGATTTGGTGTTGACACAATTTCATCTGTAGATGTTCAGGGAAAACAACTATCAATTATGGTAGAAATGCCAATGTATTTTGAAAATCAACAGGATCAAATTACAATTACTGCAGTAGAAGACGAATCCAAAGAAAATGCAAAAAATGTAACTTTTCTAATTGGGTTATTCCATAAAGATGAAATGATTTTTAGAAACTATTTCTTTGCCGAAGATGGCATTTTACCAATAATAGTTACTCCAACTGAAGATGCTGAAATAACAATTCATGGTGAACAAGACTCACTACTTGGGGCTTGGTATGGAACTGAATCTAATCCTGTAGAAATTTCAGGACCTCTGTTTAAGACAGGTGGCTTGTACAATTTTGAGATTGAGGTCAGAACAATAGATGAGCCTACTAACATCATAGAAGATTCAGGCATCTATAATGCTGATTTGAGCCTGATTGAGACTGTATCTTTCATAGAACAAGACTCTGAAAATAATGATGTTGAATTCCGCTCAAAATCATATTTTGACACTGTAATCAACTTCGTATATGATCCTGATGCAAAAGAAATTCGATTTGAAATGCCTTTTGACTGGAGTGAAAAACAAATGTCTCATGTAAATGTCGTTCATGTTGAAACGCACTTTCCTAAGGATTTTGTAGAATTTTTGCCTCCTAGTTATTCTGCAACCGTTAATGGAATTGAACTTTTTAAATCATCTATATCCGTTGATGATTATACAGAAGAACATGAAAGAATTGTTCATCTTGTTTTATTACAGGATCATTTGCGTTATTTAAAAAATGAAATGAAAAAATCTGATCAGCCTTTACCTGATAATATGTTATTTACATTATCTACTAGTGAGAATATTGCATTTCCTTTAGAGGCTTATACAAGAAGTGAAGACTTTAAAGTTAATCTTTCTTGGGATCCTTTAGAAGTTCAACCAGAAGTTCCTACAAATTTCATTTTTACTATTAGAGATGGAAGAACAAATGATCCTATACGAAGTTCGGATTATACATTTGTGATAATTCAAAATGGTCAAGAAATTCACCGTGCTTCAGGAATTGCACAAGTTGGTGGGGAATTTGAGAAATTTACTTTCTCTGAAGATCAGACTGGTCCAACAATAATTAAATTTGAAAATATTAGAAATACAGGACAAGAAACTGAATTTGCTTTAGTTGTTGTACCTGAATTTGGAAGTGTAGTTCTACTTGTTTTGGTAGTCTCTATAACTAGTATAATTTTTGTTACAAGAAAATTTTCGCTAAATATCTAAAGTGCTACTAGCTTTACAGTGTCCATGTTTTTGTTTATTTGAAAATCTTTTGTCATGGTAGATACTTTTTCTGCATCTCCATCAATTAGAAAAAGCTCCATACATTTTTCTTTCTCTATTTTACTATGAAGATGCGTTGTAATCAGATCTTCAAAGTTATGAGTAATTCCTGAAACAACATGATCAAATTCATCATTATGCACAACCAAAAGAATTGCATGAATATTTCCTTCCAAATCTGCCTTTTGCTTTTCCTCTGAAACAAATGATCTAATTCCTGCCCTGATAGCCTCAGATCTTCCTGAGAATCCCATACTTGATTGCAATTTGTCTAATTCAGATAGAATTTCATCATTTAATGAGATTGAGACTATTGGCATATGCTTAATGTTATTAATTATCTTATAAGTTTAGCAATTAATCTTATTAAGATTTTATAAATTTATTAATAAAATTTTAATCAGTTGTTTCATGAATACTCAGATCAAGCTTGCAATTATTGCTATAGCAGTAGTAATTCCATTAAGCTCTTTTGTAGTTTATGGGACTAACCCCAATACAGAATCAATATCTTCTGAAAATTCAAAACTACAAGTCATATCATCATTTAATCCATTACATGAATTTGTACAAAATGTAGGTCAAGACAAAGTTAATGCTATATTACTTGTTCCAGTCGGAGTTGAACCCCATGATTGGGAACCAACAATTAAAGATGTACAAAAAATGCAAGCATCTGATCTAATAATTATTAACGGAATTGGTTTTGAGAATTGGGTTGAAAAACTAGAAGAGAATAATTACCCAGGAACTATAATTGATACTAGTAATGGAATCTTAGTAAAAGAATCTGATGAAGATGAACATGTCGATGAACATGGTCATGAATCAGGAGATCCTCATATTTGGCTAAATCCAGTTTATGCAAAAATTCAAGTTCAAAACATTGCAGATGCATTTTCAAAACATGATCCTCAGAATCAACAATACTATCAGTCAAATGCAGAATCATACATTGAAGAACTAAATTTATTGGATTCACAAATTCGAAATGAATTATCTAGTTGCAACTCTGATTTTATTGCATTCCATGATGCTTTTTCATATTTTGCTGATGAGTATGATTTACATCAACATACAATCATCTCATCAAATGATCCACATGGAGAAGCAACTGCAAAAACATTAGAAAATGTAATATCAACAGCAAAAGAACTCAATATCAAAATAATTTTTAGTGAGGAAACAGTTGATACTAGAACTTCTCAAACCATTGCACATGAAATTGGTGGAAAAGTTTTGGTATTATCTCCATTAGAAGTTGCATCTGAAGGAACATACATTTCTAAAATGAAACTAAATCTTGAAAATCTGCAGGAGGCATTGTGTTGAAAGCAGTTGAAATTAACAATCTTTCAGTTCAGTATCCTGATGTGAAGGCTCTTGATGATGTTAGTTTCGTCGTTAATGAAGGTGATTTTCTAGGCATAATTGGGCCTAATGGTGCAGGAAAATCTACTCTTTTTGATTGCATGCTTGGGCTCAATACAAAATACAAAGGAACAATCAAGTTTTTTGGTGAAGACATTAAAAAGTCAAAAAATTTTCTTAAAGAAATTGGGTATGTTCCTCAAAAACCAATTTTTGAAAAAAATTTTCCGGCAACTGTTAGTGATGTAGTTAGAATGGGATTGCGGAATGAATCTGATGAAAATAAAATCAATGAAATTTTACAGCAACTTTGGATACATGAACTTCGAAATAGAAGAATAGGGGAATTGTCTGGAGGACAATTACAACGAGTCTTTATCGCAAAAGCTCTGGTAAATAATCCTAAAATTCTGATTTTAGATGAACCAGTAACTGGAATTGATCAACAAAGCATTGAATTATTCTACAGTATTTTACGTGAATTAAATTCTAAACAAAAAATTACAATTATTTGGTCTTCTCATGATTTGGATGCAGTAAATCAACTAGCAAATCATGTTGCTTGTCTGAATAGAACTCTATTCTTCCATGGAGAATCAGAAAAATTCTTTTCTGATGATGAACTTGTCAAACAATACTCTGAGGCATCAATGCAGGAGCATATGCATCATCATTAATCATGTCTTTTGAAATTCTAACTTACAGTTTTATGCACCGAGCATTAATTTCTGGAATTGCTATTGCTATTCTTTGTTCAGTTGTAGGATTATTTCTAGTTCTTAGACGATATTCTTTATTTGGTGATGCAATAGCACATTCATCATTTGGTGGAATTGCACTAGGTCTTTTGGCAGGAGTTTATCCATTATGGACTGCTTATGTAGTTTCAATAGTTAGTGCATTAATCATTACAAGAATCAAAGACAGATTCAACATCTCTGGTGATGCATCAATTGCAGTATTATTATCATCAGGCATAGCAGTTGGGCTCGTAATCATTGGATTATCAGGAGGATTTACGATTGATATCTTTAGTTTTCTCTTTGGAAGTATCCTCCTAGTTAGTGTTGATGACACTGTTATGATACTTGGTCTTACTGGTGCAATTCTAATTGTGATATTATTGCTATATAGACAAATTCTTTATTCTACATTTAATGAGGAGCAAGCTAAAGTTAGTGGAATTCCTGTAGAGAAAATAAATTATCTTATAGTATTTTTAGCAGGAATTACAGTTGTTACTTCTATTCAACTTGTTGGTGTGTTACTGATTTCAGCATTGTTTGTAATTCCAAATGTTTCAGCAATTATGTATGGAAAAGGTTTCAAACAAACTGCAATTATTTCTATGAGCTTTTCAATCTTTTCAGTTGTAACAGGAATTTTGGTTTCTTATATTTTTGATATTACTCCTGCTGGAACAATTGTTTTGATATCAATTGTGTTACTTGCAGGAACTATGGGAATAAAATCTGCAGGGTTACTCTCTAAGAATTAATCAAGTCATTTAGTCTTCTTTTATCTTGAATACTTTTCACATAGAACAATGATGTTGCAATAATTCCTAATGCAATTAATGGTGATGCAAGTTCTGTATACTTTAATTCAAATCCTTCTGATGATTGAATTTGTGATGCAATAGCAGGAATCTCTGTCATCTTTATTGTACCTATTTTTCCTGTTTGTTGTTCTACAAACCAAACATTGTTGTCTCCATCTGATGTCATAAATTGTACAAATGATGTTTCAGAAGGAACAGGAATCTCAATCAAATTATTGTTATCAGGATCATATGCTCCAATACTATCTATGGTGTGTTGTGCAAACCACACATTTCCATATCTATCAAATGTCATACCAAATGGCAATGCTTCCTCATTAGGCACAGTAATTCTCTCAAATGTCTCTAAAACTGGGTTGAATCTAGTAATTGCCAAGCCTGTATGCTCTGCTATCCAGATATTTCCATCATCATCAAAGAGCAAAGCCTCAGGTCCTAGTAATGGAGGATCATTTGAAAATTGAGTAATGTGATTATTTTTTGGATCAATATATCCAATGTTTCCTGCACCAGTTGTTGTAAACCAAATCTTTCCATCTTGATCAATCTCTAATGCAAATGGTAAATTCTCTTTTCCTGGAAGAACAATCTCTTCAAACTCGTCAGCTTCTGGTATGTATTTTACAATTCTATCTTTGTTAACAACTGTAACCCAAATATTTCCATCAAAGTCTGCTTTTATGAACAGTGGAGTGTTGTCTGAAATGACAGGATCGAGTTTTGGAAGTGTTTTAGTTGTAATTTCTTTTGTCTGAGGATCCAAGAATCCAATTTGGTTTCTAGGAGTATCTACAAACCAAATCTTTCCATCTCCATCTTGAGTTAGAAACGTTGTAGTTATTCCATCAAATGAATATGGTGTAAACTCTTGAGTTTCAAGTGAAAACTCCCATAAACGTGGAGCTGATGCATCGCTTATCCAAAGTGTACCTCGTCCATCATATAATGGGAAGAGTGGCTTTGATTCTTCAGGCAATTCATATTCAATAATTTGTGTTTGGATATCAGTTAGTTTTGGCTTTACTAGCAAATTCAAAATCTTTGATTCATTTGCATTATCTGCTCTTTGTGCTTCAACTTCAATTAACCATTCACCTGAAAATCCAAATGTTATTTCTCCTTGGAATTCTACTGGTCTATTTTCATCTTGTTTGACTATCTCCATTGGAACTTCTATTGGTGAAATGTTCTTTGATGGATTTGACACCTTGACTTTAACTTGATCTGAATCATAAAGTGGATTTCCTTCAAAGTCACTGACCTTAACTAGAATTGTGTTTGAACCACTTGAAAATGGTGAAATATCGATATCAAATTTTGCATTATCTGTAAATTCTATAGTTTTGAATCCATATACAATCTCTTGTGCATCAACTTTTTGGATTTCCCCTGCAGGTAATGTTCCGTTTGTAATTAACGCGACAACTCCTAAGAGTATGATTCCTAACACCACATCAACTTTGAGTGATTTTTTTAATTTTTTATGAACAGAAATTTTTCCTGATTGAAGATTTTTTTCAGCATTTTTCTGTAATTTTAATTGGAAAAATCCTCCAAATGCAATAATTACTGCTGCAATAGCTATCTTTAGAATAATTAATTGACCGTAGATTGATTCAGTAATTAACCCAATATCGCTTTCTAGGAACCACATCAATGTTGGTCCTGTAATTATTACAACTCCTACCGCAATGATAAACGCAATTGAGAATCGTGGAATCATTAACAGACTCATCTTTTCTCGTTGTACTTCTTTTAATTGAGAAAATGTTGGCAATAAAATAAAAACAAAATAAATAATTCCACCAATCCATACTCCTGAAACTAAATTGTGAATATAATCCAGTATCAATGCTGGTGTGTGACCACTTGCAGCACCATGACCAATTAAACTTGAAGTTCCAATTAATGCAAGCATTGCTATAAGCATTGGAATTTGATTCTTCTTTGATAGAGACTTGCTTCTATCTAATCCAAACCAAATACCTAATGCAATTACAGTAATGCTCATTCTAATTATCCATGTAATTCCAAAATCTGTTTGAATAGCATCAAGTGGGGAAACTTCTAGCCTTACACTTTGTACTGCAATCATCAAAATATTTGAGATAAAAATTAAACCTAATCCAATTCCTGTAATTGACATAAACTTTCCATGATGGAAGTTTCCAATCTTGTCTAGTTCTTCTCTAATTAGCTGTTTGTTTTGTGTTCCCCAAATTATGAGCGATGCAATTACTGCCCCTAAAACAATTGTTTGACCTACTAATCCTGGAAATCTAGCACCAGCTTCTGGTAAAAACACAAGCTCTGATGGCCTTTCAACACCTAGCAAAGATGGATCAATTACAGCATCACCTACTGCAAACAAGAATGCATCTGGAACAAGATGTCCATCTACTTTGGATAGAACTTTAGTTGATACAGTGTAAACCCCATCTTCTAACGGTGGTGTTGTAATGATAAGAGATACCTCTCCTTCATAGTAAGTTGTATCTTTATTGTCTATCTGATTTCCATTAGTGTCAAACACCCTAAGTTCACTAAAGTTAATGTCAACTGGTTCTGAAAAATATACAATCACTTCTGTTGTTCCAGCTGGTGCATTAGATGTTAGACTTGGTATGGTTTCTTCAGTAAATGGATGTGCTGCAACATATGGAACTGAAACAAATGATATTATCAATAAGGCAATGAGAAATTTCTGCATTTACTCTTCAGTTCATTATTGATAATTTAAACAGTTTTTATGAATTCAACCTTTGTACCAATTCACGTAAAGATAATAACGTGTAATTGTGAAATGATAGCAATGAAAATCGCAGTTTTTGGCATGATTGGTTTATTATTTTCAATTGGAATGATTGCACCATCATTTGCACACACAACTGTTCATGTTGAACAATATGAAATTGAAGTTGGATGGGGGATTGAACCCCCTGTTGTAGGCATTAGAAACGATCTAGTTCTAAAAATTATTGAAAGAGGTGAAAATGAAGGTACCTTTACAGGAATAACAAGTGCTTTCAAAAATGTTGATGCAACTGTAATGTTTGGAGGTGCATCTAAAAAAATTGATATTAATTCTGATCCTAAACCTGGATATTATTTTTCTCCGATAATTCCTACTAAAACTGGAACTTACATGGTGGAACTAAAGGGTGATCTTCATGGTACTCCAATTGATATTAAAATCCCAGTCGAAGATGTAGAACCTACTGCAGTATTGGATTTTCCTGCAACTTCCAGTGGAGGAGATGCTGATATTGCTTCATTAAAAAATGCAATTTCTTCCTTACAACAAGATGTTTCTAAACTAAAGTCTGGTGAAACTCAAGTTACATCAGATGGTGGTGCAGCCTATGACTTTGCAATATTTGGATTATCAATTGCTGGAGCAGCTATCATATTGGCAATTATATCTCTAGTAAAAAGAAAATAGAAAAAGAGGAATTCCTAAAATCTTGGAACGACTCTAGATTTTGCAGTTACTGCTACAATGCTTATGATTGCAACAGCTAGTATCATCATTGCAATTGTACCAAATTCTGGGACAACTTTTGCAGTTGCAACTGTACCTGTTGGTCCAGTCCAGTCTGCCTCATCACCTGGTGCGCCAATTCCTAGTGAAACAACTTCTACATCAATTGGATTGTCATCAGAACCAACTGCATCAATTTGATGAGTTGCTGTTGACTCCATTGCATGTTGTCCTGTTTCTTGTAGGACTATTTCGCCACCTTGTGTTGCAGTAATGTCATAGTTGACGTGTAATTCGCTGAATGTAAGTTCAATTTGAGTTCCACCCATTACTTGTGAATCTGCAATTGATACCATCAATTCACCGCCATCCTCGCCAGCTGCTTCTGCTTCTTGTACTATGATTATTCCTTGCATCCAAGGATGTACCATACAGAAGTAAGGTTGTTCACCTACAGTTTCTGGAGTCCATTCGTATGATTGATCTACCATTAGTAGACTTGTATCAAACACGCCATCAGGTCCGCCATCTGGAGTTCCTGATGTGTATGTATGTGCTGCACTATCAGTGTTTGTCATGATTACGACTCCACCGACATCTACTGTAGCAGTACTTGGAATGTAACATCCTTCTGCTGTTTCTTCACAACCTGGTGCACCAGAACCTGCTGCTGGCACGATTGTGACTTCTGAATGATCTGCAAAGGCAGCTGGTGTCATTGCGACAATACCTGCTGCGATAGCAAATAGTACGAAGAAAGAGCTAATTGCTTTAGTCTTCATTAGACAAATTATTCTCGGGATACATAAAAACCTCACTGGAATTTCCAGAAATAGAATACTAATTTTTTCTAAACTGGTACAACTTTAGAATTCCAAATGCTGGAATTCCGATATACATTCCAATATTTAAGAGAATTAAAGAAATACCATATCCTAACATTTCTTGCTCTGAATCAATATCTACATAATTTAGTAAAGATAATGATGAAAGCATTGGAGTTAGTCCGACTTTAACAATTTCTTTGAAAACTGGATTTTCTCTTTCAAAGTCAGCTACACTTGGTGAAAATGAATAATAAAATTGGTTAAATCCACTCATGAAAGCAATTCCAGATTTTGTTGACAAAACTGTATTATCTCTAAGTTCCCTTAATTGTTGAACTTGTGGTGCAAGTTCAGAACCAAATGCTGCAGTTGCAATTAAACATCCACCGTTCTCTTCTGTAGGTGAAACATCATTATCTGACACAGGTGGTTGAGCATGTGCATCTCCTACTGTAATGTCAAATGATACTATTTCTTTAGGAATTGGTTGAAACAAAATTCCTTCGACTTCAAAGTCCATAGAATAAATTCCATCTTCAGGGAATTCAACTTTTAATCCCTTCAAAAATCCATCAGATGTATGAGTTAGTCCTGGAGTCTGAAAAATTGTTTCCCCATTATCTTTTGAAATCTTTATTGTATAATCAATATGTACCTGAATGTCTTTTGTTTTACCATTTAAGAAATCTACTCGTAAGTTATTCAAATCACCTACTTTGATTTCGTCATAAGTTAATTTTACATCCAGTGTTCCTTTGTCTGTTGGTAAAGTCTGTGTTTCAGCAAATACAGGAATAATCAAAAAAGGAACTAGTAAAAATACAAGCAGAAATTTCATGCTATAACTTTGAAAATCGGAAATAAAAGTTGTACTCTGTTTTTTACAGTAAAAAATTGTCACGCATAGAAATCCTATACCATCTTTAAATATGGAATTAACTGAATTTTTGTATTGTATAGTAAGATTGCATTATTTGTTTCACTTATTGGAATTTTCTCAATTGCTACTGTTCTTCCAGATGCATTTGGACATGGATTAGGAGGAGATCAAGCTGAACCAATATCATTTGGAGATATGGAAGTTACTGTTAGTACACAATTGAGTCCATCTGATATTACAGTTGGAGATATTGATTCTGCTAACATGCAAGTACGTTTCTTTGATGTTTTATCTGATGAAAATCTTGACAAAGTAACTTACAGAATTGAAGTTTGGCAAAGTGGTGAACTCTTGGCAAGAAACTTGTTTTATGATATGGATGGAAGATTAGATGTTCAAATAAAACCACAAACTGGTTGTGATGAAATTAATCTCCATGAATGTACAACTTATGGTGGATCCGAGCATGTTAGTGCACCAGGCGCTCTGTATGTGTTTGGAGAAGACTGTACTGATGAGAATTTAGATATTTGTGGAAGACCATCAATGACCGGTCCAATATTTGTAAAGGGTGGATTGTACAAAATTCGAGTTGATATTGAAGCCGCTACCAGTCCAACAACAGTATTAGCTAATTTGTTAAGCTATGAGACTTTTGTCAGTGTTGCTCAAGAGCAAAATTTCTCTTTCCAAACTGCAAATGCTGAAGAAATTCCAGTTATTGTAAAAACATACTATGATGATGTTGATAACTTTGCTTTTGATACTTCTGATAATTCAATTTCATTTGATATGCCATTTGATTGGAGTCCAGACTATGTTGATTTAGTTCAAGTAGTACATGAGGAAGTCAGGGTTCCAAAAACATTCGCTCCATATGCAGAGGGTAAACAATTCAAAGGATATGTCAATGGTGTAGAAATTGATCAAAGAGCATTACTAAATGATCCATATACCTATGATGATACTAACATTGTACATTTCTTAATTACCAAAAATGAATTACAAAAAATAAATGAAAAATTAGGTTCAAGCAATTATGACAATCCAAAAATGGATTTGAAACTAGTTCCATTAGATGAAGCATCAAAAAGTTCTACTGAATTTTATCTTGTAGATACAATAAATTATGAACAAGTTCCAACTACTGTGAATATTTCATGGGATGGAAAATATGGTGCAAATCAAGAAATCCCATTTGAATTTACATTCTTTGATGAAAATAGAGAACTAATCAAAGATGTAAAATATGCTTATGTCGTTTTAGATGAATTTGATAATGAAATTGCAAGAAATGACGGAGATGATCCTGCAAATCCAGGAGTAGTGTCTATTGAAGGATTAGATGTTCAAAGAATCTATGTTCCATCTCAAGGCCAAATTCGTGTTGATATTCTAGTTTATGGAACAGGAATAACATATGATCCAACATATGCTGGAATTGGTTCAGCAATTATTGAAATTGGTCCAGGTACTGGAACAACTCCAACTCCTTCAGTTCCTGAAAAAGCTCCAATTCCTAGTTGGATTAAAAATAATGCAGAGTGGTGGGCAGCAGGACAAATTGACGATGATTCATTTGTTCAGGGTATTCAGTATTTGATTAAAGAAGATGTTCTAAAGATTCCTCCGACTACACAAGGATCTAGTTCTGGTTCAAATGATATACCTGCTTGGATTAAAAATAATGCAGAGTGGTGGGCAGCAGGACAAATTGACGATGATTCATTCATTCAAGGAATTCAATTCTTGATTAAAGAAGGAATTATGAGAATACAATCATAAGTTTTTAAATAAATTCTGTAAAGTGATAATATAATGAAAGACATCAACGACATCATGCCAAAAGTTCCAAACATGAGATGGGGTGCATTAATGAACAAAGCACCAACTAGTGAAAAAGTAAAAGAGATGAACAAAATTTTTCCAGATAATGGAAAATGGCATACTGTATTTGAAGAACAAGATCAAATTACCATTGACGGAAAAGAAATCCGCAAAAAAGATCCAAACAAGTGGACATAGATTGAAAAATTTACTTTTATTTGCTACTCTGATCTCTTCATCTCTATTTGCATATGATTATGCATTTGGTCATGGAGTAGGTAGTGAAACTTTTCCTCCTGTAGAATTTAACGGAAAACAAGTTACTTTAGAAATTTCATCTTCAACAATTAATCCAGATACAAATGAAGATCAACAAATTTCTATCTCTATGATTGATTTTGATTCTAAAATTACATTACGTGACGTTACATTTTTGATAAAATCATTTAGAGGAGAAACTTTTCTGTTTGAGCAAGAGTTCAAGGCAGATAATGGATTCATAGTTTTTAATTTTGTATCAGAAGATTCTGATTCTATTATACTTGAGGAAGAGACTGATAATGGAATAATTGGTTCTTTATTGGGATTAGAAAGTAGAATGGTGCATGTAAAGGGGCCAAAACTCAGTGATGGAGGCTTGTACAAATTTGATATTAGTATACTTACCGCCGATGGATACTCTCAAAAACTTGCAGAGCCACTTTTTTTCAATGCAGGAATTTCTATTGCTCAAACAACAAAACATGATTTTATTGATCCAAATTTTGGAGAACAAACCATTGATGTAGTCACATACTATGATGAAATTTCAAATTTTCAATACGATTCTAATTTAAAAGAAATTAGTTTTTCTATGCCTTTTGAGTGGAGTGAATCTAACATAGAACAAACTTCTGTTGTTCATGAAGAACTTGTAATTCCAAAAACATTTGGTGATTTACTAGTATCTGGATTTTCAATGGAAGTAAATGGAGTCAAAATATCTGATGATATTGTAACTATTGATGATTTTTTATCTGATGGACGTGTAGTTCATTTTATCATTTATCAAAAGGAATTACTCAATGTACTTGAAAATGGTTCCAATCAAAATGGAATGAATTTTGTGATTAAACCTGATCGTGATTACATTCATCTAAGCTCAGTTACAGAAAATGGACAATTTAGAATTTTAACATCTATGGAACCTGAGAATTTAACATCTGATTCAAATGCAAAGATCATTTTTGATGTAACTGATATTTTCTTAAAGAATAGACCTGTTTCTACAACTTATGATTTTTCAGTTACTCAAAATGAAAAAATAATTTTTGAGCAGAGTGGAACTAGTACAGATTTAAGGGATCAGCATAACATAGCAGAATTTATGATTCCTAAAGATGTAACAGGAATTGTTAATCTGAATTTTAATAATTTAGATGGCAATAATCTTGCAAAGACAACATTTCCTATTATCATTGATAGAATAATGTCAAATGAAATTTCAATTCCTGATTGGATTAGAAACAATGCATTATGGTGGTCTGAAGAACAAATTGATGATAATACATTCATTCAAGGAATTGAATATTTGATAAAAAATGATATCATTGTAATCCCTCAAACCCAACAAGAAACAACAGAGACTAGAGAAATCCCATCATGGATTAGAAACAATGCAGAGTGGTGGGCTACAGGACAGATTGATGATAATACTTTTGTTCAGGGGCTAAAATTTTTAATTCAGAAAGGAATTATTCGTGTTTAATTGATGAGGTAATTTGGGAGTGAACATGATTTCAAAAACATCAATATTGGTATTTTCATTATTAATCCCTTTATTGTTTTTTACACAATTTTCTTTTGCAGAGGTTTTTGTTCCACTACATGAATATCTAGGATATTTTGATTCGAATGGAATCTACACTGTAGTTGGAAATGTAAAGAATGAAAATGATTTTGCAGTAATTCCTACCATAACTGTTTCTGTAATTGATAACACACAAACAATTTCAAAAACAATTGAACATGTTCCATTAGCTGCTGGAAAAGAAATTCCATTTAAAGTAAAATTCCCTGAAATAAAATCAAACATTCCTATTCTAGTTAATCCTGAAATAACATTTGAAAAAACTTTTGCTAATGAAGTTCCAATCCAAATTATTTATGATAAAACCCTAGTTAAACATGAAGATGGCCATATTTCCGGAAGAATTCAAAACACTGGAAATGAAACAATATACTTTCCAAAAATTTTTGCAGTTGTACATGGCTATGAAAACGTCTTAGATATAGCACAAAATATTGAATATATTGAAAAAATTGAACCAGGAGAAATTTTAGATTTTACAATGTATCCTGATCCCTCAATAACTGATGATGTTTTTTACTATAGTTGCTTTGCACCAGTTGATACTACTGTAATTCCTGTTACTACAAAGAAGAATGGTGGTGATTTTGATTTTCGATATGATTCAGGTGCATGGTATTCAGCTGCAAAATTTGATGAATCTGGTACAACAATGACGATCAGAGGATACAACAGTTATCCACTGGAGACTTATGCCAATTTTGAATTTGCCCCAATCTCTGGAAATGAAGAATTTTCTGTTACTCTTAATGATGAACCTATAGAATTTATTCAAAGTATTGACGATATGGGATTTTGGCATGTGGCATTTACAGTTGAGCCTCAATCTCAAGGAATTTTGAAAATTTCTGGCTTTGATAAAGGACTTCCTCCTGAACTTCCTACAATTCCTATATGGATAAAACAAAATGCTAATTGGTGGTCAACTGAACAAATTTCAGATTCAGAGTTTCTAGAAGGAATAGATTTTCTTTTTGAAAAACAAATTGCGTCTGTACCAACACGTGAAGTAGTTTCCGAATCACAATGGATGATTCCTAAATGGGTACAACTTCCTGCAAGTTGGTGGTATGAAGAAAAAATTTCAGATGAACAGTTTCTAAAAATAATTGAAAATCTTGTTAAACGAGAGATAATTGTAATTTAGTTAAAACATTTGACAAATAATTCATAATTTAATTGAAAAATCTTATTATACAAATTTCATTCAAACTAAATCATTAATGCTTCCATTACGTGATGAAAATCCACATCCGCCAGGATTCAAACCAAAAGTTACAATTGGTTTGATCATCATGAATGTTGTATTTTTTTTGTATGAAATAGCCGTTACTGGCCAATTTTGGGAATTTTCTAATCAACAAGCTGCATTGATGTTTTTTGAATGGGGTGCAGTTCCAAGTTGTGTTACTGGTTTTTCTTCTGTGATACAACCTGGAATTTCATGTCCTGACATGTCATACGTTTCATTGTTTAGTTCCATTTTCATGCATGGTGGTTTGATGCACTTGGGTGGTAACATGTTATTTTTGTGGATCTTTGGTGATAACATTGAACTAAAATTTGGTAAAGCAAAATTTCTTTTAATTTATCTTGGATGGGGAATAGGTGCAGGTCTAGCTCACATTGTAATAGATCCAACCAGCTCTATTCCTGCAGTAGGTGCATCAGGAGCAATTTCAGGAATACTTGGTGCATATTTGGCAATCTTCCCTAGAGTTCGAATTACAACTTTTCTTATGTTGGGATTTTTCTGGAGAATGATGCATATCCAAGCAAAATGGTTCTTGCCTTTCTGGTTGGTATTTCAAAATCTCTTACCTTTCTTCATAGGGGGATTCGGTGTTGCAGGTGGTGGTGTTGCATATATGGCTCACATTGGAGGATTTGCAATAGGATTTGCAACTGGATATCTATACAAGAAAACACACAGTTCTGACTATACATATGGAACAAGATATGGTTACAGACCTGATTATTGAAAGAATAAATCGCTGAAATATTTCTAACAAAGTATGCCTTTGATTACAGTATCAATGTATCCTGGTAGAACTCAGGAGCAAAAGGAAGAATATGCAAAAGCAATCACAAAATCAGCAGTTGAGATTCTAAAGACAAAAGAGAATCACGTAATTGTTGTTTTTGAAGACAATCCTAAAGAAAATTGGTTTTTAGCAGGAAACCAACTTTAATTATTTTTAAAAAATATTTGACTGGAAAACATCCCTCCAGTCCAGGGTTGACATACACACTATGGTCGGTTTCTATTGTATAGGATAAAATTGCATAATAAGAGAATGGTACATTTCTGATTTGTACCACAAGTTTATCCTTTTATTGTGATATGATTAATCACTTTCATGAAAGTTGCAGTAATACAATTCAAAGCATCTACTAGCAAAGAAACAAATCTACAAAAAATTATCTCATACATTTCAAAAGCTGCATCAAAGAATGCAACACTTTGTGCATTCCCAGAATTTATGATGTTTTACACAAATTCATCTCAAACTCCAAAACAACTAGCAAGTTTAGCTGAAACAATTAACGGAAATTTTGTTTCAACAATTGCAAAAGCTGCAAAAGAAAATAAAATTCAAGTTGTAGGTTCGTTTTATGAGAAGAGCAGGAAAAAAGATAGAGTTTACGATACTGCATTTGTAATTGATAAATCTGGCAAAGTAATCTCTACTTATCGAAAAATTCATCTCTATGATGCACTGGGATTCCGAGAGTCAGACAAAATGACATCAGGCTCAAAAATTACAAAACCAATTCAAACATCTATTGGAAAAATAGGGATGATGATCTGTTATGACTTGAGATTCCCAGAAATGTCAAGATCACTTGCAGCAGCAGGCTCTGAAGTTTTAGTTGCACCATCAGCTTGGGTTAAAGGAAACATGAAGGAAGAACATTGGATTACAATTAACAAGACACGTGCAATTGAGAATGGATGCTATGTTGTTGCACCAGATCAAGTTGGAAATATTTACTGTGGACGAAGCCTAGTAGTTGATCCTTATGGAAAAATTTTACTTGATATGAAAAAGAAACAAGGAATAAGTTTTGTAAATATAGATTTGAACAAAGTAAAACAAATACGAAAAATTTTGCCACTATTAAAGAATAGAAGAACAGATGTTTATCCTACTTTGAAGGCTTAGTCTTTCTGCTTTCACAATTAAAATTCCCACATTGCTTTGTCCACTTTTGATTTCGAGAATAACGGAAAATTATCATTGGCCATTCACAAATATCGCATGGAGTTTTCATTGCTCGCATTCTTGCTTTTTGTAGTAAAGGTGATGATGCTTTACATCCACCGTAAAAATTTGAACAACCCATGAATCGTTTTCTTGTGGACTTATTTCTGATTACCATCAATTCCCCAAGTTTGCATTCAGGACATGGAACTAGTCCATTTTTAGGAGAATTTGTTCCGAGAATAATGTACTTTTTTTCTTTTGAAGACCAAGAAAGAAATCCATTACTATCAAAATACTGAATTATTTCTTTTTTGAAGATGCTTGTTCGTGACTTTGTGGTTTTAACAACATGCCTCATTGTAGGCTTTTTGATTTGGACAGTTTTGGCACTTGATTTTCTTCTTGGCATTTTCTATGATGAATTTACTAAAACAATTTTTATAGGGAAATGGGTCAGCCACATTTGTGGAAAAGGTTTGTGTTCTTGGCGCTGGTAGCACCAAATATGGTAAATTAAGCGAAAGTATCGCCGATATTACTACTCAGGCATCAGTTGCAGCCATAGAAAGCGCAGGTATTTCCCCAAAAGAGATTCAAGCATCTTACATTTCAAACGTTTTTGGAGTTGCTGATAAGCAAGTCCACATTGGTCCAGTCTTAATGAGTAGATTGGGAATTCCTGATAAACCATCATTAACAATAGAGTCTGCATGTGGCAGTGGTTCTGTATCATTTAGAGAAGCATATGCTAATGTTGCAGCCGGATTTTATGATTGTCTAGTTGTTACCGGTGTTGAAAAAGTAACTCACACTGGAACTGAATGGACTACAACTTACTTTGCATATTGTTCAGACTTTTTCTATGAAGGTCAAGCAGGTGCATCATTTCCAGGATTGTTTGCATCAATGGCAAGAGCTTACTTGACAGAGTTTGATGCAACTGAAGAAGACTTTGCAGCAGTTGCAGTAAAGAATCATGATAATGGTTTTCTTAATCCAAAAGCTCACATGCAAAAGAAAATTACCGTAGATGATGTAATGAAGTCTCCAGTAGTTGCAAGTCCGCTAAAACTTTATGATTGCTGCCCATTTTCTGATGGTGCAAGTTCTGTTATTCTTTGTTCAGAAAAGTTTGCAAAAGAACATGGTGGTGACTATATTGAAGTAACTGGTTCAGGTAGAGGTGGTTCACCAGCTGCATTACAAGGACGTGAACACATGACAACTATTCCTAGTACAAAACTTGCAGCAGCAGATGCATACAAGATGGCAGGTATTACAGCAAAAGATATTGACTTTGCAGAAGTACATGATTGCTTTACAATTGCAGAAGTTGTTGACACTGAAGACTTGGGATTCTTTGACAAAGGTCAAGGCATACAAGCTGTACGTGAAGGTAGAACAAAATTAAATTCTGACATTTCAATTAATCCATCAGGTGGTCTTAAATCAAAAGGACATCCAATCGGAGCAACAGGTGTTGGTCAAGTAGTAGAAGTGTATGATCAACTAACTGGTAAAGCTGGTGATAGAACTGTTAAAGATGCAAAAATTGGTTTAACTCATAACTTTGGTGCAACAGGTGCAAGTTGTGCTGTTCATGTATTCCAAAGTGTATAACATGACTATTGAAGAACAACTTATTGAATATGCCAAAGAGGGTAAACTTCTAACTCACAAATGTACTGAATGTGGATATCTTCATTTGTCTACTGCATATTATTGTCTGAAATGTGGAAGTAAGGGATTTGAGGATACTATTTTAGATGGTTCAGGCTCAGTTGCAACTTATACTATTATCACAGTGGCCCCAGCTGGCTTTGAAAAATATACTCCTTATGCCTTTGTTGTCCTCAAAGTCGATAACTCTGATTTGAGAATTTCAGGATTCATGCCAAATATTGCCACCCCTGCTGATCTACCTGTTGGAACAAAAGCAAAAATTGCTGGCTTTGATGAACGTGGAATTCTCATCGAAAAGCAGTAAAATAATTTGCTTGAATTATTAAAAAAAATCAGAATCTTTTCTTAATTATTTTGCATATCTGATCTTTATCATGTCAGTAGAAATTACATGTGGTAAATGCGGTGAAAAGATCACAAACATGAAAATGTTGAAATCTCTAAAAGATGTACTTAATCCAACAAATGGAAAGTGTCCATCATGTGGACAGAAACTTTCAACATCTGAATTTTCACTTGATGTTCAAGAAAAATAAATAAAAATGATCTCCAATAAAGATCTTTTTAACATTTTTAAGAAAATAGATCTAAAATATGAAATTATGATCTAGTCACAAGTCTTATTTACTCCTAAACTCTAGAGCCAATATTGAAATCAAGTAAAGAGGAATTAGAATTAGATGTTGATCCTAACTTGGATGCAGATTTAGACTCTGATATTGATGACGATTCAGACCTAGATGCAGATTTAGACTCTGATATTGATGATGATTCAGATCCAAAACGGGGTGGAATCTTACAATCTACCTCAAAACGAGTCAGAATGATCTTTTCTGTAATGGCAAGTCCAAATAGAATCGATATTCTCAGAATCCTAAATTCTAAAGGTCCTTTGACTTATTCTGAATTAAAATCACTTGCAGGATTCAAATCAAAAAAAGAAAGTGGAAAATTTGCATATCACTTGAGAAAATTACTTAGACAATCACTGGTTGCACTAAACAAATCTGAAAGACGTTACACAATTACAAATCTTGGAAAACTTGTTCTAAGTTTGGCAAGACAAATTGAAGAAAGATCAATCATTGAAAGTGGAAAAATGTATGTTAGAACATCATCTGAATCAATTGAGGAATTCAACTCACACAAAATTATTCAGTCTCTTGTACGTGAAGGAAGCCTTCCATTAGAACTAGCACAAAAAATTACTGAAGAAGTTGAAAATAGAATTTACAAATATCAGACTACATATCTTACAGGCGCATTAATTCGTGAAATGGTCAACTCTGTATTACTTGAGCACGGTCATGAAGAATATAGGAACAAACTTGCACGCCTAGGCCTGCCTGTGTATGATGTTCACGAGATGATTTCTAATCTAGACGATGTAGATAATGGTGCTGAGGGCCTCTTGTTTAAAACTGGACAAAGAGTATTTGCTGAGCATCTATTAACAAACGTTTTACCAAAAGATGTAGCAGACTCACATCTTTCAGGTGACTTGCATATTTCTAATCCTGGAATTTGGTCAATGATTCCTGATACAATCTTTGTTAACATTAAAGAATTAATTGAAGATGGAATTGATCTTGGCGGAAAATATCTTGATGTATCAAGAATTCCTGCATCAAAACAACTTGATGAAATTACAAGTTCATTATCTGTAGTTATTGCATTACTCTCAAAGGAAGCTTCACAAGAAGTTGTTCTTGATGGATTGGTTGCATTGTTTACAAAACATTCAAAGTCACTTCCAGAGCTTGAACAAAAATTAACTGACGCATTTGCAACTGCATCAACTACTGCAAAATATAATAAAACAAGTACTAATGTTTCAATTCGTTTACAACTTGGAACTGATACAAAAATAATTAATTCAATAATTAATGCATACAAAAATTACACAAAGATCACACCAATACCAAAAATTGGTTTGATAATTGATGCTGATAAAGGAAAGATTACTGATGTATCACAAGCAGTAGCAGAAATAATTTCAATAGGTGGAAAGGTAATGTTTGCCAAAGGTCAAACTTCAAGTTATGGAATCACAAATGGCTCCACAAAGGCTTCTGGCCCACTCTCAATTAATTTACAATCTGTCTCAATTAATCTTCCAAGATTGGCATTTGAATCAAACAAAGATGAAACTTACTTTAGAGCAAGACTTGCACTATTAATGAAACCAGCTTTGGCTTCAATGGCACTAAGAAAGAAAGAGATCTCAGATCTTACAAGAAGAGGACTTAATCCAATTCTTGCAAAGAATACACAATACATGCAAAGAAGTTCAGTATCTTTGGTTGTAAACTTGGTAGGACTCAAAGAAGCAGTCTTTAACATACTTGGATTCCAAGATAATAAGGAAGGACGAGATATCCTTCACAAAGTCATTGAAACTGCAGTTGATGTAGGTGCTAAAAAAGGCAAAGAATTGGGTGATACAGTAGCCATTTCCATGACTGAAACTGAAGGATCTGCTAGATTTGCAACCCTTGATGGTGAAAAATATGGTAAGAATTCTTCTCTAAACTCAATGGATGCTGATTTCTATTCTCAAGGTGTGGTAGTCAAAGCATCTGAAGTTTCTGATTATACTAACAAAAGTGAGCCTATCTCTGAGTGTAATAAACTCTCAAAATTACTCAATGGTGGATTGCTTGTAACTTTAGATATTGATAAAAACGCAAAGGTTGAGGAAATTAAAAAATCAATAGAGAAAGCCTCAGAACTTACACCATCTTTCAGACCTGTAAGACCTACTGCAATTTGTGGTGAGTGTGGTTTCAAGGATGAACAATTTGATGACAAATGTCCAAAGTGTAAGTCTCCTTATGTTGTCTGAAAATCGTAAATGAGAAACTAGTTCCGATCATTTTTCAAAATATTTTGATCAGTTTCAGATGTCGCGATCATCGTCAACTGTGAAAAAAATTATGCCAATATGAAGTTCATAGTAGCGGTGTTAAAAATATTGAGCTAATAGCGGAGCAAGATCAAAATTTTTCGAGCACACAAGTTATATCCACATTAATTCTAACCCTTTCGGGGATATTATAATGGATAATTCACAAATAGAAAATACGATCAGTGAGATCCGTAAGCGCAGTGGCGCAGTAACGGCTTTCAATAAAGATAAAATTTCAAATGCCATTTATCAGGCATTGGCAGCCACCTCTAAAGCCGACCGTGGCGTTGCCGACAAACTAGCAAATGATGTAGTTAACAAGTTAGTAGAGCAAGGATTTACAAGCTCTAGATCACCTACAGTTGAAGATATTCAAGATATTGTAGAATCAACTTTAATCGATAGTGGCAATAGCGATATTGCAAAAGCATACATCGTCTACAGACACGAGAGAAGAAAATTAAGAGACGAGAAAATGAAGGTCTTAAATCTAAAGGCCCTTGATCCAGTCTCCAAGAAATTTGACTTGAACTGTCTAAGGGTTCTGGCATCAAGATATCTTTTCAGAAATTCAAAAAGTGAGATTATTGAATCTCCAACTCAAATGTTTGAGAGAGTAGCAATTCTAGTAGGAATTGGAGATATGATGTATGATTCTCAAGTATTTGACAAATCTGGTCATACCAAACAGGATATTGATGAAGCAAAATCTTATCTTGAAAAACTAGATGCCTTTGATTATAAATTCAAAGTCGGAGATTATTTCTTCAACAAATGGCATTTTAGAGCTCTAATCAATCACTATGTGACTCTAGCAAACAAAGGTCAGATGAAAGTAAGTTTCAAAGATCTTTTGACATTACTAGCAGGAAAGAAACTTGAAAGTTATGCAGACAAAATTACTGAATACTTTGAAATGATGACTGCACAAGACTTTCTACCAAATTCACCAACAATGATGAATGCAGGTGGAAGACTTGGACAACTCTCAGCATGCTTTGTACTGGGAATGAATGATGGAATGGAAGAAATCATGAAATCTACTTCTGATGCAGCATTAATTTTCAAGTCAGGTGGCGGAGTAGGAATTAACTATTCTGATCTTCGTGAAGAGGGTGATATTGTTGCATCAACATCTGGTGTTGCATCAGGTCCAGTATCTTTCATGAACATTATCAATACCGTGACTGAAGTCGTTAAACAAGGTGGTAAAAGACGTGGTGCAAACATGGGAATCATTGAAGCATGGCATCCTGATGTTGAAAAATTCATCACAAACAAAACAGAAGCAGGAGTTTTAGAAAATTTCAACATAAGTGTTGGAATCTGGGAAGACTTTTGGCATGCACTTGTTAACACAACTGATGGCAACTATGTTTTACGTAGTCCACGTGACAAAAAACCTGTAAAAGAAATCAATGCACACCAATTAATTGATCTAATTGCATTATCTGCATGGAAAAGTGCAGAACCTGGTTTGATCTTCTTTGATCAAATTAACAAATACAATGTATTTGCTAAAGCTAGACAAGCACCACTAAGAGCAACAAATCCATGTGGAGAGCAAAGTCTCTATCCATACGAATCATGTAACTTGGGTTCTATCAACTTGGTAAATCTTGCAAAAAGACAAGCAGATGGATCTTATGAATTTGATTGGCAAGGATATGAAGAGATAATTAGAAAGACAACAAGATTCTTGGATAACATCATTGATGTAAATAATTATCCAGTCCAAGAAATCAATGTAGCATCAAAAGAATCTAGAAGAATTGGATTAGGAGTAATGGGAGTTGCTGATTTACTCTACAGACTCAAAATCCCATACAATTCTAAAGAAGGCTATGAATTACAATCCAAACTATCTGAAGCCCTAACATACTATTCTATGGAAGAAAGTGTAGCACTTGCCTCTGCAAGGGGAGAATTCCCACTTTGTGCTAAAACAGAATTCCCTGAAGGTAAGATTCCAGTTTCAGGATACTATGAGAAATCAAAAGATACTCATTCTTATGAATGGGATCCTCTAATTGAGAAAATCCAAAAGAATGGAATTAGAAATGTTCTAACTACAACTGTAGCACCAACTGGAACACTATCTATGATTGCAGACTGTTCAAACGGAATGGAACCTGCATTTGCTCTAGTGTTTGAAAAGAGAGTTACTGTTGGAAGATTCTTCTATACAAACAAGATTCTTGAAGAAGCCCTAAAAGAAGAAGGTCTCTACACTGATGAAATTCTTGAAAAGATTGCAGACAACTATGGTTCATTGAAAGGACTAGAGGAAATTCCACAATGGATGCAAGATGTCTTTGTTACAGCAATGGATATCCATTGGGCTGATCATCTTATGGCTCAAGGTGTCTGGCAAGATTGGATTGGAAATGCAATTGCAAAAACAATCAACATGCCATATGATGTAACAGTAGAAGATGTAAAATCTGCATATCTACTAGCACACGAAATCGGTCTAAAAGGAATGACTGTTTATCGTGATGGCTCTAGACATAAACAAGTTCTTCACATGACAAGTGAAAATGCAACAAAGATCTTTGAAGTTTCACCAAGTGAGTACATGACTGCTTATGTCACTGAAAAAATTACAAACCCATACATCAAGTCTCAAGTCAATGCTTCACTTGCATTAAAGGTACATGACGAAGAAATCAAACTAGAGCCTCCAAAGGTTGAAGAAGTTTCTGAAGACAGATTGTGTCCTACATGTAAAAACAATCTAGTTTTCGTAGAAGGTTGTAGTATCTGCATAGAATGTGGATACAGTGGTTGTACTTCTGGATAAATAACAGAATCACAACTTTTTTACTTTCTTTCCTTTTTCATCCTGTATGGATAAGAAATTCCTAGGCGTAATTGTAGGCATAGGAGTAATTATTGGCATAGCGGCTATAGTTTTGAGTATTTCAAATGTTGAAATCGTTTCTCCACAACAAACAAATGAAAAAATTGGTCTAGTGATTAACCCTCCAAATCAACCTACAACATTACAAGAATTAGATGAGACATACACTAAAGCTTCAGATGCTGGAATTGGAAGAAGCAATGTCTATTTGTTTTGGAATTTAATTGAACCAGTGCGAGGTGAATTTGATTGGAAACAATCAGATATTTTGATGGGTTTAAATCAAAAAAATGATCTCAAAGTTACTCTATATTTTTCCATAATCAATGGTGAAACTCTTGGACCTTTTCCTAATTGGATTGGAAAACCATCTATCAATTCTATTGGTGAAGACAGAGTTGTAAGTGCACTAGATGAAATATTATCCAGATATGATATTGTAGATACTGTAGTTCTTGCAGGTCAAACAGAATCCCAATTCAGATTCAATGAACAAAATATTCCTGTATACAAAGAACTATTCAACGGAGTCTATGAGAAAATAAAATCAAAACATCCTGATGTAAAAATAGGAAATTCATTTGCATTACACCATGTATTGAACAAGAACTTGGGAAATATTGTAACTGATTTACAAATTGGTGATTTTCTTGCTTTTTCCTATTCTCCAGTTGATTCCCTAAATGATATTGTAAAAACTCCTGAACAAGCAAAAGAAGAACTAAAGCAAGTTTTTGATTTAACAGCTGATAAACCAGTGGGTTTTTTTGAGATTAGTTGGAGTACATCTGATTTTGTTGGAGGAAATAGTGACACTCAAGCAGAATTCTTGGAGAAATCCTTTGAATTTTACACCGAAAATGAATCTGAAATTGAATTTTTTACATGGTATAGGCAATATGATAGACCAGAAGGAACCTGCGTCGTTGAGGCTCCTACAATAGGAGATGATACTCTAATTGTTGGAGGCTCTGGATTTGGAAGCAGTGAACATGTAGCTGAAAGATTGAGCAACTACATCTGTAGTGCTGGGTTAATCAATAACGATGGCACTGCTAAATCAAGCTGGAATGAATTTAAGAAACAGATTCAAATGATAAACTAAAATGATTTCTTTAATCTTATCTGAATCTTCATTGGAACTTGTTCCAGATGAATTAAAACATCATCCATCAATAATTTCCCACGCAAGAAAACTTGGGAAGCCTCCATCAGAAATTCTTCTTGATAATTCGTGGCATTTTGCAGCTATGAAAGGAATTGAAAATGAATTAAAAAGAGGTAGACCTGATCTTGTACACTTTTCAATACTAGAAGCTACAACAATTCCACTATATCTAAAAAATAAATTGAAACTTTATGTTCACACACTTGATGATAAGGTAATATCATTTGGTGAAAATGTTCACATTCCTAAATCGTATCATAGATTTGAAGGTGTAATAGAAAAACTATATCAAGAAAAAAGAATTACAACAAAAGATAATGATCTTTTACTAAAAATTGAAGAAAAAACATTCTCTGAATTACTAGATGAGATTAACCCATCAAAAATAATTGGTTTTTCAACACAAGGCACAAAAAGTACATATGAAAATATTGCAAAAGAGATCACCGATAATGCCTGTATTGTGCTTGGAGGATTTCAAAAGGGGCATTTCTCTGATTCAGTCCAAAATAAAATTACAGATCTTTATTCTGTTGGTGATGAATCATTTGAGGGACATGTTGTAGTTGCTAGGATGCTATACGAGTACGAAAAAACCATTTTTATGTAGGAAATAAAATTTGCATTCTATTGCAGTCATAGTATAGCCTGGTTAGTATTCGGGGTTTCCAACCCTGTGACGCGGGTTCGAATCCCGCTGACTGCATTCTTTAACCTTATGAGAACCAATTTTTAGGTCTAGTTTAACAGATTATTGTGAAGCTCTCCACTAGAAAAATTGCAATGGAAAGAATGCAAATTCTAATTGAAAATGCAATAACTAATGCAAAAATAAATCCCGACCTTTCTCAGAGACAAGCTTATCTTGCAAGGAGAATTAGTACTAGACACAAAATCCGAATGCCATATCCTCTTAGAATGGTTTTTTGCAAAAAATGTAAATCCTTTATTGCGCCTGGAATAAATTCACGAATTCGTTTAGGAAGAGCATCTGTCAAGTCGATCAGAATCTCTTGCAACTTGTGTGGGCATACTTATCGGAAAATTATATCTCAATGATTTATAAGACGATTATCGATTTTTTGACTCTATGGCAAAGGTATACGATGTACCAGCAGATGTATTGATAGGAAGACTAGCTTCAGCTTTAAAAAATGAAGACATTCCTGCACCTTCTTGGATTCCATTTGTAAAAACTGGTGCTCATGCAGATAAGCCTCCACAAGATAGAGAATGGTGGCATACAAGGTGTGCTTCAATCTTGAGAAAAATTTACCTTAATGGCCCAATTGGGATTAACGCTTTAAGAAATGATTATGGTGGTGGTAGACCATCAGGATATGGGGCTGCTCATCATAAAGATGCTGGCGGTGCAATTATTCGTAATGCAATTCAAGGTTTAGAAAAACTTGGATATCTAGAAAAAGTTGAGAAGAAAGGTCGTATTGTTTCTAAACAAGGAATGCAAAAACTTGATAGACTATCAACAGAAATTCTTAAAGAAATGATTGTTGAAAATCCTCAATTGAAAGTATATTCTTAGATTTAAAATGGATTTTCCGGATTCTAACGAACCTCCGATCGATAGCACTAATCATGAGTTAGCTGCACAAAAAGAACAAATTCTAAAACAAGTTTTAACCCCTGAAGCTAGAAGCAGACTAAATAATATCAAAATGGTAAAACCTGAGTTATCTGATATGGTTGAACAATATCTAATTGGTATGGCAACTCAAGGAAAGTTACCAGGTAAAATAAGTGACGATCAACTAAAGCAAATTTTGCTCTCTGCACAGCAGCCAAAACGTGATTTTAAGATAAATCGTATCTGATCCAGAAAAAATATAATTATGGGTACAAAGTCGGTAGTAATATGAAAGCAGTAGTATACAATGAATACGCACCAGATGATAATTATTCTAAGATCCTCAAAGTCCAGGATATAGATGAACCAAAACCAAAACCAGATGAGGTAATTTTTACCAATAAAGCATCTGCCCTAAATTATAATGATATTTGGGGAATGAGAGGAGTTCCAGTGGCAGTTCCTCTTCCACATGTTTCAGGTTCTGATGTAGCTGGAGATGTTATCGCCGTAGGCGAAGATGTACAAAATTTCAAAGTAGGTGACAGAGTTGTTTCTCATTCAAACCTTGCATGCAGAGTTTGTAAAGCATGTACTGATGGAAGAGAATTTGATTGTGTCAAAAGACAAGTTTGGGGTTTCCAAACTGGACCTCTTTGGGGTGCATACTCTGAACAAATTCATTTACCAGAAGTCAATGTTTCAAAAATCCCTGATAGTGTATCATATGAAGATGCAGCAGCAGCTTCAATGACTCTTCTAACTTCATGGCATATGTTAGTTGGCAGAGCTAACATTACTCCAGGTCAAACAGTACTCGTAATGGGTGGTGGTTCTGGCGTTGGAAGCTTTGCAATTCAAATTGCAAAATTATACAACTGTGATGTAATTGCAACTGCTAGTCCTGACAAATTAGATAAATGTCTAGAACTAGGTGCAGATCATGCTGTCGATCATAGAAAAGATGATTGGCAAAAAGAAGTCTTTAAGATTTCTAAAGAAATTTCAAAATCAAAAGGTGAAGCACCTGGAATTGATATTGCATTTGATCACATTGGTCAAACTCACTTCAACAAGCAACTAACCTTACTGAAATACGGTGCATCACTTGTATCATGTGGTGCAACAACAGGTTATGACGCACAAATAGATCTTAGACACATATTCTTCAAAGGAATTAACGTCTTAGGTTCAACACAAGGAACAAAAGCAGAACTTGATCAAGGTCTTTACTGGATGGGTCAAGGAAAACTAAAATCCATAGTTGACTCCGTATACACATTTGAACAAGCCGCAGAGGCTCACACAAAAATGTTAGACGGCAAATTCTTTGGCAAAATCTTAATGAAGCCTGAAGGCGCTTAGTCATTTAATGACTCAGCTCTTCAGAAGTCTCATTTTTGTTCCTGGCAACAACTCCAGGTTTCTTGAAAAAGCTAAAGGCCTTCAAGCTGACATTGTTTGTTTTGATTTAGAAGATTCAGTCCCCAATGTTGAAAAATCTAATGCACGAAAACAAATCAAAACCGCTCTAAAATCCCGAAAATTATACAAATCTTCAATTTTTGTGAGAACAAATTCTCCAAGTTCTGGAAAAATTCCTGCAGATCTTAAAGAAATTGTTCAAAAAGGGATTGATGGAATTGTCATTCCAAAAGTAAACAATGTCAAAGAGATGAAAAAAATTGAAAAAACTCTTTCTGGTTTAGAAAAATCTAGAAAATTAAAACCAATTCAAATTATTCCTTCAATTGAATCTGCAGAAGGAGTAGTCAACACATATGAAATTGCATCATTTGGGAAAAGAATCTCTGCAGTAGTTTTTGGTGTCTTTGATTTGTTAAATGATCTGGGAGTAGAATATACAAAAAATTCTGAAGGGGAAAAATATTCTAGAAGAAAAATACCTGTTGATGCACATGCAGCAGGAGTGGCAGTCATTGATTCAATCTGGCAAGATCTCAAAGACACTAAAGGATTAGAAAAAGACTGTAAATTAGGAAAAAGTTTAGGCTATACTGGGAAAAGTATCATACATCCTGATCAAATTTCTATCGTACACAAATCATTCCATCCAAATAAAAGCGAAATATTATGGGCTGAAAAAGTATGCAAAATCTATCTAAATTCAACAAAGAAAGGAAAAGGTGCAACTACAGTTGATGGAAAAATGATAGATGAAGTACATTTCAAGCAGGCAAAAGCACTCTTAGAACTTGTTAAGTAATTATTTCCAATTTTTATCTATTCAAGTAATTTTAGAATAGATTTCATGCTGGAACTTTTTTCAAACATCTTTTTACTAATAACTCCCGTAATCTCAATTTTTCCTTTTTTAATATCTAGTTTAATTTCTTGTAAAACACATCGAAGTTTTGATATTTTTTTACTTTCACTGAGAATCTTTCCTGATTCAATTAATAATCCATTAAGAATTAAATTTTCAATTTTTCTATATCCTGATGTTTTAGGAACTTTGGATTCTTTGAGAATTTGTGGAATGGTGTATTCATTTTCTAAAAGACATGAAATTATTTTCCTTGATTCAATTTCACCAAACAATTCTAAAATCAAATTTTTCAGATCAGAATCAAGTATGGCTATTGAATATTTTTCACCATTATTTTTAATTTTCATAATTTTTTCAATACAATCTTTTTCAAATTTTTTGACATCTAAATTTGAGTTATTTTTAAGAACTTTTTCAAATTTATCAAAATTTTCTATTGCTAGTTTTATAGACATGCCGTGTTCTAAAAATAATTCTCTCTCAACTTTTTTTAGAATTTCTAAATCAAGTTCTTTTTTAATTTCAGCCGATAATGATGACGAAATCATTCTATCAATACCTGCCATGTATATTGCCATTTAATGGAAAATATTAAAGCACTGCTCCATTTACCATGCTTGGGATGATAAAATCAGTAATAGTCATTGATGATGATGAGGATACAGTTAGACTATTTACTGAAATTCTTGAAGAAAATGGTGTCAAAGTTGTTGGTAATGGATTTGATGGAGTTACCGCTGTTAAATTATTCAAAAAAACTAAACCCGATGTTGTACTAATTGATCTAAATATGCCAAATGGCAGTGGATTTTATGCGATAAAAAAAATTCAGGAGATTAATCCTAAGGCAAAAATTATTGCAATAACTGCTGATGGAAGTTTTTCAACTGAAGAAAAATTAGAAAAATTAGATGTACCTTTGGTTCAAAAACCGTTTAAAATGGATCAAGTGCTTTCCATGATTCAAAATTAAGTTTTCCCAAAACTGGAACTTTTCATATAATGTTATATTCTAAAATTACTATGTTCTTATTGATACATATGAGTAAACGTGTTACAATCATGATTGATGATGATCTAGACAAGAAACTAAGATTGCGTCAAGCAAAAATGATTCAACAAGAACAAACATCTTACAGTTATTCCAAAGTTCTAAATGAATCACTACGTAAAAATCTAAAATAACTTAAGATCTTTTTTGTTTATTCTTTTTAGAATAGGTTAAAGATGATGATTTTTAGATAAATTATAGTAAAATGGTTGATCTTCTTGATCCTTCAAATGTCATAACTAGGATGTTTAATGCCCATAAATACAATGAGATGTATGAGTATTGTAAAAATTTACTAGACAAAATTCCAAATGACATGATTGCACTACAAAACATTTCATTAGCTTTAATTTATTTAAAAAAATTTGATGAAGCAATAATTTATTGTGACAAAGTATTGGAGATAAAAAATTCAGATATGTATGCATTAAAAAATAAGATCTATGCCTTGGAAAATCTGAAACAATATGAGCAAGTTTTAGAATTGTGCCAAAAAATCCTAACAACTGATTCGAAAGATATTTGGGCTTTAAACAGCATGGGATTGTCACTAAATGAATTAAATCGACATCAAGAGGCTTTGGAGTATTATGATACAGTACTAGTGATAGATCCTAACGATGTTACCGCACTAATGAATAAAGCAATTTCTTTGAGCCACCTTGGAAAATACAAAGATGCCATTATCTTTTATGACATGGCTCAAACAATTGATTCAAAATTAAATGAAATATCTCTTGCAAAATCTCATCTCTATGAAAAATTAGGTCAATCCGATGATGCATTTTTAGCTGCACAAGGAGTTTTGAATAAAGATATGGAAAAAATCAAAAATAATGCTATAGAAAACAAATGCTCTGTATTTCACCAGTTTTGTCAAGAAGAATTTGAAAATTCCAACAAATGATATATTATCTAAATAATTTTATAGACAAACATGATAGAGTCCATAATGTTTACTGGGATAGTTGAAGGAGTTGGCAAAGTAGAAAAAATTTCTAAAAATACTAAAAACAGAAGTGCAATTGAAATGTCAATTAATCTAGGAAAACATGCAAAGGGATTAAAAATTGGACAAAGTGTTGCACTTAATGGAGTTTGCTTGACTGCAACAAAACTTTCAAAATCTACATGTATTTTTGAAATGATAGAGGAAACAACCAAAAAAACAGATCTTGGAAATCTAAAAGTTGGAGGAATTGTAAACATTGAACGTAGTTTAAAAGCAGGTGATCGATTAGAAGGTCATTTTGTTTTAGGTCATGTTGATGGTGTAGGTATAATCAAAAAAATTCTAAAAAAACCAAAAGAGGTCCAAGTTTGGTTTGAAGTTCCCAAAAAACTATCAAAATTTGTGGTGAAAAAAGGCTCTATTGCTGTAGATGGAATTAGTTTAACCGTGGTGGACATCAAAAATTCTCTTGCATCTGTATCTCTAATTCCACATACTATAGAAGTGACAAATTTTCATACCAAAAAAATAGGCGATAAAGTTAATATTGAAACTGACATTCTCGGAAAATATATTCTAAAATAAAGCCAATTAATTACAAATTTAGTGGTAATTACCAATTTTTTAGTAAACTTTATAATTAGATTAACGAGTTTTTTTCATATGTCCCTTGAATCTGCATTACAATCTTTGAAACGCGGTGAATTTGTTTTATTATTTGATTCAGCTGGACGAGAAAATGAAATTGATATGGTTGTAGCAGCAGAATTTATCACCCCTGAACATGTTGCAAGAATGCGTCAACACGCTGGTGGATTGTTGTGTATTGCAATTGACAATAATTTTGCAAAATCTTTAGACTTGCAGTATATGCATGAAATTCTTTCAGAATCCTCTATTTCAAATAAAGAAATGATAATGGG
>DATHYS010000106.1:0-6095 GCA_035458995.1 Candidatus Nitrosopumilus sp.
TTCCCTTGAGTTTTCTTCTTTTTGCCATTACTATCAAATCTTTTTTTTGATTTTTTACAATTTTTAGAATCTCTTCGGCTGGCAATCCAACTATAACCTTTAGATGAGAATCTATTCCGCTTTTCTTGCATGTCTCTGTGCGTTTAGTCATCTCTTTCTCCATTACTGCCTTCATGTCTCTAGTTACCTCGGCAAGTTCCTTTTTGATTTTGGTTACCTGTGATGCATGAAGGGTGAAAAGTGGAACGTGTGGAAAGTCCTCAATTACGTGCAGTAGGATAATTTTAGACGAGGATGATTTTGCCTGATGAATGGCATGTTTGAGCGCAAAGTCTCCTGCAGGTGTACCTGCATGTGGAACTAGAATTGTTTTGTACATAATTAAAAAACATCATTTCAATTATTTAAGATAAGGGGTAATTCCAAAACTAAACTACTATTGCAAATAATTTGAAACTCTCTAAAAGAGTTTTTCAGATATGGTTATTATCAAGACTAGGGAAAATTTTACCATGGGATACAAGAGAGGAATCAACACATGTGTAGAGTGTGAAAGAAAGATGAAAGAGAATCCTGATGATACAGGAATGTGTCCTAAATGTGGCAAAGCACAAAATCGAATAGAGTCTACAGTATACAAAGAACTAATGGATGAAGGAAGATTTCCATAAATCAAGGATAGTCTAGTCTTTGCTCCCACTGGGCCTTTTGATATTCAGTTCCAAAGACATCAATGGATTTTGTTATACACTCATCTTGTTTGATTCCCTGAGAAAACAAATTCTTGCAATCAGCAACTGATGCCTGAAGGTTTCTCTGGTCTCTCTCCACAACATACTGCTCATAGTTAGAGTTGCCTAAAATTCCAATTCCTATTGCAATTGCAAATACAATTGCTACAATTATCAGATTATTCAATTTACAACTCCTACCAAAGAATCTAGCAAATTACGTCCTTGCAGTGCGGAATCATAAATGTAGTAATCACATATCCTCCCAAAACTGTAATCAACAGTGTAATTCCGAGTCCTCCAATCAAAGTCAGTTTGCTTGTAATCTTCATTACCATAGAATCAATTCGCTATTTTCAGTATATCAAGAAATACAAGCCAAGCTGCTAGTGGTAATTTTAGAATCTAAAGAGAGTTTACGTATTGGCGAAGCTTTTCAGTTTTTTCTTCAACTGACAAAGGTAGTAAATCTTGCATCATCTGTTTCATTTCAAGTTTCTTGGCATCACGCTCCTCATCAGATAGTGCTTCCCATTGCACCTTCATTGACATAAAGTGCATAATCATTTTTGCTCGCTCATCAATGGTTAGTGCAAAGAATGCCTCTTTTACTTCACCCCATTGTTGTTTTTTGAGTTCTCTCTCCTCTGGAGTCAAATCAGCATAGTGATCTTTCCATTTTCCAGATTTGTCAGAGTGTTTCCAGCTGTCTTTGGATTTTCCATCTGAAACATAAAGTACAGATGAATCACCTGCATCAACTATAACCTTGTAAAAGAGGTCATCATCAGTTAGTAGACCAACCTTGTACACCAAATATCCTTGAATCACCTGCAGTTTTCCCCACATTGCATTAGAGTCATCAACTGAATCCTCAGCTACACTCATTGCATCAGCTAGTGAAATTTGCTCAAGGCCTGAATAATCACCATCAACTGTTATGCTTCCAGTAATTTCTGGAATGCTGTATTCCCCATATTCTGCTAGCGCATCAGATGGTGAAAATGAAACAATGGCAATTGCAAAAATTGATGCTGCAATTATTGCAGGTATGGAGATTTTCTTTTTCAAGTGATCCCAAAATCCTCTTATCGTTAATAACTATCTCTACTAATTATTCCTAGTTGGCATTAGAAAATCAAAAAATTATCAGCATGCACTTTGCAAACTAGACATATTTTTCCCAGCAGCTTTTTCCACCACAAATACTGCAGGTTGCTTTCTCATTCCATTTCTCAATCGTTTTGTCAGAAGGAATTCTCACTGTTGTGATTCTCTTACATCCAGTGCATTGAACTTTGACTGAAACATTTGAGGTTTCATTACCCGTGAATCTATCCTTGAATCCCATGGTTACTCTATTCCTTTCTCCCGCTTTATCTGCGCAATCACGTCTTTTACTAGTTTCTCATCCTTTGTAACCAAATCTTGCAGTTCAACTCTAAATTGTTCATCTCCCCATTTGTCAAGTTTGAACATCTCTTTTACCAAATTTACAATCTCAGACTTGTTTCTCTGGTGATCTAGTTTTACTTTATCAGAATCATCCATGCTACTCAACTATTTACAGTGGGCATTTAAAATTAATACTTTGGTTTTTTCTTCTTCTTTTTTTGCTGCTCACTCTTGTATTTTTTAATTCGCTGTTTGGCTTCAGCTGCCTTTTGCCCCTTTTGTTTTCGGTTGTCTTTTTTCTTTTTTTTCTCAGTCATATCCTTCTTCATTAGCATTAGGTTCTTTATTCACACTCTCAAAAGACATTTCCTTTTTTTGGCAGGACTCGCACTTTTCCCACATGCCAAACTCGTTTCTGTACTTGCCCTTGCCATCACATCTAAAACATTCCATCTAATTTTTAGTACTTGAAATAAGAATTAAGGATTTCTAGTTATCATATCAATTAATTTAAGAACCAATGTATCATAGATGTAACATTGGTCCATTACTTTATCAGTCAAATAAAGCACATGCCTCAAAAGCCCTCCCAGTGCATCAATTGCGGAAAGGCAGACCTCAAAGACGATGCAGTGCTAGCTACAACTGGACCTTCAGAGAAATATGCTGATTATGTACCATCTACATTGTGTCTTTCTTGTGAAACCCTGATGATCGTTACATCAAATCCTGGTGCAGTAGTTGGAGTTAATCATACAACAGGAAATCAGGTTACAATGCGAGGGCAATAGTATCTATGACAATTATTTAGCACTGAAAAGGGATCTGGATTAAAGTTTATTTGACATTAATTTAGAAAATTTTTGCCATGAGTCATAATCATCCTGCATTGTTTTATGAGACTCAGGAAAATCTTCATGAGCAAATATTTGAGTTTTTTGAAGAAGGAATTGGCAGATCTGAGAGATGTGTGTTTTTATCAACCCAGTCAGATGTGCACCAAATGTATGAGAGACTAATCTCATCAAAAGGGCGAGGGAAGGTAACAAAATTGTATTCTTATTATTTTATGCCGGATCCAACCATATCTCCTGAAAAATTTGCAGAAAAATTTACCAATCTAAGGGAGACGATTCTCACCGACAAATTCCAAGGACGGGTTGCATTTAACGTATTGGGGGATGTTTCTAGATTTTCAGTTGAAAACATTTCAAAAATCGAAAATGCCGAAAAATACCTACATCAAATTGTAAGCGACAAGCTCAAGATTTTTTGTTCATATAATATTGGAGTTAAAGAGGGAAATTCTTCAAAGATGATAAAGGTGGCCATGTCAAATCATGATCATATAATTTTTGAAAAAGAATAGAATCTATTTCTCTTTTAGAACACTGATAATTTCATTATTGCTTTTCATCCAGGTTTTCAGATATGCATAAAATAGAGTCTCCAAGTCATCGACCATCCCAGTAAGTTTAGGGTCTGCGCGTATTGCTTTGAGTTGCTCATCAAGATTATCTAAAATTACTTGCAACCCTTGATTTGAGGTCTCTAATTTCTTGATTGCCTCTTCAGTCCCCATGGAAGTGCTACGACATTGTCATAATAAAAGATGTTCTAAATATCTAAAAAGAATTCTCAAAGGCCACTTGATCTAGCGGCAATTGTCCACCGCGTTGAGATGCATCTTCTGTTCTTTTTCCAACTACGACCATCATAACTATCAGATGTTCATCAGGTAAATTGATCACTTTGGCCAATTCATCATACTCAAATCCCACCATAGGGCAAGAGTCTAATCCCATCTGTCTTGCTGCCAACATTATTGTTTGAGCTGCCATTGCGCAAGAACGAATTGCTTCATCGCGTTGGTTTTGTGGATTGCCATCATACTTTCTCTCAAGAGATGCTTTAATGGTCTCTTGTTTTTCTGTAGGATAATTCTTCCAGTATCGTAGCGCTTCAGTCTTCCATGCAGTCATATCACCACATAGTACCACTACCAAAGATCCATCTCTTGGTTGGGCCTGACCTCGAGCTGCTACTGAAATCTTTTCTTTCACATCCTGATCAGTTACATAGACGAATCTCCAGTTTTGTTGGTTGTAACTAGTTGGAGTCAAAATCACATGTTGCATTAATTTTGAAACATCTTCACTGCTCATCTTGTATGTGCTATCAAATTTTTTGATTGCACGACGAGTTTCAATAGCTTCGAAAACATCCATGAAACAACAAAAAAATTATGTAAAATAAATGAAACGAAAAGGCACTTGAGCTTAAGATCGGCACCAAAAACAGTGCAGATGACAGCTCTTCGCTTAAGATCAGTTACCGGGGGGTTTTCTGATGACAGCGATTTGTCTTAAGGTCTGAAACGATTGTTCTCAGACGACAGACTCACCTTTTCTTATCAATACTTATGTGATTTTGATATTTAACAAATGCTATCATTTTCTACTATTGAGAATTTTCCTGAACAAATTCAGATAGTGTATTTATTAGGCCTGAGCAAAACGCAGATCGTCTTGAAAATTGCAGTAATGGGTATGGGAGTAGCAGGATCTTATCTAATGGCCAGACTAAAGAATTCCGAGCATGATGTAACTGGATACGAGAGAAACAGAGAAGAAAACCATGATTCAATTTGTGCATGGGGTACAATCAAACCAGTACTGACAGAATTTTGCAAAAAGGTAGACAGAGATTTTAATGATTTTCTAATTCATGATGGAAAGAACATGCATGTCAAAATGAACAACGACATCAAGTTCGATATTGGATTGCACGGAATGTGTACATATGACAAACTAGCACTAATCAAAGATTTCATCAAAGATTCAAAAATTATCTATGGCGAAGCTCCCAAGCTTGAAGAGCTAGAAAAAGAATACGACATGATAGTTGACTGTACTGGTTTTGGCAGAGCATATTTGCCAAAAATGAAAGAGGACTTTTTCTTACCAACATACGAATACAAAGTAGAATATGAAGACGGAGTGCCATATGATGACTTTTACATTGAACCATTTCCTGGAATGTCAGGATACTTTTGGTATTTCCCACTAGGTGAGAAATGGGCACACATCGGAGCAGGTGATTACAACAAACAGCACATCAAGGCAACTGATGATTTCCTAAAGAAGCATGGCGGTAAAGTTCTCAAAACAAAGGGTAGACCAATCAGACTTGCAACTCCAGATAGATGCAAGCCATACTATTCAGGTAAAGTTGTAGGAGTTGGAGAATCAATCGGTACTGTTTATGCATTGTTAGGGGAGGGAATCATTCCATCAATGCAGTGTGTCGATATCTTTGTGGAGAACATGCATGACTTTGCAGCATATGAGAAGGCAGTTGAGAAACACTACAAAGTTTATGCCAAGGTGTTTAATTTCGTTAGAGGAAAAATTCGCAAGGACTTTAGTTTCATCAAGGCACTGCCAGACTTTTTGTCAATCTTTTTCTATATGAAAAAGAACGAGGCAAGATTTGGAATGGATATCAAAATTTCAGATTTGCTCAAAGTCGCTAAAGCCTAAGTAAAATTTAGTTTTTTAAATTCTAAAATAAAGAAACATCAAGTAATGGTTCTTGTGTGTCATCATCATCAGCAGAATCATTCCAAGTATAGATTCCAGCACTGATCAATGCATCTGTGACCTGTTGCGGAGTTAAATTCTCAGTAGAATGATTTGCAATGTAAAGTGCTGCAGCTCCTGCAACATGTGGACTTGCCATGCTGGTTCCACTAATGGTATTATAGCCTCCACCTTTCCAAGTAGATTCAATCAAAACACCAGGTGCAATCATATCAACACATGAACCAGAATTACTAAAGGATGCAAAAGAATCAGTAGAATCTAAAGTTCCATCTCTATCATCAAGTGCAGAGACAGTGATTGCACTTAGAGCACTTGCAGGAGATTTTGTACATGCATTAGTATTATCATTTCATGCTGCAACAAC
>DATHYS010000107.1:0-12151 GCA_035458995.1 Candidatus Nitrosopumilus sp.
CTGAAGCATTTGTGGCATCACAACTAAAAGAATGGGCTGATAGCTTTGATGGTAGAGAACAACTTGCCATCAAAAAATATGCTGAAGCACTAGAAACTATACCATTAACAATTGCAGAAAATGCTGGAATGGATCCAATTGATACTATGGCTAATCTAAGAGCAAAACAAAATCAAGGTCAAAAATGGACTGGAATTGATGCTAGAAATATGAAAATCGCTGATATGATGGCAATCAATGTTGTAGAACCAATCGTAGTTAAAGAACAGATAATCAAATCTGCAACTGAAGCAGCATGCATGATTCTTAGAATTGATGATGTAATAGCTATATCTGGAGCTCCAGGTGGCGGCGGTATGCCTCCAATGGGCTAAAATTTTAGTTAAAGCTTAAGCGTTTTAGTTTTTGATACTCATTGTTGTACAAACTAGGTGTTGATTTAGGTGGAACCAAAACTGAAGCTATTCTTTTAGATGAAACCCAAAATGTCATAGAAAGAAAAAGAATTCCAACTCCCCAGGATAACTATCAAGAAATTCTAAACTCTATTTCTTCTCTTGTGTTAGAATTATCTGAAAATATTTCTGATTTCTCTTTAGGAATTTGCACGCCTGGTGCAATTTCAAAACAAACTGGATTGATCAAAAATAGTAATACACAATGTTTGATTGGAAAGTCCTTAAAAGAAGACTTGGAAAATAAACTAGAGAAAAAAATTTCTATGGAAAATGATGCAAATTGTTTTGCAATGGCTGAAGCAACATTAGGTGCTGCTAAAGATTTTGATTTTGTTTTTGGTGTGATTATTGGCACTGGAGTAGGAGGTGGGATTGTAATTGATAAAAAACTCTACCCAGGAAGAACAAACATTGGAGGTGAATGGGGGCATCATACATTACATCGTAATGGCAATCAATGCTATTGTGGTAAAACTGGATGTGTTGAGACTTACCTTAGTGGACCTTCACTTGAAAATCAATGGACCAAATTGACAGGGGATTCTTTACCGCTCCCAGAAATTCTTACTAAAATTGATAGTGAGATTGGAAAAAAATGGAAAGATGAATTTCTAGAAAATTTTGGATTTGGCCTTGCTAATGTAATTGATATTTTAGATCCTGATGCAATTGTTTTAGGTGTCGGTTTATCAAATATTGATTTTTTATACACAGAGGGAAAAGAATCCGTTTACGACAAAGTATTTTCAGATTTAGTTGATACACCAATTCTAAAAAACAAATTAGGTGATTCTGCAGGTGTTTTTGGTGCCTGTATGCTCTAATTTGGACATCCTTCCATCTTTGAAATTGAGTATCCATCTGTCATAATTTCAATTTCCATGTCTTCTGGGACGGATTGTGTGTGACAAAACTTGCATTCTTCTGTAGTTACAGTAGATGATTCTTCTCCAATTGACTTTAGCCATTCTTTTGCATATGAAATTGCTTTTTCCACTTCGCTGTTATCAGTAACTACATCAAAATGCATAGTGTGTCCATCTCTTGCTTTCACATATGTGTCAAAAACATGAAAGTCCATACTAATCACATATTATGAAGGAAATTGGTTTTTAATTGTTACAATTTTTTCTACAATACTATTTACATCTGCATTTAACTCGGTACTTATCAAAATCAAACCTGCACCTCCAATAGGGATAGTTATCCTGTAAATTTTTTCATATTTTGCAAAAGCAAAAATTGGTTTACCAATTTTGTCTGAAGTTTTTTTACGTGTAGACCATCGATATACTGCTTGTGACAATGACATCTCAGTTTCTTCTCTTGTTAAATGACTTTTAATTCCTGGACGCATTTTATCATACAACTCTCCAAAATCATAAATTCCTACATATCGAATATTTTTATCACATTCTAAAATTTCTGAGCAGATTTTTTCATATTCCAAATTTATCACTACTGTGGTTCAATTGTTGCTGGTGGCTTACTAGATATTGTATAGGTGACCCAAGTAACGTCTTCAATCTCATTTGTTATTCTATTACTCATTTTTTCTAACAAGCCATGTGGTAATCTTGTCCAATCTGCCGTCATTGCATCAACTGAATCAACAACCCTTATCATAACAATATTTCCATATCTGCGCTCGTCTCCAACTACTCCTACTGCTCTGTCATCACCTACTGCCGCATATGCCTGCCAAACTTTCTCATACAAACCAGCCTCCATAAGCTCTTCTTCTACAATCTTACTGGCTATTTTACAAATCTCTAATTTTGTTGGAGTAACTTCTCCAATTATTCTAACTGACAAACCTGGACCTGGAAATGGATGTCTCATGAAAAGTTTTTCCGGAACTTCAAGAATTTTTGCAATTTTTCTTACTTCGTCTTTATACAACTCTCTTAATGGCTCTAAAATTTCTAGATTGAGCCATTCTGGTAATCCGCCTACATTATGATGAGATTTTATTACAGCAGCAGGCCCCTTTGAGACTCCGCTTTCAATAACATCTGGATATAGTGTACCTTGTGCTAACCACTTGAATGGACCATTACCTTTAGCAAATTCAGTAAATACTCGAACAAACTCTTCACCTACAATCTTTCTTTTTCTTTCAGGATCTTCTATTCCCTTAAGTTTTCCAAGAAATGCATCTGCGGCATTCACTGCTGTAAAATCAACTTTGAAATTATCTTTAAACATCTCTTCAATTTCTTTTTCTTCATTTAATCGCAACAAACCATTATCAACAAAAACGCACTTTAGCCTATCTCCAATTGCTTTGTGAATAAGTAATGCAACAACTGTAGAATCTATGCCTCCACTGACACCACATAACACATTCCCTTCAATCTTTGAGATTTTCTCAACAGCAGTATCGATAAAGCCTTCCATAGTCCAATCTTGTTTTGCACCACAAACTTTCAAGACAAAATTCTTTAGAATTTCTGTGCCTTGTTCTGTATGAACCACTTCGGGATGAAATTGAATTCCATAAATTGATTTTTCTTCTGATGCAATAGCAGCTGCTTTTGCACTTTCAGTATGGCCTATTACTTTGAATCCATCTGGAATTTGCTCTGCTTCATCACCATGACTCATCCATGCTCTAACTGATTCACCAACACCATTTAGAAGATCTTTATCGCTATCAATTGTTAGTAATGATGAACCATATTCTTTGTTTGCCCTTTTCACTTTTCCACCATACTTGTTAACAATCAATTGATGACCGTAACAAATTCCAAGTAGTGGTAAATTCATATCAAAAATTTTGTTTTCTGGAATAGGGGCATCTGAACTATACACACTAGATGGACCTCCTGAAAAAATAATTCCTGTGGGATTCAACTTTTGTAGCTCATCATAACTAATGTCATAAGGAACTAATTCTGCATATACGGAAAATTCTCTAATCCTTCTACAAATTAAATGACTATACTGTGATCCAAAATCTAAAACTACAATTTTATCCATATCATCACTTGTTTACATTTTCTAGCATTCGTGTTAATGACCATCCTGCTGTATTGATTAACTCATTCACTCTTTCTTTTTGTCTATAATTTTTTATTATAATTTCTCTAATGTCTGCCCCATTTTTATTAACGATATAATCAATAACTGATTCTTTTTGGATTTTCCCATTCTCTGCTTCTACAACATCCTTCTTTTTCATTTCTCCAATAATTCTGTCTAGAAAAAATGATTTGAAAGGTGGCGTATCTGCATTAATTGCAATATCATTGTCCAAAACTATAGAAACTTGCTCTGGTGTGACAAATGCATTAGCAATAATTTTACCATCATTTACTCTTTTAATTGGAATTGAATTCTCTACAGGTTTTTCTATGATTTCTGGTTTGGTCTCTACTTCTTTTTTAACTTCTAACTGAGAAGCTTTTGTGAAACTAGAATCTTTTAAGAACAAATCCAAGATGCTGATGTTTTTTTCAAGCATTTCTATGCCTTCTTGATGTTTATCGATCTGCTCGATTAAACTATCCTTCAAAGCAACAATCTCTTTTACTTGCTCCTCTGAAAATTTCATAATTTGTTTAATGAGGAATGGGTATTAAATGCATTCTAGGTAATTATAATATCCAGTTCCCTATATGATATTTTTTCAAACCCTCTAATTGACTTTGATGTAGTAAATAATTCCAACTTTGTAAATGTCGATAGCCACTCCAAAAGAGATTTCCCTTGTTTTAATTTCATTAATTTAATTTTCCTTTCTGATTTTTTGGTTTTTGAAAATTTTCCTATTCTTTCACCAAAATCCATTCCAAACAAAATTACTTTTTTTGCTTGAAAATGATTTGCCAAGAAAACACATCTGTCTCCATCAGTGAACCCTCCAAAATTTTCAATTTTACTAAAAGATGTTGACTGTGTTGTTCCAATACAATTTTTAAATTTTTTTACAAGATCTAGTTTTTCTATATTATCCCCATGTGCATGTACAACAAAAATTGAATTTGTTTTTCCAATTTTTTTTAATGTATTCTCATCACCATCTAAATCTGTAACAACAATATCTGGAATGATTCCATTCTCTACAAGTGGTTTAATAGAACTGTCTGCAGCAATTTTTACAATTTTTTTGTATTTTTTTAATTTAGGAATTGCTAATGGTAAAGAAGGCCCTGAACCAATAACAAAAACTGTTTTTCCTTTAATCAAACCCCTGATTTTTTTATTAGTGTCTGATTTTTTCAAAATTGAATTTAAAAGAATTGCAGATTCTTTATCTTCCTTTTCACTGTATCTGAATTCCTTTAAAATTTTAGAATATCTCTTCTTCCAACCTGAAATCATCATATCACTCAAATTGCATTAGATTTGATAAACCATGTGGCAAAAATTGCAAATGTAGGAGTAGGTGGGAAGAATCCAGTACGAATAATGGGAATTCTAAACACTAGTCCTGAGTCATTTTACAAAAAATCTGTCAGTACTAGTAAGACCAGCATAAAAAACACTGTAAAACTTATGGAAAGTCAGGGAGCTGACTTTATTGATGTAGGAGGAATGTCTACTGCACCATATTTGTCCACAATAATCTCAGAAAAAACTGAATCAAAAAGAATCCTTGATGCGATAAAAATAATTCAAAATTCAACAAATCTTCCAATATCTGTTGATACATGTAGAGCAAATGTTGCAAATGATGCTTTAGAACATGGAGTTGAAATAATTAATGATATTTCTGGCTTAAAATACGATAAAAAAATGCAAGAAGTTGTATCAAAATTTTCTCCATCATTAATTTTGTGTGCATTTGCTCCAAAAGTGACTCTTGGAAATCCTGTAACAATAACTAAAAAATTACTTGGAGATAGCTTAGAAATTGCAAAAAAATCACACGTATCGTCTCAAAAAATTGTTTTAGATCCTGCTATTGGATTTTTTAGAAAATCTGGCAAAGGTCCATTTTTTACAAAAATCAAATCAGATTGGTTAGAACGAGATCTATCCATATTAAAAAATCTAAATTCCATAAAACAGACTTTTCCTGTTCTAATCTCAGTTTCTAACAAATCATTCATAGGTAAAATCTTGGGAAATGAAAATCCCAAGGATCGAATATTTGGATCGATTGCAGCAGAAACTATTTCTGTTATGAATGGGGCTGACATTATTCGTACTCATAATGTAGATGCAACCAAAGATGCAGTAATGATCGCCTCTAAACTATCCAAACAACACAAAGGCTTATAATCAATATTTTACTTTCTTAACAAGGTTTCATTGGAATTCAAAGAAGGATTAACTTTTGACGACGTTCTTCTCGTACCCAAATATTCAGATATAACTAGTAGAAGTCAGACCGATCTAAGTACCAAATTATCTAGAAATTTAACAATTAACATTCCATTTGTGAGTGCAAATATGGATACTGTGACTGAATCTTCTATGGCAGGAGCTATGGCTCGTGCAGGGGGAATCGGAATTATCCATAGATTTCTGACCATTCAAGAGCAGGCAAATGAAGTTCTCAAGGTCAAACGTTCTGGTAGTGTAATGATTGAAAATCCGTACTCTATATCCCCAGAAAAAACTATTGAAGATGCACTTGATTATGCTGAAGATAAAGAGATTTCAGGCCTTTTAGTTGTTGATTCTAGTTCTAAACTGATAGGAATTGTTACTGAGAGAGATTTACTATTTGCAAATAAATCAAATAAAATCCAAGATGTAATGACTAAAGATGTTGTGACTGCAAAACTTGGTGTTACATTAGATGAATCTAAAGAAATTTTACATAAACACAGAATTGAAAAATTACCAATAGTTGATGATTCAGGAATTGTCAAAGGTCTGATTACAAGTAAGGACATTACAAACAATGCTGATTTTCCAAATGCATCTAAAGATAAGAAGGGTAGACCATTAGTTGGTGCAGCTGTTGGAGTTAAAGGAGACTTTTTAGAAAGAAGTGAATCTCTTTTAGAAGCAGGCACTGACGTTCTAGTAGTTGACATTGCTCATGGACATAGTGAAAATGCAATTAGTACAGTTAGAAATATCAAAAAGGCATTTCCTGACTGTGAACTGATTGCAGGAAACATTGCAACTGCTCAAGGAGCTGAAGATTTGATTAAAGCCGGAGTTGATGCAGTAAAGGTTGGTGTAGGTTCTGGTTCAATTTGTATTACTAGAGTAATTACAGGTTCAGGTGTTCCTCAATTAACTGCAGTAATGGATTGTGCAAAAGTTGGAAAAGACCATGGAATTCCTATTATTTCTGATGGTGGAACTAGAACTTCAGGTGATGCAACTAAAGCATTAGCTTCAGGCGCTTCTACTGTAATGGTAGGTAGTATGCTTGGAGGAACCGATGAATCTCCTGGAACTGTTTTGACTAAAAACGGAAAACGATTCAAAGTGTATAGAGGAATGGCCTCATTAGCTGCATCCATTGGAAGAAAATCCAAAGAATCAGGCACAATATCCCTTGATGATGATCTTAATGATTATGTTGCAGAAGGAGTAGAGGCAATGGTTCCTTACAAAGGAACTGTAACTGATATTCTAAAACAACTAACAGGCGGCGTACGTTCTGGTTTGAGTTATTGCGGTGCACATACAATTCCACAAATGCAAGAAAATGCAGAATTTATCAAAATGTCAAGAGCTGGATTTGCAGAAAGTCAGCCTCATGATGTTTCTTTGATGTAGATAATTTTTTAAACAGTATTCAGAATCATTTGAGTATATGCTTTCTAAAAGAACTATTATTGGAATGATCGTTGGCGGTGCAATAATTGCCATTGGAGGTTATTCTTTGCTTTCCCATATTGGAACAATTACAATTGATGAAGATTATACCATAGCAGTAGGTGACTCAATGTCATATACAATTCCTGCTCCTGCTTCAACCCCACAACATATGAAAATTGTTGGAGATGCATTTGATCTAAAACTGCAAAGCCCTGCAGATGGATTACAAATTCCAAATACTTCGTACAAAAAAGAACTAACTTTGGATTGGGTTCATTTAGCAGATGGTGAAACAAGAATAAAGATCCAAAACACTGGTGAATCTGAATTAAAAATAACTGGAGAACTTATTCGAAGTTCTGATCCTGTTTGGTTTACTTTTGATCTAATGGTTATTACATCTGGAATGGTAATTATTGGATTTAGTATGGGCTTTACTTTAAGAAAACCTAAAGGCTTTTAGCTCAATTTAGCAGATGGATAGGAACCTAAAACTTTCAAAAACAGAGTTTCTTGTTTAATTTTTTCTAACATTTCAGAAATTATGGGATTTTTTTGATGTCCTTCAAAATCCACGTAAAAGTTGTATTCCCAAGTGTTCGTCTTTGTTGGTCTTGACTCTATCTTTGTTAGATTGACATTATTTTTGTGGAAATTCTCTATGATTCTAAATAATGAGCCTGGTTCATGCTTTATTGAAAATATTATTGATGTCTTATCATTGCCTGTCTCTGCATTACTCTCTTTTGATAAAATCAAAAATCTAGTATAGTTATTCAAATTATTTGCAATGTTTTCCAAGATTATTGGCATTTCATATCGTGCTGCTGCATCTTTGCTAGCAATGCATGCACAATTTTCTTTGCCAATCTCTTTGATCATTTTTACACTTCCTGCAGTATCATATGCAGGAATTGTTTTCATGTTATGTTCTTCAATGAATTTTCTACATTGACCTAAAGCCTGTGGATGTGAATAAACTGTATCTATCTGATCAATTTTCCCAGTTCCAATCAAACAGTGTTCTATTCTATGGTAAATTTCTCCTGTTGCATTTAGAGATGTTGAATATAGCAAATCATAACTTTCACCAACACTGCCTTCTATAGAATTCTCCACTGGTAAAATTGCATATTGTGTTTTATCATTGGTTGCACTTTCTAAGACTTCAGCAAATGTTGCTAGAGGAACTGTATCAATTTGTTCATTGAAAAATGATTTTGCTGCTGCTTCACTATAAGCCCCTCGTTCACCTTGGAACGAAACATGTGTCATTTCTTAACCTCTTAAATTTACGAAATCACTATTTCCAAAGTTTGAAGAAAGTTTTCTTTCATCAATCCATGCACAGTCTGTACATTTTATTGCATCGCGCATAGGAACAACTTTCCCTCCACATTTTCTACACTTGGTAAATAGAATTCCTAAATTTGGTTCACTAATTGATGCATGAATAGTTCCATTAAGATGATTTATAATTTTTAATGCTACTATATCATTAACTAATGCTACATTTCGTATTCTCAAATTTCGTGTTCCACAAACACATTCAACTTTAGATGTTGTTGGTTTTCCATTAATGTAATCAATTGAAACTGCAATCATTGATGACATCACTGCTGCAACTGTTCCAATTATAATATCTCCTACTTTTGGTATTGATAGAAGTTTTGGATGTTTTACATTTACAGTTCTTGATGTCTTGTCAATGTCTTTTTCTCCAACGGTTGCTGCTCTGACCATATCCCCATCGTCAAAAGCATTGTTTCCTGCCTCATATTCTTCAATAGATGCTATTTTGTCTCCTGGAAATATTGCATTTTCAGACATATTGAGAATTTTGCTTTTATGATTATAATTGTTTGTGGTTTAAAGGATCTTGATAAATCATATATCTCCAATAATTAGATGAAAATCATGAAAGCACTGGTATATGATGAATATACTAAAGATGATGATTTTTCTAAAATCTTAAAAATTAAAGAAATTCCAATACCTGAACCAAAACCAAATGAGGTAATCATCAAAGTAAAAGCTGCTGCTCTGAACTATGATGACATTTGGGGAATGAGGGGAAAACCATTGGCAATTCCATTACCTCACATATCTGGTACTGATGCTGCTGGTGAAGTAACAGCAATTGGTAGTGATGTAAAAAATATCAAAGTTGGAGATAGAGTAGTATCTCATGGAAATATGTCATGTAGAGTCTGCAAAAGATGTACGGATGGTAGAGAATTTGATTGTAAAAAACGAACTATTTGGGGTTTTGAAACCGGTCCATTGTGGGGAGGTTATTGTGAATACACACATCTTCCAGAAGTTAATGTCGTAAAAATTCCTGAAAGTGTATCTTATGATGATGCAGCTGCTGCATCGATGACTTTGTTGACATCATGGCATATGTTAGTTGGTAGAGCAAATATCCAACCTGGACAAATAGTTTTGATAATGGGTGGTAGTTCTGGAGTTGGTAATTATGGAATTCAAATTGCAAAACTTTTTGGATGTACTGTAATTGCTACTGCTAGTCCTGATAAATTAGATAAATTATTGGAACTAGGAGCTGATTATGCAGTGGATCATAGAAAAGAAGATTGGCACAAAGAAGTACGTTCAATTGCAAAAAAAATTCCTAAACCATCAGGAGATGCTCCTGGTTTGGATGTAATTTTTGAGCATATTGGTGGTTCTCATTGGAATAAAGAACTGACTTTGCTAAATTATGGTGGAACAATTGTTACAACTGGTGCAACTACTGGCTATAATGCTAAAACTGATTTACGTCATATTTTCTTTAAAGGAATCAATATTTTAGGCTCAACTCAGGGAACACGAGCCGAATTAGAACAAGGCATGTATTGGATGTCACAAGGAAAAATAAAATCAATAATTGATTCTGTATATTCTCTTGAGGATGCTGCTCTAGCACATACAAAAATGCTCAAAGGTAAAGGACTATTTGGAAAAATCTTAATCAAACCTGGATCTTGATTGATGTGGATGATCCAAAAACAAACTCAATTTTAGATGAAGGTAATAGATTATTTTTACAAGGAAAATTACGTGACGCAATTACATATTATGATAAGATCCTAAATGAAAATCCCAAACATCTAAGTTCACTTAACAATAAGGGGTATGCCCTAAGTAAACTAAAAGACTTTGAAAATGCTATGAAATGCTATGATGCAGCTTTAGATATTTCTCCAAACGATCTATCTGTTTTAGTTAATAAGATCTCATCATTTCGTAAACAAGGAAATTTTGAAGATGCATTATCTATTTGTGATAAAATTTTAAAAGATTATCCAAATTACAATATTGCCTTATATCACAAAGAACGAATTCTGTTTTCTATGAAGAATTTTGATGAATCTATTTCATGTTGTAACCAAATTTTAAATGATTATCCTGACAATGGGGATGTTTTATTTGATAAATCATGTAACTTTGTAATGTTATCCAGATATGATGAGGCACTAGAACTGCTTGAACATGCTATTTCTCAAGGAATCCAATACAAAATTAAAGCAAAAAAATCAAAATCATTTGAAAAATTATTTGATGATTCTAGATTCAAAAAATTAGTATTGTAACTATAACCAATGCTGAATTTCTAAATATTCATCAATACTTTCTTTTCTTAAAATTTTTAGTAATGCATTTGCCTGTGGAGTTGACAAAACAGGCATGTCAAATTGATTATCTGTAGATATTCTAGGACATGCGACTTGAATAAATGCATCTATTCCTTTTAGATTTCTTAGTCTGTCATTTGTGATGTCTGTTAATGCAAACAATTGTACATCCTTTCCTTCAGCCTCTAACTCTTTCTTCATTTTTAATGCGAAAACTTTGGATAATTGTCCTTCCTTTAACCCTACAATTACTCCAAATGATTGTGCATCCGCTGCTTTGTATATTGCAAGAGTAGCTTTTCTTTTTAATTTTTGAGCAAATTCTGTAATTTCTCTTACTTCGTTAAAGTATGGATCTAAAACATAGGTTGGTAAATTAGTTGATAATGCAATTCCTGCTGCATGAAAATTACTCTGTCCCAAAAAAACATACGCATCTACTTCTTTTTTTAATGCTGTTGCAGGATAAAATTCACAACCAAAAACTTGACCATCATTTAATTGGCCTTTCCCTTTCCCAATTTTTACATTGATGCCACTATCTGTAAAAATTTTTTCTACTTTGTCCACTTGATTCAAATGCTGACTATCAGTTACTAGCGAAATTGTTTTTCCTTGCAACAAGCTTGTACATTTTTTTGCTACACTGTCAAATTCAACATCATCAAATGCATCAATTAATACTAAATTTTTTTCTAAAGACTCTGTATTGATTGTATGCCCAATGTTAAATTGAATTTCAGATCCTAGAACTTTGGCACCATTGGTGTTAAGATCACATGTTCCCCAAGTTGTATCAGCTAAGACATAAGCAGGAATCCCAAACTTTTTTGTTATTCTTATTGCAGTATCTTGAACTTGAGGTAACATTCCATCAGGACCATTTAATGAAACTGATGCTGGGTTTTTTTCTTCTATTTCTTTGAAAATCCTTTCCTCATCTACAATAATCAATTTAGCTTGGAATATTACATTATTAATTTAAATCAACTGTATTATACAACAACTAAAAATGTCTCAGAAATCTAATCAAGTCATGGAAAAGACAACTATCCTTAATGTAGGATTTGATGATACTGATTCTCCTAAAGGAATGTGTACTACTTTTCTTGCTTACAAAATTGTCGATTTGCTGCAAAAACAAGAAACAGAGTTTTTAGATTTCCCGCGATTAATTCGATTTAATCCAAATATTCCATGGAAAACACGAGGAAATGGAGCAGTTTCTATTAAAGTAAAGACAAAAAATCCATCCAAAATAAAAAATCAAATTAAAAAATTAGTAACAAAATATTCTGATACAAAAAATGGTGCAAATCC
>DATHYS010000108.1:0-3969 GCA_035458995.1 Candidatus Nitrosopumilus sp.
TGCATTTGCATTTCAATTTGGTTTACCGATTTCTAATGGAGAAACAATCAATCTAAATCCTGATCCATATGTAGGAGCAATAATTCTAGGTGTAACAATACCATTTTTCTGCACTTTGATTTTTTGGGGAGCAGTAAAATCAATGAAAGGATTCGGATGGGCAAGTGCATCAGTTGCAGGATTAATCATTATGAATATTACAGCAAATGTGATACCAAATGAAGATCTTTGGGGATTCTCATTATGGTTTGCAGTCCCTATGATTTGTGCAATAATTGGAGATGCAATAATGAATAATAAAATTAAAATCAATAAATTCAAAGAAGAGATTGCAGGTGGAGTAGTAGGAGCTGTATTCATTGTAAACAGCATGCCACTTGTAGGAATGTCTTTTATTCAATTTTATGTGTTCAACGAAGTCTCAGGATATTCATTGCTAACAGAATTTTCAGAAACTCTGGCAATATGGTTTGGAGTATTGAGCATACCAAGTGCAATAATTGGAGTTATAGCAGTAAAAATTGCAAAAAAGAAAATTTCCATTCCTGTTGAATCAACAATATAAAATTCAAAGATTAAATTCTATTTTAGAATTATATGAATATGCACTGTGATGATAAAAGAACCCTGTATGTTTTAAAAGAACAGATAGAGAAATCTTGGAAAATGCTTGAAAAATCAGGTTTTTCGGATCAGCAGTTGTTAGAAGATTTCAATACGGCAATCATAGAATATTTTGAATGTAAATCATCATCTTAAGTAAAGATTCATTGAAATAGTAAAAAATCTATTAACAAATTTTTAAATTGAAAACAAGATGATGGAAATTATCTAAATTGACAATGCTAGAACACACTAAAGAATGCAAGTATAGAATGGATAATGATATGCCACACACTAATTGTCATTGTCAATGCCACAAGATAATCATGGCAGAATCTTCAAGAATGGAATCAAGGACCTTTTGATTCAGGCTCAAAATTATCTATAATCTCAGTTACACTTGCAAGTATTGTTTCTTTAATTTGAATTTGAGTCATACCAGATTTGTGCATCAGTTTCATTTGATCCATTATAGAAAAATGAACTCTGCCCTGAAGGTAATCTACTAACCCAAATCCTTTTTTTGGAAAATCAGTTACAAACATTTCATGTTCTGAGAAATCATCAGACTTTTCACTCATGGTACCAATTCATAAAAACTAGATATAAAATTTCCATAATTTATTAGTCGAGATTAAATAAAGAAAGCATGACAGAATTTGTCCATAAACCATATGAGAAGATATACGTCAGAGATATGATTAAACTCAATCTAGATGACCTCATAGGGATGATGTCTTCACTTGAAGCTGCAAATGCTTACTGGGTTGACGGAGTATTGTTTGCAAGTTTTGCCATGACTGAATCTGAAGAATTGGCAAAAAAGGAGATGCAAAATGAAATGTTTCTAGACAAAATAATTTTTGCAGTATATGACAACTATACTAAAACTGTCAAATCTTCTACTAATCTAGAAATTGGTGTTCTCAACATGCAGAAAAGTAATCTCTATAGAGACTTGATTGCATGGTTAAAGACTCAGTCGATATGGAATGAATAAAAATTAGGATTGATTCCAAGAAGGATAACCGCCTTCCAAAGTAACTGCATTGAATCCTTCTTTTACAAGTTCATCAGCTGCAATGTTTCCTCTGTAACCGGTTCCACAATAGGTACAAATTTTCTTATCCCTATAGTCTTCAATCTGTTTTTTCTTTGCATTTCTAATAGTCAATCCAAGAGGCATGTGGATGGAATCTTCAATTTTTCCACCTTCTAATTCATCAGATTCTCGGACATCAATTATTACAAAGTCATTTTTTTGTGACTTTAGAATATCTGTAGTAATTTTTTCTGCCATAGGTATAGTACATCAAAGTCTAATTTATTTCTGTATCATTTAGTTTGCAACTAATGTATGATCAAGACTAATCATCATGCATTGAAAATGAATTTGTTCCTCAGTCATAGAGCCACATTCGTGGCAATAAAATTGACTTTCTTTGTTACAAATTTCACATTTTTTATTAACTTCCAATTCGTGTCCACAACTTCTACATGAATTATCTTTCATATGCTCACACACATTACATCATTTAAACAATGTGAAAATTAGATACTTCTAATTAGTTTCAACTAATAATTATATGGAATACAAATAATGGATTACAATGGAAATTCAGCAAGGAGTAACTGCAGGTTTAATCATTTTAGCAGTAGCAATTCCAGTAGTAATTATGCTAATTAGATTACGAAGGTAAGGAATTCAAAATCCAATAAGCTTAAGTTTAGAGCTCTTATAATGTATTCATGAATTTTAATTGTGTATTCCCATATTGTGATTACAAACGTAATGACATAGAAGAAGAAGAATTTCTAAAACATTTGAAAGCAGATCATCATAAAGAGATGGAAGACATTTCAAGAAAAGAGAACATGACAGTTAAAATGGCAGAAATGATAACAGTATCAAACTCCAAAGTATTCATTAATTCTTAGATTCAAAATATCAATACTCTTAAGTTCCGAATTTTATGAAAATTTATGAGTTTTAGACCAAGTGTTTTTTCAAAAAAAGAGCTTGTCATAATAATAGGAATTTCAGTCATTGCATCATCAATTTTGTATATTTCTTATGTCACTGGCAGGTAGAGTTTCAATACGCTTAAGTTAACAATTTTTCTAGGAAGCACATGACATTATTTTGTAAACAGTGTGAGGGTAGAAGACTGCCAGAGTATAGTCAAGCAGAAAAACAAACATTATGGTTATGCAAAAAATGTCAAAATTTTGCAAATGATGTGGATGTAATTGTACGTGAGCAGACAGATGAAGAAAGGAAGGAAGTGAAAATGAAATTAGAAGAATTTGAAAAAACTGTAAACTTTCCAAAAGGCAAACTTGTTAGAAGAAAGGGCGTAAATTAGCAAGTTATTTTGAAAATCAAGATCTCACTAATTATTTAGAATCAAATTTTCAAGGGATAATCCATAATAGGCACTATCAGTAGAGTTGAAGGTCTTCATCAATTCCATTTTTAGAGATTTGATTTCTTTTTCAGTTTTCATATTACTATGATAGAACAACTTTGAGATAATCCTCTCTTTTTAATTTCCCTAAAGTAATAGCTCATAATGAATTCATTTTTGCTAATATGTATTAGAAATCTAGCAATATCCTTAAGTTCATAGAAAAATCAAAAAATTATTGAGCATCAATCCCAATTACAAAGCAACTCGGATGATTTTAAATGATATTGAATCTCAAGGATTAGTTCAGTTCAACAGAGAGTACCATGACGATGAGTTTTTCAAGAATTTTATTCAATTTAAAAAAGCATTCACACATACGATTGGAGAATTGATCAACAAATTGGATACATTTCAAACAAAACAAGAAGAGATGAATATTTTTACAATGTATTCAGAATTATCTTACATCAATTCACATTTAGATGCAATAAAGAAATTTCTTAAAATCATCATTAATCCAATAAAACTTGAAGAGGGTTTTGGTAAAAATACTACGCTAGAGCAAATGATTGAAAGAATTTGTAAAAAAATGAATTATTCTAAAAAATTACAAAACTCCATACATGGATTATTTTTACTTGATTTTAGAAATGCAGTAACACAACAACAGTATAGAATTTACAAATCAGGAGAGATTGTAATTTATCCTAATAATGAAAAAATGAAAAAGCATCTAAACATCAAAGATTTGGCAGACATGTCAATCCAATCTACAGAAATTCTTGAAGCTATGTTTGATTGGTCAAATGGAAAAACAAAGACGGGAAATGAAAAGCAAGAAAGTCTAGATAAAATAGTGGAAGATTTTACAAAACAAGTTCAAGAATTGGATAAAAAATTGGATAATTTGTCCTAAAATTATTTTAAATTATTCAAATAGTATTTTTCAACTCGC
>DATHYS010000109.1:0-4122 GCA_035458995.1 Candidatus Nitrosopumilus sp.
TCAACGCCGTCAAAACTCATATTGACTCCACTAAATCCTCCAAATCTTTTATCAGCAGGATGAAATGCCATTCTCTGTCTTGTTGCAAAGTATTGGTTCGATGGTGCTGTGTAACCGGTTACTGTTGCTTTTTGGTCATTCCAATTTCTGGTTGGAACTTTACCTACAGGAGCAGTTAGTCTGACAAAGTATCTGTTAGGAGCTGGAGAATAACCTGTTACTTTAGCTCTGTAATCATGAAATGATGTCATTGGAGCTGTGTAGTATGCATTCTCTAATGCTTCGTTTGCAGTTGCTGGAGGTTGTGCTGTAGTATCAGCTGTTTTTGGTGCATCCTCTGTTTTAGGAGCTTCTGCAGGTTTCTCTTCAAATCCTTTAGGTAGTGTACCTTTTGGTTTTGTAGTTGCTGCAGGTCTCTCAGCAGGTTTTGCTGGAGCTGGTTTTGTTTCAGCTGGTTTAACCTCAGCAGGTTTTGTCTCTGCTGGTTTTACTTCAGCTGGTTTTGATGCAAGCTGAGTAGAAAGTTGTGTTAGTTTTGCTTCTAATTCGGCAATCTTGTCTTCAAGATCTGCTTTAGTTTGCTTTTTAGCAGTTGCCATATTTTTGATGGTCAGCCCGGGGTTTATGTACATTTGGGTTGATTACGTAGACAGGTTTTGATCAAGTTTTATATGCTAAATTGCATTATTGATGACATGGATGACTTTGAAAAAGAATTTCCGGACTTTGATTGGAAGAATACTCCAGCCTATAAGCATCCAGGAGGCAAGGATTGCCCATGTCCAAAGCACGAATACATTCGAGAGCAGATCAATTTTACAAAACAAGTCAATGAAAAAGGCAAAGAGCCATCGAAAGTCACCCTAAAGTTTTGCCCAGATCATTACAGAGTATACATGGATGAAGTAATTCCAGCAATGCCACTAAAGTACAAGATCCTAACAAAAATCGCTCTAAAACTTGGAGCAATTCAAGTTGAGCAACTAAAGTACATGGAATCAGAATTATGCTTTTACTGTAAATTCGGTTCTGGCGGACATGACAAAAAAACAGAACTTCCGCCAATGTAAAACCCAGTTAAGCTTATACTTGATCTGACTAGAGAACCAATGTGGGAATAGAAGATATTAGAGATTTCATTTCAGAGCTTGAAAAACAGGGCGAATTAAAAAGAGTCAAAACAGAAGTTGATTCTGATTTAGAGATTGCAGAGATCATGAGAAGAGAGATGTATTCAGATGGTCCTGCAATACTTTTTGAAAATGTAAAAGGATACGACATGCCAGTTTTAGGAAATGCATTTGGCTCCATTAAAAGATTAGAGATAGGATTAGAGATGACAGACTTTACAGAAATCGGTCAACGTATTGCAGATATGACAAAAATGGATGTGCCATCAGGATTACTAAATAAAATTAAAAAACTTCCAGAACTTACAAAGATGACTGCTTCATTTCCTAAAGCAGAAGCAAGTGGACCAGTTACAGAGATAACATCAACGGATGCATCATTTGATGACATACCAATTCTAAAATCATGGCCTGATGATGCAGGACGATTCATTACTTTGGGATTAGTTGCAACAAAACATCCAGAAACTGGAGTTAGAAATTTAGGAGTTTACAGAATGCAAATAGTAGATAAAACTCATGCATTAATGCACTGGCAAAAACACAAGAGAGGTGCACATCATAGCGACATTTCAAAAGACAAGGGAGAAAAAATCCCAACTGCAATTATTATTGGAGGAGAACCTGCAACAATATTTTCATCAATTGCACCAGTTCCTGAAGGATTAGACAAGTATCTGTTTGCAGGAATTACAAGAAAAGAAGGAATCAAAACTGTCAAGTGTAAAACAATTGATTTAGATGTTCCAGCAAATGCTGAAATTGTTTTAGAAGGATATGTAGATCCTGCAGACATTAGAGACGAAGGACCATTTGGAGATCATACAGGATACTATACACCAGTTGAGCCATACCCAACGTTTACACTAACAGGAATAATGAGAAGGAAGGATCCAATTTACGTTACAACAGTTGTAGGAAAACCAATTCTTGAAGATGCATACATTGGTAAAGTGATTGAGCGTTCATTTTTGCCACTAATTCAAATGTTCCATCCAGAAGTTGTAGACTTTAGCATGCCACCAGCCGGATGGTTCCAAGGGTTTGCAATAATTTCAATCAAAAAAAGATATCCAGGTCAAGCAAAAAAAGTCATGATGGGATTATGGGGAATGGGCCAGTTATCACTCACCAAAATGTTTGTTGTAGTAGATGAGGACATTAACGTTCACGACATCAATGATGTGATTTGGGCAATTACTACAAGGGCAGATGCAGCTAGAGACACAATAATTATCGATAATGCACCAACTGATACTTTAGATCCAGCATCACCTCTTGTCAACTTGGGATCTAAAATGGGAATTGATGCAACACAGAAAACCAAAGAAGAAGGGTATCAAAGAGAAATTCAACAACAAGTCAAAGTGGATGAAGATACAAAGAATCTAGTTGATTCTAAATGGTCTAGTTACGGTTTATGATACAGAAATAGGATTATAGAAATTATCTCTCTCTTCTACCTGATAACCAATCTGATGAATTGCATCCATGATTATTTTATCAGTAAGTTCAGTAGAACGTGCTCCAGTGCATGAAACAACTTCTTCTCCAATCAAAGTGCCACCAAAATCATCAGCCCCATATTGTAGTGCTAATTGAGCCATACCAACACCATTAGTTAGCCATGAAGATTGAATGTGAGGAATTAATCCATCAAAGACAAGTCTAGAAATTGCAATCATCTTCAAAAGTTGGATTCCGCCAGTTCCATATTCAACAATCCCCTCTTCATGCATCAAAGTATTGTTTGGCTCAAAATTCCATGGGATAAATGCCATGAATCCTTTAGTTTTTTCCTGTAGTTTTACTAGTTTAGAAAAATGCTCAACAATATCATTATTGTTTTCCACGTGACCATACATCATTGTTGCAGAAGATGGGATTCCAATACTATGTGCTTCCTCCATTATTCTAATCCAAGCATCACTGGAAATTTTCTTTGGACTAATAATGTCTTTAACTGAATCAGTTAAGATTTCAGCTCCAGCACCAGGCATTGATTGCAAACCAGATTCCTTTAATCTAGACAAGATTTCTTTTGTAGATGATTTTTCAACTCTTGCAATCATGTCAATCTCAGATGTAGATAATCCATGAACTCCAACTGTTGGGAATTTCTCTCGGATCATTCTAAATGCATCTTCGTAATATTCAATCTTCAAATTTGGATTGTGTCCACCTTGAATCAAAACTTGACGGATCTTAAACATGTCATGAGCAGCTTTTATTCTAGATTCAATTTCATCAAGGGTTAATGTGTAAGAATCTTCAGCACCAGGAGATCTGTAAAATGCACAAAACTTGCAATCAGTGATACATACGTTGGTATAATTCAAAATAATATTATTTACAAAAGAAGCTTTTTTGCCAAATTGTTTTCTTGTCAAATGTCCAGATACAAGACCCATCAAATGAACATCATCAGACTCTAATAATCTTAAAACATCTTCAGGGCCAGGTCTTCTTCCATTAAGAGAATTTTCCAAAATGTCTTTGATATCGCTTTTTTGTATCTGCTCAGTAGTCTGACTCAAGTAATCTTCATCCTTTAGAATTTCTATTTAATCCTTGATAGAAATCACAAGCAAAAAAGAATTAAACAAAATGAGTGATTTGTGCGCAATCATCAAGAAAAACGAGTTCATTTATTCACGTTATTTTTAAGTAGGGCACAAAAATCAGATCAAATCATGGTATCAGGAAATCAAATTAGACTTAATCGAATTCTCAGAAAAGGAAGAATGCTTTGCATTCCAATGGATCATGGCATTTCTAACGGACCTATTGAAGGCCTTGAGGATCCAGTATCAACAATTTACAAATGTGAAGGACATGGACTTACAAGTGTAATTATCAACAAAGGGATTCTCAAAGCATTACCAAAACCAACCAAAATAGGAATTTTAGTTCATTTTTCAAGTAGTACATCATTATCATTAGCACCAAATCGTAAAATGTTAACTGGAACAGTAAAAGAAGCAGCAGCCAT
>DATHYS010000110.1:0-4346 GCA_035458995.1 Candidatus Nitrosopumilus sp.
CAGTCTATCATATCAAATAGATGAAACAAAATTAAATCAGCAAGAGCAAATAATTTACAATCAATTATACCAATTAATTGAAGAAAATATAGACTCTCCAGAAAACATTGAGGAGAATTTTGGATTCATGTCATTTGTAAATAAAATTTTAAAAGAAAATGAAAAATTATTCCTAGATCAGCCTAAAGGAAGTATAGAGAAAGTAAAGTATTACCTTGAAAGAGACATCGATGGATTTGGTGAGATTGACCCAATCATGCAAGACCCAAACATAGAGGACGTAAGTTGTAGTGGAATCAATGCCCCAATTTATGTTTGGCATAGAAAATATGACAGCATTCCATGCAATGTATCATATCAAGATGAAAAACTAAATTCATTTGTATCAAGAATTGTTTTCAGAGCAGGAAAACACATCAGTTCAGCTTATCCAATTTCAGATTTAGCTTTGCAAGGAAATCACAGAATTTCAGTTCTATACCAAAAAGAAGTTACACCAAAAGGAACAAGCTTTACAATTAGAAAGTTCAAACAGGATCCATATTCAATTGTAGATTTGATAGGATTTGGAACAATTAGTACTGAAATTGCAGCATACATGTGGTTACTAATGGAATCAAAAATGTCAATTATGGTTATTGGTTCTACAGGTAGTGGTAAGACTACAATTCTCAATGCAATTACTGGTTTGATCAATCCAGATTACAAAATATTTTCAGTTGAAGACGTCTCAGAGATTAACATCAAACATGAAAACTGGTTTAGTCTAATTTCAAGAACAGGATTTGGTAGTGAAGGAGAAGGTGAAATCGGATTGTACGATTTGATCAAATCAGGTGTAAGACACAGACCAGATTATATCATAGTAGGAGAAATTAGAGGTTCTGAAGCATATGTAATGTTCCAAGCTATGGCAACAGGCCACGGAGGATTGTGTACCATGCACGCAGATAGTTTAGAATCAGCAAGTAAAAGATTGCAGCAAAAACCAATGGATATACCAGCATCATATATGGCCTTGATGAACTGTGCAATTGTACTTAGAAGAGTAAAAGGTGCTGATGGAAAAGGAGTTAGAAAAGCAATCTCAGTTCAAGAGATCAAAGACGCCAATACATATCATGATGCATTCAAGTGGAGTCCAAAATCAGATTATTTTACTCCGGCATTAGAAGACAGTGAAATGCTTCATAGAATTTCAGAGCAGACAGGAAGAAGTATGGATGAACTTTTTGAAGAACTAAAAAGAAGAGAGACCGTTCTAAAATGGCTCGTCCAAAGAGGAATTAGAAGATATGACAAAGTTGCAGAGACAGTTGGAAAATATTATCGAGATCCAGATGCCCTAATGAAAGAAATAGAATTTGGGGTCTAGAATGTCATTTATTAAAAAATTTGAGGATCAGGATAAAAAAAAGAAATCCAATAAAAAAATAGAGGCAGAATTACCATTTTTCATTACCATTGTAACTCTATTGGCAACAAGTGGGTTTGGACCGTATACAATATTTACAAAAATCAGAGATTTAGATTTGCTTCCAAATGTTAGAATTGAATCCATCAAAATTTTAAAAAAAATCGACATACTTGGCAAAGATCCACTAGTTGTAATGGCTGAAACAAAAGAGAGAGGTATATCAAATTTTGGTGAATTTCTTAGTGGATGGGTCTCATCAATTCAAAGTGGCGGAGATGTTGTAAGTTATCTTAAATCAAAAATGGACAGTGCTTTTGAGGTTTATGAAAGCCAACAAAAAGAATCTGCAAACAAAGTGCAAACACTAGTTGAAACATACATGACTATGCAAATAGTCATTTTGGCAATATACATCATAGTTACTGCCACATCAACTGGAGGAGTAGGAACACCCCCAGGACCTGATGATATTGATCCTCTTTATTTGGTCATTATGATGCCTCCAGTAATTACAACGATATTTTTGCTTCTTGCACGTAAATTGAATAGAGCTAAAATCAGTGAAATGGATTGGAAAAAAATTCTAGCATTTGGAATTCCAGGAATTGTAATGGCATCAGTAATTAATTATTTGAATTTATTCCCAGGATATAATTTGTATATTTTAGGTGGTGCATTAATTGTATCAACAATATGGCCTGCAATGAAATTTAAAAATAGATACAAATTTTCATTGGATGCAGAAGCTGCTACTTCTCAAATAATGAGAGATGTTGCAGAGGCAAGAAAAGCTGGATTAGGTCCAGAAAAATGTGTCATAAGGACAGCAAAAAGAAAAGATTTTGGATTATTCAACCCAGTTGCTAATGGGGTAGCAAATAAACTTGAATGGGGAATGACATTAAATGATATTTTCAAATTTATTAAAAAAGAAACTAGTGATTTTCAGATTTTGATTAATTTCAAAGTATTATTTGAAATAATTTCAGCTGGTGGAGGAAATGTAAATACACTGATCACTTTAGCTGGAGTTTCAGAAAAGATGAGAAATATAGAAACTACAAAACGTGAAATGCTAAAACCATATGTCATGGTAGGTTTTATGTTAATAGCGATTACAGGATTTACAACATTGCTGGTAATTGACTCACTAACCAGTTTAGGGGGCCAATTAGAAACAGATGATGCAAAAAGATTGATTTTGGATGCAGATGCTCAATCCCGATTCAAATTGTTAGGATTATCAATTTTGATACAATCATGGATTGCAGGGCTATTTCTAGGTAAAATTACTACAGGAAACTATACGGGAGGATTCATGTATTCTCTATTTTTAGTAGCAATTTCACTGGGGGCAATAATGATCATTCAGTTGAAATTGTTTAGTGTTGGATCAGTATTTGGCGGATAATTGTATGTATTGTAATGTTTCATACTGGTCAATATATCCAAAAAATTAAGAGAAATGCTGTGTTAAAGGCCATATTTCTTATCTCACTAATGATGGGTAGTTTGTTCATACCTGCAAATGCCCAAACAACATCCGAATTTGGATATAAATTACTCCCAGAAAAATTACTGGAAAATACATTAGGGGATTTACAAGTTTATGTAATTTCTAATGAAAAGATGGTACCTAGAACAATTACAGATCTCAAAGTAATAAGTTCAGATACCGATGTCATTCAAATTCTTGAAGTGGAAGAAGATACTGAAAAATATATTAAAAATATAAAAATCAAGGCAATAGAGCCAGGGGTTACCACCATTGCTTTGGCGGCTCCTGGATTTTCATCTAAGGAAATCACAGTTGAAGTATTCAACAACAATAATCATCCAACTCAAATTTTAATGAAAGTGACTCCTGAAGAATTTGCTGTTGACGGACAGAAACGCGGATTTGTTGGAATTGAATTAACAACTACTGGAGGATTACCAGTATTAGCAAATGAAGACGTCATTGTTAAAGTTGAAACACCAAATAGAGACGTGATTAAATTAGAAAATTCAGAAATTGTAATAAAAGAAGGAGAGTATTTTGCCATTACAGAATTTGAAATAACAGGATCTGGGGATGCAATAATTTTTGCAGAAACAGAAGGAATGAAAAAAGTGAGTCAAATTGTATCGGTACTAGAGCCAGAGGGACCATTAGAAATTCAACTAACTGTAATTCCAGATTCATTTAACAGCTATAATGCAGCTAAAGGATATGCAATAGTACAACTAGTTGACTCATTAGGAATTCCAGTAGTTGCTGAAGAAGATATTTTACTAAAATTAGATGTGGATAACCCAGATGTTTCACAAAATACAAGTTCAGACTTTGATGAAGTTTTATTTAATGAGGATAGACTGGTAATCAAAAAAGGAGAATATTCAACATTTACAAAATTTTCCCCTAGGCCAAACTTGGGAGATTTTACTTCTGAAGATTCACAGACATTTCAAATGTTTGTTTCTGTAGATAATTATATATCCAGAGGAGATTCTTTTACTGTTTTTCATGAAAGTGATATTGGAGGATTGGAAGGAGAGGGCCCCTCAGTAACAAAAGTAGTACCATTCTTGACGACAGGCAAGAAAGAGATCATAGGTGTGACATATTTTGAAACATCACAGACTGTATCAAAAAGACTTCCCAATGTAAGTGAAAGACAAATGGTAACTATCGAGGGTCTACCAGTTACTTCATCAAGTGATTTTGAATTAAACATTTCTTCATCAGAAGAAAATTCAATTAATCCTATTAATCCGATAATGCCAAAAGGTGATAATTCAATCATCCTATTTGGAGAAACAGGTACTGTTGTACCAGATACAGAAATAGAATTATACGTTACAGACAACGATGGGATAAAAACAGTTACTGCAGATATTAGTGGTCCCATAGAAGAAGACCTTGGTTTAGTTATGGAATCTTTAATTC
>DATHYS010000111.1:0-3449 GCA_035458995.1 Candidatus Nitrosopumilus sp.
AATACGATGACAAGTATGATCAGTGCAGAGAAAACTATGATGATTCCTGTGAGTCTATTTTTACAAAACTACGTGTAGATGAAATGGCATACTCTTATTCTGTAATGCCACCATATCAGGATGCAATTGGAATTAGCGAAATCAAAAGTAACAATGTAGAAATATCAAAACCACTGTTGGAATTAGGTAAAGTTATGACCCAATGGTGGACTGTAGGCAAGATTTCAGAAGGTGACTATTCTAATGCTCTAGGATTGCTGGCAATACAGCATCAGCAAAGCAATAACGCACAATACAATGTATTATTCAAGGATGGCCCAATTGCAGAAGATGTCGTAACATGGGAGGATGTTCTTTTGGCTGATGGCTCTGATGAAAACAAACAGGATGTGATGGAAAAAGTAAGAGGAAAAATGAAGATTGAAGATCAGGCATTTCAGAAAACTGACTTTACAGGATTGCCATATTGGTTCAAAAATACCGCCAAATACTGGACTGATGACAAAATTACAGATGAGGAGTTTGTCAGGAGCGTAAAATACCTAAAGGATGCAGGAATTATACGTGGGCATTCACTAGAATAATCACAAATGATTACTTTACCATGTTATTGAGATATTAACGCAAATAGAAATCTTGAAAAAGCAAACAATTCCTTAGCATACTATGCAAAAAGCAAAGTCCTCAATATCCCAACAATTAGCGAGGGTGACAAAAGAGGCAGAAATTTTATCACTAATGGAGGAATCACACAAAACAAAAGATTGGATTAAAAAACAAATAAAGAAAAAATCCCTTAAAATCCCAATAAAACTATCAATGAACACTTTTCAAATTTTAAACTCTTGTCCTGATGATTTTCTAGACTATATGGTTGATTCCCTTAAAGGTCATGATATAGATGATCTTGGTGATATCAATGCATTTACAAAAACATTCTTTTGGTTTTTTACAGATATTGTTGCAGGATCAAATCCTACAATTCCTACAAAAGAGCAGGCAAGAAAAGTAGTTGTTTTAAATGAATTAATTGAGAGAACTGAAATTTTTCAAAACAGAGATACAAACTCTACTGTAATTTTACCAACAGGGGACGGAATGGCAATCGGATTCTCTGATAGCCCAGAGTATCCATTAAGGCTATCAATTCAACTGCACAAAATTCTAAATGAATACAACAAAGCAAAGCGAAGAAAAGATGACAAGGTCCTTCTTCGAATAGGAATTGACATTGGGCCAGTATACATCATAAAAGATCTTAATGGCCAGGATAACGTATGGGGCCCTGGAATTATTCTTACAAGACGTGTAATGGACTTGGCAGGGGATCAAAATATTTTCTGCTCATCAAGATTTGCCGAAGACGTGCGAGTTTTGTCTCCAGAATACAAAGAAATCATGCATCCAATAGGGGACTATTCCATAAAACACGGAGAGCAGCTAAACATCTTTAACATCTATGGGGAAGGCTTTGGTGAAAAGACAACTCCGAAAAAGAAAAAGATTACTCAAAAATCTGAAACATTTGAGCAGACATTAAAGTCAAAGACTGCATTTTTGTTTAATCAAATAGATATTTCACTTGATGTACTAGACCCTAAAACCATGCTTACACATCATGCATGGAAATGGAATCTTGTAAATGTCTCTGATTCTCCTAAAGACCAAATATTTTACTATCTTGATGGAGATTCCCCAAAGGACTTTGCTGATATGAATGTGCGAGTCTATGATGAAGAAGGACTAGAGGCAGACATTCTCAGTCTCACTGAAAACAAGCCAACACACAAAGAGTTTAGTGTCAAACTAAAAAAGCCAATCAAACCAAAACAGCGAAAAAGATTCATTACAATAGAGTATGACTGGGAAGAGCCTGAGCGTATGTTCTTTTACAAGGTACCAACTGATTGTAAATTATTCACATACAAGTTTAGTATTCCAAAAGGCACTGATATCAAAAATCAGGCATTAAAAGTAGATGCAGAGCTAGGATACAAGTGGAATGCAGATCCTCCTGCAACGATAAAGTATTTGCAGGATGCAACACAGATTACTTGGCAAGGAAAAAATCTAAAGGCATTTGATGCATACAGATTTGACTGGTAATCTATTCATGTAAACTCTTACCCATCTCAACCCACATGTCTTTATGAATAAATCCATTCATCTTTGGATTATATTCGCTAATCATCCCATATCCACTTTTTCCTTGAGTAAGTGGATATTCAAAATATAACGCAATGAAAATTTTAATTTCGCCTTCTTGTGCTTTTTGAATTAAATCGCAGTCGATGAAAAACCAGTAATGCTTCTCCATGTTTGGAAGCATTGGTCCAAGATTAAATTCCTCAATCTTTTCAGTCTTGAATACGTCTTTTGTCATCATCTCTGTATCTATTTTAAATGAGGCTCTAAGTTCTGTAGTTGGCAATTCTCCATAGTTTTTCATTGCCACATCAAACTGGTTTTTCCCATTTGCCTCCCCCATTGGCTTTATACTGTTTACGGGTCCAATCCAAGGTCTAAATCTAAACTCCATCTGAACTGCACTTAGTTTTGCAGTTGTCTCAAACTGCTGAATTGTTTTCCATAGTAAAATTACCAAAACTATAGTTGCAATGGCAGTCCCGAGACTTCCAATAACTGTAAGCATTTCTAGGTCTACCATGCTTTATGATTGGAATTGATGTGGATATACTTTATGTATTTTTTAAATCATTTCATATCTGACTAGTTTCTTATATTATTCAATCCTAAAAGATTCTCTGAAATTTCATCAAAATAACTCTGAATGCATTCTCCATTTTTAGTCATCATGATTCAGGCCAATTCCCATCACACAAACTACACCTTCCTCTGTATCCGTTATATCGAATATCCCAGAATAATACGGCTGACTGTTTTTCACAACTCTCACAGATGATCTGCTCTTTCATGAGTAAAATAGGCAATTTTGATACTTAAGATTCTGTTAACAAAAATGATAGAAAGTTAGCTGTATAGCTTACGACTAGTTATGTTCTATTTTACCCAAGAAATAGCATGATGTTGAGGCAAGACACAGAAAATTTGGAGATACGCGATCATCCTAACAACATGATCTCTTTTGATGAAGTATCTCAGAATCACTGTGTTGGGATTGTAGATGTGGTAAATTCAACACAAACCGTATCGCGACTATCAAAAGAACAGTCATGTGAGTTCTACTCTGTATTTCTAAATACAGTAGGATATGTGATTGAAAACAATGGTGGTAAGGTTGTCAAAAATATGGGAGATGGAATTTTATTTTATTTCCCAAAATCAATTGACTCAAACCACGAGATTCCTATAAAATGTGGGAAAAAAATCTTGGAAGCTACTAAAATGATAAACGATATCTTTAGGAAAAGAAAAATTCCTTCAATACAATATAGGGTGAGTTTAGATTATGGTCCTATAATGATTGC
>DATHYS010000112.1:0-4383 GCA_035458995.1 Candidatus Nitrosopumilus sp.
TCGAGTTACAGGTTGATTTGATAATGTTTTGTTAATGATCCAGATACTTGAAATCTCAACTGGGTTTTGGCCCTGATTTTTAACATTCATGCTTAAAATATTGTCTTCATCAATAGAAGTAGAAACTGCAAATTGTTCTTGCTGTTTTTTTATTTCAATATCAGATACAATTCTTTGTGTAGTTACAATATCTGTTTGTGCATCCAAAGCTAAACTCAATACAGAAAATCCTGCAATCATCAATACTGTAAAAAATAACGCACCTACAACAGAAGATAATCCACGTCTTTTTTGAAAATGAAATAAAGAGATTTTATCAATCATCGAGCATCACCACTATCAATTAAAAATTCTACCAGTTGCGGATTACCTACATCAAATGAAACACGGATTCCCTTATTGAGAAGAATATCAGAATCATCAGAACCTAATTTTATTAGAATGTTTACGGTTTGACCATTTTGAATTTCAATACTAGAGTTTTGTATGACAGGAGATGTACCTACTGGCAGTATTGAGAAAGTTCCATCAGAAGGATATTTTCCTCCAGCTAAATCATTTGTAGAAGCATCTAATGGGATTCCAGCAGTTGAAGAATCCCAAGTATGAATCACATTGTTAATTCCAATATCTTCAAGAAATATTGAATTCAAGCCATTGTTTTGAATTTGTAATACGATGAATTCAGTTCCCCCACTTTCGGGTATCGCATCAGGGGAAACAGCACAACTAAAGCCACAAAGAACAGGATCACCAGTTATAGGAACAATTCCATTAGTAATATCGTTATCAACATCAATTAATTTCAAAAGGCTTGATGAATCCCGCGTATCATATGCTAAAAGTAAAAGATTCAGAGATGATGAATCAAGTGTAGATATGGTACCAAGATTACCAGATACAAATGCATCGTTCATAAAATAGGTAAGAGTACTAGCTCCAGTTACAGTAACTGCCATAAGCATCATGGTACTAATCACATCAGCTACACCTCGTCTATGTCTTAAACGAGAATGTTTTTTCTTTTCAAATGAAGTGTTAGATTTTGAATTTGGTTTCATTTTAGTTCTATGTATTAAATGGACTTGCGACAGTTGTGAAAAAATTACCTTTTACAGTAGTTAATGATATTTTGTATTTATCATCAACATAGTATGCATCATCCCACGTTTGAGTCACAACACCATTAGTGAGAATAATGTCAGGACTATCAAGAATAATTTTTTTGTTTGTTTTAATTTGGATAGGTTCAGAAACATCTATCCAATTAGCAATAATTTCTTGGGTGTCAATTTTTAAAATAGTTATATTTGAAATGGTAGATTCAACCGTACCGATATTGTTCAAATTAATTTCAATATTGTCATCACCAGGGACAAATCTAATATGTTCAAAAACTATATCTTCACGATGAATCTCATTTTTTGATTTTTCATGAAATGATAAATCATATGTAAATGCACTAATACTATTCATACCATTAAACAAAATTACAGAACCAACAGAGCTGACAATACCTAAAATGACAATGCTTCCCATAACTTGACTTACAGCACGTCTTCTTTTCAAAGAGGATTTAGAAAAGACATTACTCATTTTTACCACCAGTTTTTGTTTTCAATTCTGATACAAGGGATTCAAAAGAGTCAAAATGAGGTCTTTTTTCTACAACATCATTATTAGAATACCACTCAGAAACAAAATATTCCACTTTGGATAAGATTTGGGCAAAATCAGGCTCAGAGATAAGATGAATTCCATAATGCTTTGCAAAATTTTCCATTCCATCATTGATGTCAGAAACGGTAACGAGAAGAGTATTGGTAGGATCAATGTCCAATTTTGGAACTAGTATAGAATTCAATTCAGTTTGATCAATGCCACCAGAAGGATTTTTGATAAATATCAAAATAGATTCATTTGAAGTTTTGCTCTTGGCATAAATTGGAATATCATGAACATTTCCACTCTTTCCTTTTATCGACACATTGAGTTTTGCATTGAAATTATATCCCTGTAACAATTTTAGTAATTCATCCTTAATTTGATTAGTGTCAGAATTAATAGAATTTTCAGAATTTTTTAATTTATAGCTGTATGTGGTGACAAATTGTCCAGAATTGGTATCAAAGTCATGCTCATGTTTTCGGCAATGCAATTTGATTACAGCATTATCAAATTTTTCAGAGCAATCATCGCACTGATACCACATTGCAGGTACACGAATTTCTTTCTCAAAATTTTTAATTTCTTTTTTACATGAAGGACAGCTTGAAATTTCATGTTCTACAAAATCAAAATTTGTACTTTCAGTAATATAACCACATTTTTTATGTTCAAAAAGATTTAATTTTTCCACATCCATTGAATGACATTTTGGGCAATAGAGTCGCATACTAGATGAAAATGTATCAGGATGAACAGGACAAACAATTAATTTTTCATAAACTTTTTTCTCTAAAATTCCATCAGACACCAAATCATCAAGGCATGTAACATTATCTTGAACCTCGCCTATTTTTGAGAGTATAGGATAGAAAAGATGACCTTCATTATAATCTACAAATGGTTTAATCGTTCTATCCTCAATCTTTTGTACCTCTTGAATTAGTTTTACAGCCCTATTGTTTGATGCTTTTGGAATAACATCAGATGAAGGTAGTGGTTCTTGAATTGGAATATCTTCTACAATTACATTATTTTTAGACTCGTTTGAATTTCCTCTAAAAAGAGAAGAGATGTTTTCCAATCCAGGCAACTTATGCTCAGTTTTTGAGGCTAAATTACCATCATTAGGCACAGATTTCTTCTTAAACATCGATACGAACCTCACTAGAAACAGACGAAATGCTCACCATGGTAGATTTCTTAACAAATTGAAGAGTAAAAGGAAAAGGTTGTTCAAATGGACGAACAAGCGTTAAAACGCATTACCTGTGCATAAAATCCGGAATTGAGTATAAAAATTTTCAAAGATAAATTGTCAATATTGCAAAAGTTACAGGTAAATAATAAAATAAATTTAAAAGCAAAAATCATTTCAGAAAAAACCATTTCAGAAAATGTAGAAAATGAAATCAAAATCCCACAATACATGACTCTCTCAAAATTAGATTGGGACAATAACGAAATACATGCTGGGATTATAAAAGATCCAACAGCAAAAGGAGGACTAAGATACCAGGTTATTGAACCAGTTCTTTCTGAGAGAGACCAAAAGGCATTTGAAATAATTAAAAAACTTCTCATGACAGAACTTACTGTATCTTTACAAGATGTCAAATCAAAAAAAGATGCAGAACGTAGGTTAAAGAAAAAAATATCATCTATGATAAAAAAATATAGATTAAAAATTCCTCCAAAAAATATTGCAAAAATAAATTATTTTGCAATTAGAGATTTTGTATATTTAGGAAAAATTGAACCATTGATGAGAGATCACATGATTGAGGAGATTAGTTGCGATGGGACTAATATTCCAATATACATATGGCATAGAGAACACGAATCAATGCCAACAAATATTATTTTTGAGAAAGATGCAGAATTAAACAATTTTTCAAGAAAGATGGCATACATTTGTGGAAAACATGTTTCTATGGCAGACCCAATTATCGATGCTTCACTACCAAATGGTAGTAGAATCAATCTAACATTGGGTCATGAAATTACTAAACGTGGAAGCACATTTACAATCAGAAGATTCAGAGCAGACCCAATTACTATCATTGATTTGATAAAATTTGGAACCATATCAATTGACATTGCCGCATACATGTGGTATTTGGCTGAAAAGAAAGCCACCATGCTTGTTGCAGGAGGAACGGCAAGTGGCAAAACAACAGCACTGAATGCGCTAGCCTCATTTATCAGACCAGGAGAGAAGGTTGTAAGTATAGAAGATACGCAGGAACTCAATTTACCTCATGAAAATTGGATTCCAGCAGTCTCAAGACAAAATTTTACAGATACTCAAATTGGAGAAATTAATCAGTTTGATCTTCTCAGAGCAGCGCTAAGACAAAGACCAGACATCATAATTGTAGGTGAGACAAGAGGACGAGAGGCATACACATTATTTCAAGCAATGGCAACAGGCCATGGAGGATTCTCATCAATTCACGCAGATTCAGTAGATGCCACCCTAACAAGACTAACATCATCACCAATGGATGTGCCAAAAGCATTAATTTCAAACAGCCTTGATTTGATCACACTACAACTAAAAATCAGAGTGGGAGACAAATCGACAAGAAGAATTATTCAGGTTTCAGAAATTGATGGAATCGATGAAGTTACAGGTCAAATTAAAACTCATGAAATTTTCAAATGGAATCCAAAAACAGACACTCATGAATACATGGGAGATAGTGTAATTTTTAG
>DATHYS010000113.1:0-5115 GCA_035458995.1 Candidatus Nitrosopumilus sp.
ACTGACTAGAATGACCACCTGATTGATTTTGTGACCAGTTACCTCATGAAACATTTGTGCATAGCAGGTCGTTTGTAAATAGTATTCATACATGAATTCATCAACCTGAGGTTTTCTTTTTGTTTTATAATCAATAATTGATAATTCTCCATTATATTCAGCAATCAAATCACTAGTTCCTGCAACTTGTAATTTGTCAGAATACATCCTTTGCTCAATACAGGTGACATTAGAGATATTTTCTAAAAATGGTTTCAAATTATTAAAATGAGCAATAGGTAGCAGATCAAATTCTTCCATAGTCAAATTGTTACTCAAATAGTCTTCAATCATTTTATGAGATTGAGTTCCAATATCCTGAGCTTGTTTTGTAATGTATTCATGTGCAGGTTCATTTTCCTTCCATATTGCCAATCCATTTTTCTTATGTTCAGGAGCAGTAGCAGATAAAATTGTGCTAATAGAAGGATATACTTTATCAAATTTTGTTTGATACCAATGCCCATCCTCTCTATCCAAAAGTGTAGGCTCCCTAGCCTTTAGCATCTGTGTAAAATTTACCACTAAAAATTTCATCGCTTAGCAGTTATTGAATCATTTGGTAGAATAAGATAGATCACGACATCATTTGCTTGAATTTTTCAAACTCAGATCTTGTTTTAACAAATTGATCAGTTACGATTTTTCTCAAACTAAAGAGATTCTCCATCTTGTCATTAATGATAAAAATTGATTCATCAAAAATCACACAATCTATGAATTCATCATTAGGATATACTGTGTACTCAAAAAATTCAGTATCAGTTTGAATTTTTAATTTAAAACCCATCAGTAGTCCTAAATCATCATGTTTATTCAAAAAGCCTATCAAACTAGCCTTTAAGCTTGGATCATTTGGAAGTGATGCATATCGAGATTCATTATCAAGATTCTTATCAATAATGCACGCCACAGGCTTGCCTTGAGTATGTAAAATAGCATAATCATGCGTTAATGCAAATTCTTCAGTATCAGGCATTTTGTCTAAAGGCATAGTAGAAATTTAGAGAATGAACTAATAATTTTTTAATTTTAAGAATTATTCTTCATCATCAGGCTCATTTGCCTTGTCTCTAACCTTTTTCATAACACAGAATTTTGCTAGAGTCTTTTTCCATCCCATAACAACTATACAAATTACAGAGTCTTAAGTGTGTTTGAAAAGATCTCATGGGTAATCATAGAATATCATATGTTCATTAATGGTAAATTAACTAAAAATTTCATTCATGAAATTCTGCTCTAACTGCGATACAAGACTCGTACAGAGCTATGAGGATGTGGGCGGGCCATGGGTATGTCCTAAATGTAATCCTGAAAAGATTCAGATCAAAACTCCAACTTATGGAGTTAATTATTCTGGAAGAACAAAACAATGCTCTAAAGGTTGTGGGGCAGAAATTTACTGGGATGAGGGATTCAAATCAGACAGTGGAAAATTTATTCCAATTGATTCAAGAACTGATGAACCACACAAATGTGATGGACCAACAGAATCAGGAGAATACTTTCCAGATGAAATTAAAAAATATGCCAAAGTAGAGAAAAAAGATCCAGCACCTAAAATCCCAATACCACAAAGTATTCTTTACGATATTAATAAAATTCCAAAATCACTGATTGATAATGATAGTATCATTAGAGAAATAATTCAAGGTCATAAAGAAGAATCACTTGCACTCATTCATTATGAGAGATTAATGGCACCAGAAGCTGATAAAATTCCTATTGAATCCCTTAGCGATGTTTTATCAGAGAACATCATTAAAGGACTAGAAAAATATGGCTTTACAGGTTTTTTGCCATTCCAAGCAGAATCAATACGTGAAATTCTAAAGGGCAATAATTCTATTATTTCAGCACCGACGGGTTCTGGAAAGACAGAAGCATTTGCCATTCCTATTTTACAAAAAATTTCAGAAAATCCCACTCCAGGCGTCTTTACCCTATTGGTATATCCACTTAATGCGTTAATTGATGACCAAGTATCAAAAATATCAGATTTAATTCAAAAATGTAAACTAGGTAACAAGATTTCAGCATACTCCATTCATGGGGGTCAAAGTACAGAGTACAAAGATATGATAATTACAGATGCTGCTGAAAAATCTCTAATTATTGCAACAAATTTTGATTTTATCAATTACCACCTAATCTTACAAGACAAAAAATGGAACGAGTTGTTCAAAAACGCAAAAATTATTGTAATGGATGAGGCACATTCCTACACTAGTTTTCATGGCTCTAACGTGTATCACGTACTAAAAAGAATGAAGAGATACATGGGTAAAGTTCAGTTTGTGGGGTCATCAGCCACACTTGATAATTCCAAAGAATTTTTTTCAAACATGTTTGATTTACCTGAAGATTCATTTTCATATATCAAAAGTAAATTCAGACGAAAGCAAAACATGCACATGTTTTTCATAATGCCTAGGAAATTCAGACAGAGAACTACAATGGAGATGTTATCATCAATTTGTTACAAGAATAAAACAACACAACTTGTTTTTAGTAATTCACACAATGATGCAGAATTTCTTGCATCAAATGTAGAGAGTGCAAATGAAGGAATCAGAATTCAGATTCATAGAGGAGGACTAGATCAAAGAGATAGAAAATTGTATGAATCACAAATGAAAGCTGGAGAACTTGATGTACTTTCATGTACACCCACATTAGAATTGGGAATAGATATTGGGCATGTGGATGTAGTAATATCTGCATTCAAAAATGAGTTTGATTCATTCATTCAAAGAATAGGTAGAGCTGGACGTATGGGTCAAAAATCATATGCCATCTGTGTTTTTGATCCAGATGATGCAGCATGCCACTATTTTGCACGCCATATAGACGAATATCTAAAACAAGATCACATTATCCCAATCAACAAGAAAAACCCCATAATTTCAGATAAACATGAAGAGTCTACTGAGATTGAAGACCAGGCAGCAACAGAGTCAGACAAGTCTCAATTCTTTGATTTTGCAAACAGCATAAACTTGCGTGGGGCATCAGGAGAAATTGGCATATATTACAATTCAAGAAAAATTGGCACACGAGGAGTCCCAGTAGGATATTACCAGCTACATCAAAAAGCAATTTATCATTTCAATAAGCAAAACTATGAGGTGAATTCTTTAATAAAATCTCAAAATGGGGCAAGGGCATACCTAGTAAGATCAAGCGAGAAAGGAAAAAGAACAATCCCCATAGTCAAAACTACCCTCATTCAGACATCAGAGGGTAAAGCAAAACACAGAGAAATCAAGTTCAAAGACAAAAAAATCTCTTTGAGATATGGAATAATTTCCCTAGATAGAACAATTACAGGATATATGAAAGGTAACTATAACGAATCAGCAGATAAATTTACGAGACATAACGGCACTAGTGTATCAGGCTGGAGAAATTTTCATTGGAAATCAAAACACTCAGCAGTAGGAGTCACCATACCATCAGAATTTCTATCCAAAGCAATTTCGAATTCTAAAAGTCCAATAGTCAATGATCCAAGAGTACATACCATCACACATGTATTAGTGAACGCAAGTAAAATTCTCACAAAATCAGAATCAAGTGACATTGATGCATATTATGAAAATGGAGTTATCTACCTGTATGATAATTCATCAGATGGATTTAATGGATGTAGTAGGATTGTTTTTGAAGAATTCGAAAAAGTACTCAATACAGCATTTTCATTGATTAGTGATTGTGATTGTCCAGTAGACAAAAATACTGAAGATAAAGTTTGGGGAGGTTGTCCAAAATGTACATTTACAACAGGATACTGTCAGACAAAAAATAAAGAGTTGTCAAAATATGGAGCAAAAGAATTTTTTGCAACCTTTCGATAATTCTAAAACATAATTTATTTTACAAGTTTTGATCTAAATAATCTAAGCTCATTAAGATTATCGAGTTGGGAATTTATCAAAACATCAATAGCCTTTGCATAATCAATTCCAACAAATTTTGTCGGCTTGTCATTGATCATGTCAACCATTCCTTTTTCTTTTAATGAATTTAGTAATCGATAAATTTCAGTTCGGTAAATGTTTAGATCTTTTCCAATTTGATTAGCATGTTTTGGACCGTTTTGAATTAAGTGATGATATACTTTGAGTTCATTTTCAGTTAATCCATGTTTTTTCAATATAGTCTTCATAGAATTTGAAATTTTTTCATATACACTATCAGTACTTTGTTGGGCTTCAACTAATGCCATACTTTGTAATAGCTAAATTGTATCAATAAGCATATGTCTCATTTTCATGTTACACATTCGTATTGAGCCTATTTACTGTAATGAATAATGTACATCACAAAATAATACAATACCATTTGGTAATGTCTTAGCAGTTATAGAATATCCATCCTGTAGCCCCTTGCCACAAACATAGCACTCTACCTTACTGACTGATGTCGATATTTTTTGAGTTTTAAGAATCTGCATGTTCTGTGAGATTCCACGATTTACCCCCTGCATGGCATTATTACGATCAACTAGACTATAAAGGTACCGTACTATACCGTAATAGATACAAGCATGAGAGATCAATAATTTCAGACAAAAGTTAACAGATCAGAATCATCTCATCACTTTAAATAATAAACCACCAAAATTTCGTTTATGGGTGGACACCTTTGGAAAGACTCAAGCAAAAGTAGTACCTCTAGATTTATCTGAAAACCAATTTCAAATTTACAATAAAATTTCAAGAAACTATTCACATTCATTTCTCTTTGAATCCCTAACTGGGCCTGAAGTTCTAGCAGAGACATCAGTGATGGGTTTTGATCCTAAAAAAATTCTCAAAGGATATTCAGATAAGGTAGAGATTATTGAAAATGGTAAAACAACAATCATTCAAACCACAGACCCATTTAGAGAATTAAAGAAGTTACTAGGAAAATCAGATGATCAGAGTTATCGATATCTTGGGGGTGCAGTAGGAGTAGTAAACTATGATGCAATTAGACTAGTTGAAAATATTACAGATACTCACAATTCACCACAGCCATTAATGGAATTTGGAATTTATGATGATGGAATATTGTATGACAAAATAC
>DATHYS010000114.1:0-5332 GCA_035458995.1 Candidatus Nitrosopumilus sp.
ATTGAAGAATCACTCAAGCAATGTATGGATCCTGAAGTACCATTAAACATTGTAGAAATGGGATTAATTTATGGAATAGATGTAACAGAAAATAATGATGTCAATATCAAAATGACAATGACTACCCAAGGTTGTCCATTACATGAGACTCTGGTTGAGGATGCAACAAGATTTGCCAAAAAAGTACCGGGAGTAAACAACGTCAAGATTGACATTGTATGGGAGCCTGCATGGTCAATGGATAAAATGACTGAGGAAGGAAAATTAAAAATCAAAAATATGGGAGCTGCTATGAATACTCCTGCACCAATTAATTATGAAACTGCTTTACCTCAAGGTGTTGGAAAACTAGTCCAACAAGATGATGGTTCAATGGTTTTAGCAAATGAACATGAACAAGGATTTATGGTCAATCAAGCAATTGTTGACTTTTGGAAGTCTTGTAATGGTCAACGTAAAGTAACAGAATTAGTAGAAGTGTTTGCTCAACAAACAGGATTGCAAAGAAAGCAAGTTGAAAAAGAAGTTATGCAATTATTACAACAATTACGTGAAGGTGGGCTAATTGCCATTGCAGGTCAACCAGACACACCAAATGTTGAATTTAAAAAATAATCTTAAAAAATATAGTTTGAGTTTGCACCATCAAAGTTTATTGTAACGCCTGAAAGATACTTTATTTTATTTTCAATGATTGATTTCACAAAATTTCCAATCTCTTCAGGCTCACCTAATCTCTTCATAGGTAGTGTTTTTTCAAATTCCTTTACATTTTCTATTAACTCTTGAGTTCTATCTGTGTTGATTGGACCTGGTGCAATGTTTACACAACTAATGTTTTTCTCAGCATATTCTTTACTTAGTACTTTGAAAATTTCAGCAAATGCAGCACGATAGGCTGATGATATTATCAGTTTTGCATTTGGTTCTTTGATCACACTAGAACTAATCAAAAAGATATACCCTCCATCGTTAATTTTGATATTTTGTAGTATGGTTACAAATCCTAAAAATAATTGATTATGATATACTTTCCAGTCTTCTTCAGTAATGGTATCAAATGGTTTTGGAGCAGGTCCCCCTGTGTTTAAAACTAGAATGTCTGTTTGAGTATTTTTTTCTAAAAATTCTTTCACACTGTTCAAATTTGAAGTATCAATATCCTTTCTTGATGTAGCAAAAACGTCAATATCGATTGCTTTGAGTGATTCTGAAATTGCTTTTCCAATTCCTCTTGAACCTCCCAGAACAATTGCACTAGTCATATTATTTTTAAAAATCTCTTGATAATTAAATTTCTTTAATTTCAGTAATTGTACCCAACACGGAATCCATCTGAATGATTGCCTTTTTCTCATCCCATCCTAGTGCAACATACCAATCACCTGCATCATCGTGATACTTTGTCTCTAGAGTCTTGAGAATTTCAGGTTTAACATCATACTTTTTTGCAATTCCTGAAACTGCTAGTGCAATTGCATCTTTTTCTTTTTCTAGACGTCTTTTCATTAATCCTATGCCTGGACTCATAATCAGACTAGATTGTCTCATCTAATATAGTTAATTCATAAAATTACCCATGAGTTGAATTTTTCCAATTGATATCCTTACAATATTTCAAATACTCCTATAACATCGTAGAAACAAAATGAAACTAATTACAAGACTGGCAAATTCCACAATTGCACAATCAAGCACACTTGTTTCTCTAGTTTCGATTTTAGCAGTAATTGGTCCTATCGTAATTGTTTCAGCAGGATTTTGGGATGCTATTTCACATCTTCAAAAAGAACCAGAATTTTTCTGGAGCCCTTCACATATTGTAGTATACTTTGGAGTTTCCATGACCACTTGTGCTGCAATAATGGGTTCTATGCTAATAATTAGAAAATCAGTTCATGGTTCTCTAAAAACTGGAATCAAACTAGTCATTGTAGGATCTATCTTACAGATTGTTTCAGGATTTGGTGATTCTTTATCTCATGATGTATTTGGAATTGATGGATTAATTTCATGGTCTCATCAACCATTAGAATTAGGACTAGTTCTTGCATCATTAGGCGCAGTTTTGATATTAAAAAACAGAGAACATACAAAACTTAAATTATTTTTACCATTCTCGATAGTAGCATTTTTGTTTTTTACAACTTGGTTGATTTTTAATCTTGTATTGTTTTTCGGACACACTATCCAATGTATACAAATCTATGAAATATTTTCTTCAGGTTGCTCTATACTGTAATTTTTTATTTTGATATAGGACATCATTAATAAAATAATAGCACCTGCAAGAATCATTATTCCTGATGGATACATTTTCTGAGAGTTTGTGTTGCCAAATTCAATTTGTAGATTAATTGGATTTTTTGCAATATTTGTAATTTTTATCGTATATTCTCCATCTTCATTAAAATCAAAATATCCTACTGACATTCTTGTTTGAATCATCTCTTCTCGAATCACATTTTCTTTTGTATCTAAAATCTGAACAAATACTTCTTCACCTGAGAATTCAGGCATGTACAATTTGAAATATCCGATATCTATACCTGAGAATTCTTGTTTTGTTTGAAAGGAACTTGATTCTTTGAGCATGACTGTATCATATTTTTTTTCAGTCTCATCAAAAATGAATGCTGTCCAAACTATTCCTACAATCACTAATGCCAATCCTAGTTTGAATGGAGATATCTTCATTTCATCATGCTGAGAAATTATTTACTTAATAAGATAATCTAAAGGGCTCGGAGGGCTTCGATCCCTCGACCTAGCGGTTCGAAGCCGCTCGCACTATCCAGACTGTGCAACGAGTCCAAACAAGTAAGATTTTAACGGGTCTAAATATCTGTCTAGATACTTTGAAGGTATCAAAAAAAGTAGTTGGAGTTGAATATGCAATTCGAGATATTGTTCTTGCTGCCCGAAAAGTTGAACAAAAGGGAATCCCTGTTGACTATCTTAACATTGGTGATCCTGTACAATTTGGATTTCAACCTCCTGATAATGTAAAACAAGCTTTGATTGATGCAGTTAACAGAGGCGATAACTACTATTCAACATCTGAAGGCCTTTTAGAATTAAGAGAAGAGATTGCTAAAAAAGAAAATGCTAAAGGATTATCCATCACTGCTGATGATATTCTAATTACAAATGGAGTCTCCGAAGGACTTGATATGGTAATTTCATCAATTGTTGAAGAAGGTGATGAAGTGTTACTACCTGGACCTTACTATCCACCATATGCTTCATACGTTAGATTACACGGTGGAACTCCTGTAGAGTTTTCAGTAGACTTGAATAATTCAACTCCTGACATTGATGACATTAAATCCAAAATTACACCAAAGACAGTTGCCATCTGTTTGATCAGTCCAAACAACCCTACGGGTGTTGTCTTTAATGAAAAAGCACTCCAGGAACTAGTAGATCTTGCAAATCAGCATAATCTCTACATAATTTGCGATGAGATTTATGATCAAATAGTTTTTGATGAAGAATTTGTTGGAATTGGTAAAGTTGCAGGAGATTCACCTGTAATTATTCTAAATGGCTTCTCCAAAGTTCATCTCATGTCTGGCTGGAGAATTGGATACATTGCATTTAACAAATCTCCACAGCTAACTGAATTACGAGAACATCTTCCTAAACTAGCCAGGGTTAGAATTGCAACCAGTCTTCCAGTTCAGTATGCTGCTTTGGAATCTTTGCGTGGTCCTCAAGATTACATTGGTAACTTTGTTTCAGAGATGAAAAAACATAGAGACTTTGTTGTTAAAAGACTAAATGAAATGCCTGGATTATCATGTTCTAATCCCAAAGGATCATTTTATGCATTTCCAAAAATTGAAGATAATCGATTTGGAACTGACAAAGAATTTGTAACAAAGTTACTCGAACAAAAAGGTGTTCTAACTGTTCATGGTTCTGGATTTGGAGAACAATATGGCAGTGGACACTTCAGACTTGTTTATCTTCCTGATCTTAAAATTTTAGATTCAGCAATGAATAAAATTGAAGAATTTGTTCGTCAATAGTTCCAAACTGTAACTTTATCAGGAATTATCTCGATTATACAGTCAGTATCATCTAGTAACTCTTTTGCAGATTTATTCTCTAATGATTTGAAATATCGTAACAGAATCTTTTTTGCAATTGATTTTACTTTGGCATTTTCTAAAATCAGATTAGCATTGCCTTGGCCCATTACTCCATAGATGTTAGGTGCATTAATTCCCACATCTACACAAAATGAGACTCTGCTGTTTCTTTTGAGATTTTTTACTTTTTGTCTACTAGTGTTTGTTCCAATGTAGAATTTTTTTCCGCTATAGCTATACCAAACAGGTGAAATATGCGGAGTCTTGTTTTTGCCTACTGTAGCTAAACGTAATATTTTCTGCTCTGTTAGAAATTCATCGCTTTTCTTCATTTTTTCTAAATCCTAACGCTACCATAAAAAGTCCAAAGCCTATCATTGCCACAGAAACTTTTTCATTTGTAAATTCAGCATTAAACAAAAAATCCACGACAAAATCTACTCCCCATAAAAATAACTGTTGAATGAGAACGGTTCCACCCATTACACAAAAAAGTACACCGATAGCACTAAACCAATTTCTACCTCGTCTGTAATGCTCGTGACTCATGATAAATGAGACTTAGATGATTTTGATACCTGGATTCTTTATCTTGTTTCTAATCATTGCATTAAGTAGCAATGGAGTAGACATTTCTGCAAGATATGACAATTCAATTGGTCCCAAGTAAATTGATCTCAAGCCCTTGATTTCATCAATTAAACCGTTTACAACTTCAACTGATTCTTTATCATCTCCACAGACAAATATGTCATAATCTAGTTCTAGTTTTGGATTGATTAGTTTCTTTTCAGAAATTACATGAAATGCTGAAACAAGTTTTGATTTGTCTTTCATGTGTTCTAAAACAAGTTTGTATGAGAATGGTTTGTTGTCTTTGATTGAAACACACTCAAATCCAACATCCGTTTTTGTCATTGGCACAATTGGTGATACTACAACACAACTGTCTTTAACTTCTGATAAAATTCCTGAACATACAGAATCAATATTCTCATATGGTATTGATAAAATCAAAACATCACTTTCTTTTGCAACTGAAACATTATCACTTCCTGAAATTGATCCTTTAATTTCTCCAAATGCTTCTTTTGCCAAGTTTGTATATTCTACAGCTGATTCAGATGCTCTTGCAGCATCTCTAGATCCAACAATTACGTCATTGTTTTGAGACCATCTTAAAGCAAATCCTTTGCCCATTCCACCAGTTCCGCCAATTATTCCTACTTTCATGA
>DATHYS010000115.1:0-9744 GCA_035458995.1 Candidatus Nitrosopumilus sp.
ATAAAGGCAGTAGCTGCAGAAAAAGTAGTAGTTGCACCATTAGAAGCAATTCCACCAATTGATGAAAGATATCTTGCTGATGCTTTAGAAAGTGTTCCTTTGATTAAAGGAGACAATGTTATGGTTCCATACTTTGGTGGACGTTTAACTTTTCAAGTAATTGGAGTTACACCAAATGCTGATGCAGTTTTAGTTACTCAAAAAACTGTTTTCCATATTGCAGAAAAAGGAGAAACATTACGTGGAGTTCCACAAGTAACCTATGAAGACATTGGTGGAATTCATAATGAGATTAAAAAAGTAAGGGAGATGATTGAGCTTCCATTAAGACATCCAGAAATTTTTGAAAAATTAGGAATTGAAGCTCCAAAAGGAGTATTGTTGTATGGTCCACCAGGTACTGGTAAAACATTGCTTGCAAAAGCTGTTGCAAATGAAAGTAATGCACATTTCATTAGTATTTCAGGTCCAGAAATTATGAGCAAGTTCTATGGTGAAAGTGAAGCAAGATTAAGAGAAATTTTCAAAGAGGCAAGAGAAAAAGCTCCATCGATTATCTTTGTTGATGAAATTGATTCAATTGCACCAAAAAGAGAAGAAGTTACTGGAGAAGTTGAACGAAGAGTTGTTTCTCAAATGTTATCATTAATGGATGGATTAGAAGCAAGAGGCAAAGTAATTGTAATCTCTGCAACAAACAGGCCTAATGCAATTGATCCTGCACTAAGAAGACCAGGTAGATTTGATAGAGAAATTGAGATTAAGGTTCCAGATAAAAAAGGAAGAAAAGACATTCTTTCTATACATAGTAGAAATATGCCATTATCCGATGATGTGAATCTAGATAAAATTTCATCAGTTAGTCACGGATATGTCGGTGCTGATTTAGAATATCTCTGTAAAGAGGCAGCAATGAAATGTTTGAGAAGATTATTACCGGTTTTGAATTTGGAAGAAGAGAAACTACCTCCTGAAACTTTGGATAAATTGATTGTAAATCATGAAGATTTTCAAAAAGCACTCATTGAAGTAACTCCATCAGGAATGCGAGAAGTTTTCATTGAGAATCCAGATGTAAAATGGGATGATGTTGGAGGTCTAGAGGATGTTAAACGAGAATTACAAGAAGCAGTAGAATGGCCTATGAAATATCCAGGTCTTTATGACAAGTTAGGACACAATATGCCTAGAGGTATTTTATTGCATGGCCCAAGTGGTACTGGTAAAACATTACTTGCAAAAGCTGTTGCTACTCAAAGTGAAGCAAACTTTGTTTCAGTTAGAGGACCTGAACTCTTATCAAAATGGGTAGGAGAATCAGAGCGAGGAATTAGAGAAATTTTCAAACGTGCACGTCAGTCTGCACCATGTGTTATATTCTTTGATGAAATTGATTCCATTGCACCAATTAGAGGAGCTGGTGGAGAAACCGCAGTTACTGAAAGAGTGGTAAGTCAACTACTAACAGAATTAGATGGAATGGAAAATATGCATGGCGTAATAGTATTAGCAGCAACAAATAGAGCAGACATGATTGATCCTGCATTGTTAAGACCAGGAAGATTTGATAAAATTATTCAGATTCCACTACCAGATAAAGAAAGTAGAAAGAGTATATTGAAAATTAATGCAGAAAAAATTCCAACAATTAGTGATGAAAAAGATCCACAGCATATTGATTTCGAGAAGCTTGCAGAATTAACAGATGGACTTAGTGGAGCAGATACAGCATCAATTGCAAATACTGCAGTATCTCTAGTAATTCACGAATTTTTAGACAAAAATCCAGACGTAAAAGACATTGAGAAAAAGGATGTCGATGCTAAAGTAACTATGAAGCACTTTGAAGAAGCAGTAAAGAAAGTTAGAGAACAAAAAGACCTCAAGATGGGCGAAAAATTAGTGGCTTCCTATTACAGGTAGTTTTAATAAAATAACAAATCTAATCCTCATAAATGTCAGAATATACAGGGTATGATGGGAATTCATTAGAATTTCTAAAGACAAACCAAATTTCTATTGGAGATTCAGTAAAAATTAAAGCTGATATTACTTATTCAGGAATAATTATGCCAAGATATGAACACAGTGATGATAAACATATTGTTTTAAAATTAAAGAGTGGATATAACATTGGTTTAGAAATCACCAAAATTGAAAAGGTGGAAAAAAATGCATCCGTAGAAAAAAGTGTTGAAAAAAATGAAAAGGTAGAAAAAAATGAAAAATTACCAAATATTTTATTATTATCAACTGGAGGTACAATAGCTAGTAAAATCGATTATAGAACAGGTGCAGTAACTCCAGTATTAACAGCTGAAGAATTGAATTCATCTGTTCCTGAGCTTGCTAAAATTGCAAACATTGAGACTAAAGTATTGTTTTCAGAATACTCAGAAAATATTATGCCTGAACATTGGTTAAAAATTGCTGAAGAAATTAATCAATATTCTACATCAGATTATTCAGGGATAATCATTGCACATGGAACAGATACTATGCATTACACATCATCATATCTTTCTTTTTCACTAGCAGGATTTCCAATACCAATAGCGTTGGTAGGTTCACAAAGATCTTCAGATCGTGCATCATCAGATGCAGCATTGAATCTAATCGGTGCTACAAGGTTTCTTACTGAATGTAAAACAAATGGTATCTACATAGTCATGCATCAAGATGAGAATGACGAAACAATTGCATGCCACATAGGGACAAGAGTAAGAAAAAATCATACTAGTAAAAGAGGAGCATTTCAAACAATTGGAGATGATCCTGCATTTTTAATTGTGAATAATGAAATTCATGAAAATATGAAAAAAGATTTTTTTTCAAAAAAAGAATTTATACCTAAAATAAAAATTAATGAAAAAGTTGCGCTAGTAAAATATTATCCAGGATATGATCCATCCTTGTTAAAAAACATGATAGATTCTAAGTATAAAGCAATAATTTTTGAAGGTACTGGATTAGGGCATATTGGAGAAAATATGTATCCAATGGTAAAAATGGCAAATGAAAATGGCATCTTTATGGGAATGACCTCTCAATGTATTGATGGGAGAGTAAGAATGACTGTTTATGAAAGTGGTAGAGATTTACTTGATTTAGGAATAATTCCTTTAGAAAACATGATTCCAGAAATTGCATTGGTCAAAGCAATGTGGGTTACTGGAAACACTGAAAATCCTGATGAAATAAAGGAAATCATGCTAAATAGAATCGCATCTGAATTTTCAACATAAACAGGAGAGTCAAAATGGAAAAATTTTCAATAAATGATGTGGGCGTGAAAGTAGGATTAGAAATTCATCAACAACTTGCAACAAATAAGAAATTATTCTGTAATTGCAATCCCATTGAATCAGATGAGTATTCAATCAAATTTCAAAGAAAATTACGAGCATCTAAAAGTGAATTAGGAGAGTTTGATCCTGCTGCATTATTTGAAAGTACAAAATCTAAAACAATAATGTATTATGCAAATCATGAAAGTAGTTGTTTAGTAGAACAAGATGAAGAACCACCTCATGAATTAGATGAAGATGCAAGAAAAATTGCACTGACAATATCTTCTGCTTTAAAATCAAGTATTTTTGATGAAATTTATCCTATGAGAAAAACAGTGATCGATGGTTCCAATACAACAGGATTTCAACGAACTATGTTAATTTCACAAGGAGGATTTTTCAATGCAGGAAAAACAAAGATAGGAATTCAATCAATTTGTCTTGAAGAAGATGCAGCAAAAAATTTAGGAGATGAGGGTTCGATTAGAAAATTTGGTTTAGAGCGTCTAGGAGTTCCTTTAGTTGAAATTGCAACAGAACCATTTGAAGTAGATTTACCAGAAATTAAAAAAATTGCACTATCTTTAGGGAGGATTTTAAGAAGTACAAAAAAAGTGAAAAGAGGATTAGGATCAATCAGACAAGATGTAAATGTTTCAATCAAAGATGGAGGAGGGGTTGTAATTGAGGTCAAAGGAGTACAGCAGTTAGATCAGTTAGAAAAAGTTGTAGAATATGAAGCAAAAAGGCAACATGGTCTGCTAAAAATATCAAAAAAAATTCAAGAGAAGGATTGGAAATTTGCTAATGAGAATAAAAAAGACATTACAGAGTTATTTTCAAAATGTAAATCAAAAATTATCCAAAATGCAATAAAGAAAAACCAGAAAATTATCAACATATCTTTTAGAAATATGTCAGGAATCTTTGGATATTCTCCTTATGAAGGAATAAGACTAGGAAGAGAAGTTGCTGAATTAGTCAGATTTTTTGGTATAGGAGGAGTATTTCACTCAGATGAATTGCCTAATTATGGAGTTGAGGAATCAGACCTAGAAGAACTAAAAAAGTTTGCAGAGATTAATGATAATGATGCATTTTTAATTTTAGCAGCACCTGAAGAGAAAATTCATACCGTTGTTGAACAGATTATTTTAAGAATAGAGTACATCAAAGAACATGGCATTCCGATAGATACTAGATTGGCTACACAATCTGGAGAAACCAAATTTCTTAGACCAAGGCCTGGAGCTGCACGAATGTATCCTGAAACAGATATTCCTCCAATTATAATTACAAAAGATGAATTATTAGAAGCTGAAAAAAATATTCCAAAATCATGGGATGAATCTATTAAAGAACTAGAAACAAAATACAAAATTAATTCTCAGCTTGCTGAACAAATATTTGATTCTCGTTATATTGGATTATTTGAAAAAATTATTGGAGAAGTAAATACTAATCCAACATTTGTTGCATCTATACTTTGTTCTTCGATTACAAATTTAGAAAGAAATGGTTTAGACTCTAATTTATTAAAAAATGAAGAAATTTTCAAATTATTTCAACTACTAGATGAAGGAAAAATTGCTAAAGAATCTATTGAGATAATATTTGAAAATATAATGGCTGGAAAATCAAAAACAGTGGAAGAAGCTATGAAGAATGCATCAATTCAATCTGTTAATGAAGGAGATCTTGAAAAAATCATTGAGGAAATTGTTGAGAAAAATGAAGATATGATTAAAAACCAAAAAGAAAGATCTATTGGACCTCTAATGGGAATTGCCATGAAAGAATTAAGAGGTAAAGTATCTGGTGAAACAATTAACAATCTTCTTTTAAAAAATATCGAAAAGAAAATAGAAAATTTGTGATTAATTAGTGCGGGAAGTGGGATTTGAACCCACGAACTCCTAGAAGATAAGGATCTGAACCTTACACCGTTGACCAGGCTGGGTGACTCCCGCATTTAAAAAAAATTGAAATCTGGAATAAGTTTCTTTATTATACTTGAAAACAACTATACAAAATCAATCAAGTGATAAAATGGAATTTACAGAAGTTTATTGTTCAAATTGTAATAAAATTCTTGGAAGATATAATACTAAATTCTATAATGAAGAAAAAATTGCAGAATTGATAAATGATACATATTCTACGCATATTAAAAATGGTCATCAAGTAATTATGAGAAAATTTGAAAAAAATTAAATAGATTTGATTTTATTAACTGCCTCAGAAAGATTTGAAACTCTATTAATTTGATTTTCAGATATATGTTGATTCCAAGGTTGTGAATACAAAATTACTTTTTTATCATTTTTGATAAATTTTTTTGCATTAAGAGGAGAATCGTCAATGAATACATCATAATCTAGATCTGCTTTCATTGGACCATCAATTACAGATACATAGTTATCATATGATATATTGTGATGATCTAACCAGGATTTTACAAAAGAATCAGTAGAACGCTCTCTAGCTGTTACAATATCAACTTGACCTAGGTTAGAAAGTGATTTTGTTATTGATGAAAGATTTGTTTCTGTGGTAGGTATAGACATCCAGTTTTCCCAACATGAGCTTAATTCAGCATAAAAATCAAAAGGATCTATTTGGAATTCTTTCCAAAATTCCCAATTTGTAATTTGATGTTTAGCAATTTTTGGTCTGACAGAATTATTATAATTCAACCACGATATTATTACATCGGCAAGTACACCATCAACATCTAATGCAATTTTCATTTTAGTCATTGGTTTTTCTAAATTCATCTAGAAGATTTTTTTGGTGTTTATTGAGTTTTTTAGGTACATTGACTACAATTCTGACAAATTGATCTCCTTTACCTCTATAGTTGATATGAGTAACCCCCTTTCCCTTTAGTTTGATTATGGTATTAGGTTGACTACCGGAATCAACTTTAATTTTTTCTGTTCCCTCCAGAGTTGGAACAATGATTTCACATCCTAATGCAGCATCAATCATTGAGATATCATGATCATAGAAAATATCTTTTCCATCCCTATTGAATTTTGAATGAGGCTGAACTTTAACTCTGACTATTAAATCACCATTTACTCCATCAGGAATTTCATTTCCTTCATCAGGGACTGTATAATCACCTGAATCAATTCCTGGAGGTATGTCAAATGTAACAGTTTTTGATCCTTTTTTCTTTCCTTGTCCCTTACATTCATTACAAGGAATTTCAATTATGGATCCTTGGCCTCTACATGCAGAGCATGGTGCAGCAGTTACAAATGATGCAAATCCCATATTACGAGTTTGTCTGACTTGTCCTTGACCATTACATGTTCCACATGTTTTTTTGTTGGTACCAGGTTTAGCACCAGAACCATTACAAACATCACATTGAATCTGTTTTTGTAAATTAATTTCCATTTTTTTACCGTGAAGAACATCCTCTAAAGTTACAGTAGTTTGGTATAGAATATCAGAACCTCGTTGTTGCTGATTAAATCCAAATCCTCCACCTCCACCACGGCCAAAAATAGATTCAAAAATAGAATCAAATCCTCCACCTTGTGCTCCTTGGAAAATATCTTCGGTGGAATATCTGCCATCAACACCTGCATGTCCATGTTGATCATAGATTTGTTTTTTTTCTGGATCAGAAATTACTGCATATGCTTCTGAAATCTCTTTGAAATGTTCTGATGCTTCAGAAGATTTGTTACGATCAGGATGAAATTTTAGAGCCAATTTTCTATATTGTTGTTTAATTTCATCTGCTGAAGATGTTTTTGTCACACCTAAAACTTCATAATAATCTCGTTTTGCAGCCATGAATCATACCTTAATCATAATTATAGTATAAATGATTGAATTAGAATCTCAATTGGTTTTTGTTTCATCGTTTTGTGATGATTCAGAAGTTTGATCTGCGCCTTGTTGTCCATCTGCGCCTTGTTGTCCATCTGCGCCTTGTTGTCCATCTGCGCCTTGTTGTCCATCTGCGCCTTGTTGTCCATCTGCGCCAGGTGGTGGTGAAGCATTTTTGTAAAGTTCTGTTGTAACTTCATTTACCAATGTTTGTAATGCTTCAAGTTTAGGCTTCAATTCATCAGGTTCTTTATCTAAAACTTCTCTTACTTCTTTTACAGCATCAGTAATTTTGATACCTTGTTCTTGTGAGATTTTATCTTTAAGATCATGATTAACTAATTTTTCTGTTGTGTAAATGTAACTTTCTGCCTCATTCTTCAAGTCAATTTTTTCTTTCTTTAGTTTGTCTTCATCAGAGAATTTCTCTGCGTCTTCTTTTAGTTTTTCAATTTCATCTTTAGATAATTTTGAAGTAGATTCAATTGTAATTTTTGCTTCTTTTTGTGTTCCAAGATCTTTTGCTGTTACATTAATGATTCCGTTTGCATCAATATCAAATTTTACTTCAATTTGTGGAATTCCTCTTGGAGCTGGTGGTAAATCAGTGAGATTGAAGCTTCCTAATGAGACATTATCAGTTGCCATTGGTCTTTCTCCTTGAACAACATGAATAGTTACTGCTGTTTGATTATCAGCTGCAGTTGTGAAAACTTTACTCTTTGAAGTAGGAATAGTGGTGTTTCTTTCAATTAATGGTTCTCTTACACCACCTAAAGTTTCAATTCCTAAAGTTAGAGGAGTTACATCAAGTAAAACAATATCACTGCTAACATCTCCTGCAATAATTCCTGCCTGTATTGCAGCACCCATTGCTACTGCTTCCATAGGATCTACGCCTGATTCAGACTCTTGACCAACTAATTCACTGACAAATTTTTTCACTAGTGGAATTCTTGTAGGTCCTCCTACCATGACAATTTTATTGATATCAGAATTTGAAAGTTTAGCATCTTCTAATGCTTTGAGAACTGAAGGTTTACATCGTTCTACAATAGGTCCAATTAATTCATCTAGTTTAGCTCTAGTAATTCTTAATTCCAAATTTTTTGCGCCAGATGAAGGATCATGAGCAATAAACGGTAAATTTACATCAGTTTCCATAACTGTAGATAATTCAATTTTTGCTTTCTCAGCAGCTTCTCTAATTCTAGTCATTGCAGTTGAGTCTTGGGTAAGATCAACGCCTTCTTTTTTCTTGAATTCATCTACAATGAAATCAATAATCACTTTATCCATATCTGTACCACCAAGCTGAGTATCACCTGAAGTACTTAGAACTTCAAAAACACCTCCACCCATTTCCATGATGGTAACATCCAAGGTACCACCACCAAAATCAAATACAAGAATTTTCATATCCTCTTTTGCTTTATCTAATCCAAATGCCAATGAAGCAGCAGTTGGCTCATTAATTATTCTAACAACGTCTAGTCCTGCAATTGTTCCAGCATCTTTAGTAGCCTGACGTTGATTGTCATCAAAATATGCAGGAACAGTAATTACTGCTTTTTCAACTGCTTCACCAACAAAAGCTTCAGCATCCTTTTTGATTTTCTGTAGGATAAATGCAGAAATTTGTTGAGGTTTGTATTCTTTATCTAGAATTTTAAAAGTGTGATCAGAGCCCATTTTTCTTTTGGCAGCTACAATGGTATTGTCTGGGTTTGTTACTGCTTGTCTTCGTGCAGGTTCACCAACTAAAAGATCTCCGTCTTTAGAAAATGCTACTACTGAAGGAAATGCTTTACCACCTACAGTAGCCCCTTCAGCTGCTGGAATAATGGTTGGTTTTCCACCCATTACTACTGCTGCTGCAGAATTACTAGTTCCTAAATCAATTCCTATAACTTTAGCCATATTTTATCATCATCCTTTTTTTGAAATTTCTACTAGCGTAGGTCTTATAACAACTTTATGAGAAATATATCCCTTCCTGATCTCTTTTGTAATTGTACCATCATCCAACTCTGGATCATCAATAATAGATATGGCTTCATGGAAATTAGGATCAAAAATTTCTCCTAATGCATCAATTGGTTCAATATGATATTTTTGTAATAAAGCATCCATATTTTTAAGGATAGAATCTAAACCTTCAGAATTGATTTTACTGTCAGAAAAAACTTCTTTAGCTCTGACAAAATCATCATAAATTTTTAAAAAATCTATTGCAAATTTATTAATTCCAGAGTTTATACCGTTTTCTATATCAGATTTAGTTTTACGAGTAAGATTTTGAAAATCTGCTAATACTAGTTTTAATTTTTGTTCATACTCAGATGATTTTTGTTTTTCTAATTCTAGTAATTTAGAAACATCTTCAAATTCAGGTTCTGAAGATTTTGATTCTTCTACAGAATCATCAAGTTCTGTTTCATTATCAGAAATTACATTAACAGGTATCTCATCAGAATTTGGTTCACTAGACAATTTAACCAGAATAGTAATTTAGCTAATTTATACTATTATTGATCGTTTCACATAAAGGATTTGTTTTAACAATGATCAAATCAGAATCTTGTTTTGTTTTTTCTATATTGTC
>DATHYS010000116.1:0-19417 GCA_035458995.1 Candidatus Nitrosopumilus sp.
TACAATTGAGAGACTAAGAACATGGGACAGTAGAAGTCAAGTTCATGCTCCTGTTGATAGAAATCTACGACAAGCTCTAAGTGATTTAAACAAACTAAAAGATAAAGTTGCTATTCCTGCAAATGTCCTTGAAAAAGCAGCTTACATTTACAGAAAAGCACTAGAAAAAAAACTAGTTCGAGGAAGATCCATTTCTGCAATGATTGCAGCATCTTTGTATGCTGCATGTAGAGATACTGAAACCCCTAGAACTCTAAAAGATGTTGCAGATGCTGCAAACGTAAAACGAAAAGACATTGCAAGATGCTATAGATTGTTACACCATGAATTGGAATTAAAAATGCCAGTAGTTGATTCCATTCAATGTATTGCAAGAATTTCAAGTAAACTAGAGATTTCTGAAAAAACTAAACGATATGCAGTCAAAGTTCTCAAAGAAGCTCAGGATAGAAAAGAATCTGCAGGTAAAGATCCTATGGGACTTGCCGCAACCGCACTATACCTTTCATGCGTTAAAAATGGCGTATCTATTACTCAACGAGATCTTGCAGAAGCTGCAGGTGTAACTGAAGTCACCATAAGAAATCGTTACAAGGGACTAAAAGCAGAACAATCTATCAAATAATAACTCTGTGTCTTGCATTGCACGCATGTGTCTGCTGACTGATTATATCCTAAAATCTCCTAATAGTAATATGCAAACACTAACACAATTAAAAATTGAAGAGCCAGAAATAAAAGAATCCTTTCTTGAAATTCTTTCTGACAAATATTGTAGAGCAATTTTAGAGGCAATTATGGATACTCCAAAATCTGCCATAGAGGTGTCTAGGGAAAAAATTATTCCTCTAAGTACAGTTTATAGAAGAATACAGCAATTACATGATTCAAAAATGATTAGAACTTCCGGTATAATTACTGATGAAGGTAAGAGATTATTTTTGTACAAGAGCAAAATCAAAGAAGTCAATACCAGTTTTAGTAATGGGAAAATTGATGTTGAAGTAGTTTTTAACAAAAACTAATCTTCATTTTTTAATATTCATGCTCGCTGAAATCTCCACCGAGTGCAATTGATGCAATAACTGTTGATTCAGTTGTTTGGCATTTCATTTGCTTGTCTGGTAAAAATTCTTTAAAGATTTCTTGTAATAATTGCTCCGTAAATATGGACCAATTACTTCCTAGCTCATGTTGAATAATGAAATGATGTATTTCACCTTCAATCCTGTGATCTGATTTCATTCCAGATGCTCGCATATAGTCTTCTAATGTCTCAATGCATCTTTTCAAATCATATTTTCCTTTGATAAACAACACCGTATCTTTGATTACTGGTTTGATTGCATTGATGATCACATTGATTTCTTCTGCATTCATTTCAATTCCTAAAAGATCAAGAATTTTTTTTGGAACTGGTATCATTCCAATTTTATCTGCAAATCTATCCCATTGAATATATTTCTCTAAAATTTGCTTAGCCATGACATTATGAGAGATATTATTATTCATGGCCTCTGTTTCAATTTCCTCGATTAGCTTCACTGGCAATCGATATGTTATACTGCGAGTTTTTTCTTTTTTTGGAGAATGCTGCTGTCGTTTAACCGTAGAGCCCAATTTACACCATTCTCCCAAACTGATTTTATATAAAGCTGATACACATGTGGCTGAAAATTTGTTCTCAGATTTGATAATCGTAATTCAATATAAAATAAAATAGTTGACTTTAACTAAATGAGGGAATCATGACGCAAAATAAACTGATAATTCATTTGAGATATGGGAAAATATTGTGAAAATTGTGGTAAATATATGAAAAATTCAGAGGTGACTCATTGTTCTGATGAATGTCTCTTGATCACAATCAAAAATAGTGAAACCTTGGATGAAACAGGATTTAGTGCTATTACTTGGGATGAAAAATCTGATCCTTGGAAATAAAATAAAATAGAAAATCTACTTAAAGTGTAATCAAAGTACCTCACTTGTGGACGTAATTCCAATAAATTATGAACTCGTATTTGAACCAGATCTCAAAAAATTTACTTTTGAAGGTTCTGAATCCATAATTGCTGATTGCAAAAAACTTACAAATTCTATAGTGATGAATAGTGCCGAACTAAAAATCACTTCATGTCAAATCAAGTCAAAAGGAAAAATTATCAAATCTACTCCAAAATTAAATGAAAAGAAAGAAGAATTACAAATCCAGTTATCTGAAAAAATTAAAGGCAAAATTACCATTGATTTAGAATTTCAAGGAATTTTAAATGACAGATTGCTTGGATTTTACCGAAGTCAATATGTTCAAAAAGGAAAAACAAAATATCTTGCAACTACACAATTTGAAGCAGCTGACGCTAGACGAGCATTTCCTTGCTGGGATGAGCCTGAAGCCAAAGCCACATTTGACATTTCTATAATTGCAGACAACAAGTTTACTGCAATTTCAAACATGCCTATTAAAGCTAAGAAAAAAATGGGAAGCAAAACTCTGTATCGTTTTTCAAAAACTCCAGTTGTTTCAACGTATTTGATTTATCTTGGAGTTGGAGAATTTGAATATCTCACAGGAAAGGTTGGAAAAATTCAGATTCGTATAGTTACTACAAAAGGAAACAAGTCAAAAGGAAAATTCTCTCTTGACTTGGGAAAGAAACTTTTAACATCCTATGAAAAATATTTTGGAATAAAATATCCTTTACCTAAACTTGACTTGATTGCAGTTCCTGACTTTGCAGCAGGAGCAATGGAGAACTGGGGTGCAATAACTTTTAGAGAGACTATTTTACTGTATGATCCTAAAACATCTTCTACAAGGACCAAACAATTCATTGCAGAAGTTATCTCTCATGAAATTGCACACCAATGGTTTGGCAATCTTGTTACAATGAAATGGTGGAATGACCTATGGCTAAATGAGAGTTTTGCTACTTTTATGGCTACAAAGTTTGTTGACAAATTTTATCCTGAATGGGATTTGTGGAATCAATTTGTTGAAGATGCAATGAATGTTGCAATGGGTCTTGATTCTTTGAAAACAACTCATCCTATTGATGTGAAAGTAAATTCTCCTGCTGAAATTCGAGAAATTTTTGATGCAATTTCTTATGATAAAGGTGGATGTGTACTTAGAATGCTTGAAAATTATGTTGGCGAACCCAATTTCCAAAAAGGTTTGAAAAGATATCTGTCTGATTTCAAATATCAAAACGCACAGGGTCAAGATCTTTGGAATGCCATTGGAAAAGCCTCCAAAATGCCTGTTTCTTCTATGGTTAATACCTGGCTAAAGCAGCCCGGATTTCCCCTAATTGAAATCAATCAAGATGGAACCACTTTGAAATTAAAACAAAAAAGGTACCTGCTTGAACCTGACAAAAAATTCAACAAAGGTTTGTGGTCAATTCCATTATCATTGGGTTTGGAATCAGAAATTTCTAAAAAATTATTTACAAAAAAATCCATGTCTGTTAAACTTCCAAAGAACACAATAGGTTTTGTTGCAAATTATGGAAGAAAAGGATTTTACCGTGTAAAGTATGATGAAGGAATTTTGCTTGATTTGAAAATGCTAGTTGATGAAAAGAGACTTCCTGCAATTGACAGATGGGCAGTTCAAAATGATTTATTTTCATTGTGTGTCTCCGGTGATGAGCAAGTAAGGAATTACCTTGACTTTTCTGATGCATATTTTGAAGAAGAAAGTTATCTAGCATCTGTAAATGTCGCACATAATTTGGCCTCTTTGTATTTCCGTGCATTTGATGAGCCCTTTGCCGAAGAGATTAGAGGATATGCAGTAAATTACTTTAGAAAAATTTTATTTAACTTGGGTTGGGAGCCACAAAAATCTGACAAACACACAGATGCATTACTTCGTGGATTTACAATTTCTGTATTGGGTAAAATGAATGATGATGAAGTTACTGACGAAGCTCTTAGAAGATATAAAAAATTCTTAAAATCTCCAAGTACTATCTCTCCTGATTTGATTGAACCTATTTGTTCAATTGCAGCATGGAATGGAAATGCAAAAACTCATGGTGAGCTCACCAAATTATACAAGAATGCAAAAACTATGGAGGAGAAACTCCGATTCCTAGGTGCTTTGTGTGGATTTAAAGACAAAAAATTGCTTGTCAAATCTCTTGATTTCTCTCAAACCTCTCATGTCCGTTCTCAGAACATGCAGATGCCTATCATGAAAGTTGCTGCAAATCCTTATGGGGATAAAGTACTGTGGCCTTGGTTAAAGAAGAATTGGAAAAAACTCAACAAAAAAGTTGGTCATGGTAATCCTCTCTTTAACCGAATTGTCGCAAGCATTACATCTGTGGCTGACGATTCAATGGAAAAAGAAATCAAAACTTTCTTCAAGAAGAATCCTACTCCTGGAACTGAACGAACTCAATCACAAACTCTAGAAAGAATAAGAATAAACTCAAAATTCCTAAGGCGTATGAGAAAAGAGTTCAAAGATGGCTAAAAAACTTGGACCTCCAATCTTTCTTGGAATCTTTACTGTAATTGCAATTATTTTCTTAACTGGTGGCGCATCTGATGATAAAGACATTCTTCGTCAAACATTTGATGTGGAGGCAGTTTACTATGATACAGGCCATGTAGAAGTTTCTTATTTTGATAATTCAGATAAAACCACTGCAGTTGTCTTGGAAATTCTTGGCATGGATGAAACATTCCAAAAAACATTTTCTGATTCAGAGTTCATTGAAATTGTTCCCTTTCCAAACGAGCCAAAATATGGTTGGGCCATTCATCCTATAGTTTTAGAAATTGATCATGAAGAATTGGGACATATTCAATTAAAAACAGAAATTCATCCTTTAGGTGAACCTGTTCCCCCTGTAATCTATTCAACTCCTTAGATCGGATACAAGATTTTATTGCACCTCTGAATCATTTAGTATATCTTGGATTTACTTGTAGATCTAAAAAAAGGAAAGCGAGGAGCTATTGCAAAAGCAATATCTGTTGTAGAAAATGATCAAAATGAATCTAAAAAATTACTAAAAAAAATTTTCAAAGATAGCGGAAATTCTATGATTATTGGAATTACTGGTCCTGCCGGAGCTGGAAAAAGTTCTTTGATTAACAAGACTGCTATTGCTCTAAAAAAATTGGGCATGAAACCTGCTGTTTTGGCAGTTGACCCAACAAGTCATGTTACTGGAGGCGCTATCTTAGGTGACAGAGTAAGAATGAGTGAATCTACAGATTCTGGCACATACATCCGAAGTATTGCATCTAGGGGTGCAACTGGGGCTGTATCACGTTCTTTACGTAATAGTATTCGAGTTTTAGAATATTCTGGATTCAACCCAATCATTATTGAAAGTGTAGGGGCTGGACAAACTGAAGTTGAAATTTCAAATATTGCCGATATCACGGTAGTTGTTTTTAATCCGAACACTGGAGATAGTATCCAAACAATTAAAGCTGGATTGACTGAAATTGGTGATATTTACTTGATAAACAAAAGTGACCTTAGTGGAACCAATCAACTATTTGATGCAGTACGTGATTTCATTGGGGATTCAGAACGAAATCCTATAATTCTAAAAACATCTGTTAAAAAGAATTTGGGAATAACCGTATTTGCAAAAACTCTAAAGGATATGATGAAGTCTAAAAAGAAATTAAAAGATGTTAAGGACCGTGAACGCCTTGAAACAGAACTAAAAGATATTGTTTTAAATAACATAAAAGAAAAGATTGATGACATGCTACTTTCTGATAAAACATTTTCCAAATATCTTAAAAAATTACAATCTAAAGACATTGATCCATATCAAGCTGGAGATAAAATTACCAAATCCCTGTTAAAGTGATATAATGGCTGCTAAGAAATCATCTAAATCCAAAACACCTGAAAAGAAAATTTTCACCGACTCTACTTTTCCAGTAAAGAGAATTTACCAAAAATCTACAAAAAAGAGACCAGTTGAGGATGCAGGAAAATATCCCTTTACAAGAGGAATTCATCCTGGAATGTTCCGAGATAGATTTTGGACAATGCGTCAATATTCTGGATTTGGTGATGCAAAACTTACCAATGAGCGATTCAAATTCATGCTTGAAAAAGGACAAACTGGTCTTAGTATGGCATTTGATTTGCCAACTCAAATTGGGTATGATTCTGATTCTCCTCAAGCAGAAGGTGAAGTAGGAAAAGTTGGTGTATCTATTACTTCGATTAAAGATATGATGACTGCCTTTGATGGAATTCCATTGGGTAAAGTGAGTTCTTCTATGACCATTAATTCTACAGCATCTACACTTTTGGCTTACTATATTGCCGTTGGAGAATCACAAGGTTTCAAAAGTCATGAACTTCGTGGAACTACACAAAATGATATTCTCAAAGAATACATTGCCAGAAATACCTACATCTATCCTCCACAACCTTCAATGCGATTGATTGGTGATATGATTGGATACTGTGCAGAAAAAGTTCCATCTTGGTATCCTGTATCTATTTCTGGTTATCACATGAGAGAAGCTGGCTGTACTGCAACACAAGAAGTTGCTTTTACTTTGGCAAATGCAATTGCTTACATTCAAACATGTATTGATCAAGGTTTGAAAATTGATGACTTTGCACCACGTTTGTCATTTTTCTTCTGTTGTACAATTGAATTCTTTGAAGAAGTTGCAAAGTTTAGAGTCGCAAGAAAGGTTTATGCAAAAATTCTTAAAGAAATGTTCCATGCAAAAAACCCCCGTTCATTACAATTAAAATTCCATACTCAAACTAGCGGTGAATCATTAACTGCTCAACAACCAAACAACAACATTGTTCGTGTTGCAATACAAACTATGGCTGCAGTTGCAGGTGGTACTCAATCATTACATACTAATTCTAGAGATGAAGCACTTGCACTTCCAACTGAAGAATCTGCAAAAATTGCTCTTAGAACTCAACAAATTGTAGCCCATGAAAGTGGAATTACTAAAACAGCCGATCCTCTGGCAGGTTCTTACTATCTAGAGGAACTATGTGATCAAATTGAAGATGGTGTTTGGAAATATCTCAAAAAAATCCAGAAAATGGGTGGCTCTGTAAAGGCTATTGAGAAAGGATTTTTCCAATCTGAAATCAGAGCAAATGCATATCGTCTCAAAAAAGAGACTGATGATGGCGATAGAGTAATTGTCGGTGTAAACAAATTTTCTGAAGAGGAAGAACAGCCTGAATTATTAAGAATTGGTGGTAAAGTTGAGATTCAACAAAAGAAAGCACTCAAGAAATTACGTGCTGAAAGAGATTCTAAAAAATTAGAGAAGGCATTATCTGCAATGCAAAGTGCAGCTGATACTGAAGAAAATCTCATGCCTTACATTGTTTCAGCTGCCAAGGCCTTTGCTACAACTGGTGAAATCAGCAATACATTCCGTGAAGTGTTCGGTGAATATCGTCCAAAAGAGGTCTTTTAGTTAGACCTTTCATGAATTCATTTTAAAAAATACGCTGCTTGTAGATTCATGTGACTGTTTTTGCAACTTTTGGACAAATTAAGATCTTTTAAAACATCTTAAATCAATTCTCGACCTTCTTTTACTCTTTAATGCCATTTGCTCTACATAATATACTTGGTCAAGTCTCTGTATGTATGAAATATTGTGATGATTGTCTAACTCCTATAAATCGATACTACAAAGAGGAATATTGCCCTTCTTGTTTACGAGATAGAAGCATTAAAGAAATTGCTAAGAAAAATTAATTTTTAGATTTTGCAATATAAAAGTCGGCATAGAAACTACCCTCGTCTTCATATTTTTTTGTGTTAATTCCCATATCTTGCAATATTGAAATAGTATCTGTTTTTTCTTTAGAATCTGAAAAACTTCTTTGATGTATTGGTTTTATGTCACTTTTTACAATGGAATAATCATACATTTCAAAAACTTCCTCAATATCCTTCATATCAAACATTCTGAGAACAGAGAATGCAAAAATTGGGTGGGTGTATTCTCTATCAGATTCAACATAATTGGATTGTCTGTTTTTAATTACTTTTAATAAATTTGCAAATGCTTTGTATCCTATATACCCGATACAACCAGTTGCAATTACCAAATCGATTTTTGGAAATGATCCTAGCAAATCTAATTTCTCGGCCTCAAGATCAACATTCATGGCTCTTTCACACAAATTCATATCTTCGGAGAACTTTAGAGCCTCTTTTGAAATATCTACTTGATAGAAATTTATGTTGTCATTACTTGTACACTCTTTATAGAATTGTTTAGTTTCTTTTTTTGTAGGTTCGGTTCCGTCTAAAAAGAAATCATTCAATTCTGACATTGTTAAATCATATTTCATAAGTGATGAGTTGATACCGTATGAACTTCCCAAGTCTAAAACGTTAATTTGTCTTGATAATTCTTCTTCAAGCTGCTCTATGATGTCGTTATACAACGGTTTTGTAGCATCTGGTATGTCATAATCTAATCTGTCCATTTCCTTTAGATAACTGCATGGGGAATTTTGTGTGTAAATATCTGTAAAATCTTTTTTGACTTTTAATTCATTCATCTTGGAGTAATGATACCATTCCACCCTTAATAAAACCCCTATAATGTTCTAGTCACGAAATAAAATTTTAATTATTTTTTATATTTTAAAATAAAATAAATCCATTAATACTGTAAGTTTAGGATGTCTTTTAGATGAAAATTGATCACATTGCAATTGCAGTAAATGATGTAGAAGAGTCTGCCAAAGTATACCAACAAGCTTTGGGTGTTGATTCAGTTGAATTTGAAACAGTAGAATCTGAAGGAGTTAAAGTCGCTATTATTCATTTAGAAAATGGTAGAGTGGAACTAATGCAACCCACAAACGATGAAAGCCCAATAAAGAAATTCTTGGATAAAAAAGGACAGGGATTACATCACATGGCATTGGATACTGATAATATTGAAGGCGAAGTTGAAAGAATGGAGGGGTGTGGAATTCAATTCTTAGGTAAGATACGACCTGGTTCTGCTGGAACTAAAGTTACTTTCATCCATCCAAAATCTCTACATGGTGTTTTAGCAGAACTTTGCTCCCATCCTGAAAAGTAATCATTCCATCATTTTCAAAGTATCAGAAGCTGTAATTATTCCGACAATTTTTGATTTTTTAGAAACTAGAATGCATTTAGAGTATCTAATCAATGGAACTAGGACGTTTGCAGGTGTATCAAAATCTACTATTGGAGGAACTGAATCCATTGTATCTGCCAGTTTTGCTTTTTTCAGCTCAGCTTCACCCAAATCTGCTAGATGTTTTACAATTCCGTCTTCAGAAACAACTCCCACTACATCTGAATTACTAAAGACCGGAATCTGACTAATTGATAATTCATGCATTTTCTTGATTGCATCATGAAGTGTGTTTGTTGGTTTTAGCTTAACAATATCCTTACTACAAAAATCCCCTGCCGTATGTGATGATGATTCTCCTTCTAACTGCGTAAGACTCTCAAAAATCTTTTTAGCAGTTTCATAGCTTGGCTGACTACGTCCTGATTCAATTTGATTAATCATAGATGTGCTAACCCCTGTCATTGAAGCTAGTTTCTTCTGGGTAATGCCAATTTTTTGTCTTATTTGTTTTATTGAATCAATTCTAGGTAACAATTCATTTTGAGATGATTCTATTGATTTAAAAATTTACTTTCTAATTTATTAGATATTGTTCCTGATATAATTTTATTTTCTCTTTGATTTCTTTTTAGATTTTGGTTGCTCAATTGCTGCTTGAGCTGCTGCAACTATTGCAATAGGAATTCTATGTGGTGATGCACTAACATAACTTAGTCCTGTTTCATGGCAAAATTTGATAGAATTTGGATCTCCTCCATGTTCTCCGCAAATTCCTACTTCCATATTTGGTCTGAGTCTTCTTCCTGCCTCAACTCCAATTTTTATCAAACTGCCTACGCCGTTGACATCGATTGATTGGAATGGGTTTCTCTCAAGAAGTTCTTTTTCCATATATTCTGGAAGGAATTTGCCTTCAACGTCTTCTCTGCTGAAACTAAATGTTCCTTGAGTGAGGTCATTTGTACCAAAACTAAAGAATTCAGCAGTAGTTGCAAGTTCATTTGCAGTAAGTGCTGCCCTTACAACTTCAATCATTGTACCGAAATTAATTTTTAATTTCATTTTGTGTTTTGATTCTGTTTCTTTCTTTATTTTATCATAAATTGCTTTGATGTGGTTTAGTTCTGCAATGCTGCTGATCTGTGGAATCATGATTTGAGGATGTGCTTTAACTTTCTTCTTTGTTAATTCGACTAAAGCATCAAAGACTGCACGAATTTGCATTTCATATATTTCGGGATATGTGATTCCTACACGAACACCTCTATGGCCCATCATAGGATTGATTTCTGCAAGTTCTCTTGCTCTTTTCAAAATTATTTTTGCTTTATTAATTTCATCTGTATTTCCACTTGATTCTAATTTCTGAATCTTTTCAACTAATTCTTCAGGATTTGGTAAGAATTCGTGTAATGGTGGATCAAGCAATCTAATTGTAACTTCATACCCTTCCATTGCCTTTAGAATTTCTATAAAGTCACTTTTTTGTAATTGTCCTAGTTTCTTCAAAATTTTATTTCGTTCTTCAATGTTTTCAGCCATGATCATTTCAACGAACAAATTGATCCTGTCACTTCCGTTGAACATTCTTTCTGTTCTACATAATCCGATTCCTTGCCCTCCGAATTTTCTTGCAAGTTTTGCACCTTCTGGAGTATCTGCATTTGCTCTAATTCCTAATGTTTTTGTCTTTTGTGCCCACTCTAAAATTTGTTCAAAGTCTTTAGTTACCTTTGGTTCTACTGTTGGGACTTCTCCCACAAAGACCGTTCCTGCACTTCCATCAATAGAAATTGTTTCACCTTCTTTGATTGTAATTCCATTTGCCACTCCTGTGTTGCTATCATAATCAATTTTTAATTCTGGACATCCTACAATGCATGGTTTTCCCATTCCTCTTGAAACGATTGCAGCATGAGATGATTTTCCTCCTAAACTAGTCAAAATTCCTTCTGATGAAAAGAATGCAGGTACATCTTCTGGCTTTGTTTCTTTTCTAACTAGGATGACTTTCTTTCCCGCCTCTCCTAATTCAATTGCCTTTTTTACATCAAATACTACGATCCCACTTGCAGCGCCTGGTGATGCGGCGATTCCTTTTGCTAATTGTTTATAATTTTTAATTTTTGATTCATCCATTGTTCTATGTAGCAATGCTTCTAATTGCTGGGCTGGAATTCTTGTAAGTGCCTTGTTTTTATCAATTAATTTCTCTTTTACCATGTCTACTGATGTTTTTACCAGTGCTGCTGCACTCATTTTTGCAGTTCTTGTTTGTAACAAGTAGAATTTTCCTTGCTCGATAGTAAATTCAATATCTTGTGGTTCTCTGAAATGTTTTTCTAATTTAGCACATGCGTTGCTCAATTCTTTGTATGACTTTGGCATGTCTTTTTTTAGAATTTCGATACTCTTTCCTGTTCTTACTCCTGCAACAACATCTTCACCTTGAGCATTAATGAGATATTCTCCTTCTATCTCTTTTTTACCATTATGTCCATTTCTTGTAAATACAACTCCTGTTGCACTGTCATCACCCATGTTTCCAAAAACCATTGTAACGACATTAACTGCAGTTCCATTAGCAATGTCTTTTGTAATGTTATTTTTTTCACGATAAACTATTGCTCTTTCACCCATCCAACTCTTGAATACAGCTTCTATTGATAGAATTAATTGCTCATCTGGAGTGTCTGGGAATTTTCTTTTAGTATGCTCTTCACAGATTTTCTTATACTCTTTTACAATATTTTTTAATGATTCGACGTTTAGTTTACTATCATCTGTAACTCCTTGTTTTGCTTTTGCAGAATCTAAAACATGATCAAATTTCTCATCATTTACTCCAAAGACAACTTTTCCAAACAATTGGATAAATCTTCGATATGAATCCCATGAGAATCGTGGATTCTTTGTTTGCTCCGCGAATCCTTCTACAGTTTTTTCATTTAATCCTAAATTCAAAATTGTGTCCATCATTCCTGGCATTGATATTGCTGCTCCTGAACGAACTGAAACTAACAATGGGTTTTTTGTAGAATTCCACTTTTTACCTGTCTTTTTTTCCATTTTTGCAATGTTTTTCATTACTGCAGGCATCACATCTTTTGGAAGTTTTTTACTGTTATCATAATACTTGTTACAAACCTCAGTCGTGATCGTAAATCCTGGAGGTACGGGTAGTTTTAGTCGAGTCATCTCGCTTAATCCTGCCCCTTTTCCGCCTAGAAGCATTCTCTTCTTGCTATCTGCTTCTTCAAATGCATAAACTGGTTTGTTTTTTGTCATGCAGAAATTTGTAAATTATTTGGCTTTTTAAACTAATGCCTTGGCAAAATCAGAAATAATCTTATCCCAATTTTTTGCTTTAATTATTCCACTTGCAACTAGAATCCCTTCTGATCCTAATTCTTTAGCTTTTGCTACGTCTTCTCCAGATACAATACCTGCACCACAAAGTAATTTTGTTTTATTTTTTGAATTATTTACAATGCTTGCGGCTTTTGCAATCAATTCTGGTTTTTCAGTAGAGACTGCTTTGCCAGATCCAATTAATTCTGGGGGCTCTATTGCAATATAGTCTGGATTTAATTTTGTATATTTTTTAACCTCTGCAACATCTTTAACACATAAAATTGAAATCATTTTTAACTCTTTTAATTTTAAAATTAATTTTTTAATTTCACTACTGGAAATTCTATGTTCACTGTGATTGATCAATGATCCTTTTACTTTGGATTTTTTTAATAATTCTGGGACAATAAATCCAGTTGTACTTCCTACCTTTGAATCATCAATATGTTGAGCTAAAATTGGGATTGAACTATTTGATACTGCGCCAATCAGATGCTGTGGTGGTGAAATTGCAATTTTTATTTTGTATTTTTTAGAAATTTTTTCTGCAGTTTTTACAAATTTGACTATTTTATCCCCTGCAATTTCTTCATAGTTTTTACAATTAATTACAAACATCTTTCTTTGAAATTTTCTATATTGTATTTAACCCTTCATCATGCTGAATCTATCTTAGCTCTACGATCATATCTTTTCTTCATTCCCAATACGATTATCATTAAGATTAATCCCGACATGTTTGTACCAATGATGAATATGTCCTCTATGATAATTCCATAAATTAGCCACAAAATTGAACCTGCAGCTATGAAAATCATTAAAAACTTTGAAACATCTTTGAGTCTTTTTGTCTTGTAACCTTTGTAGATTTGCTCAACCCATCCCATCAAAATCAAAATTCCTGCAGCAATGCCTAGAAGTGTTAGGAGTGTTCCGTCAACTTCCATTTTCTATACTAACTCCAAAAGAATTCATCTAATCCTGTTTGCTTTGGTTTTCCTAGCATTGTGTCAAAATCTAAATCCATTGAAGATGTGATTTGCTCTAATGTTGATTCCATAAATTCCATATATTTTTTAGAATCAATCTCTTCCTTCTTTGCCAATTCAACTGGCTTTACTCCTGGCTTGTTTAGTATTTTGATAAATGAAATTTTATCTCCTTTCTTTATTTCTCTAATAGATTCTAATTGTTTTGCTGCTCTAATATGCTGAGGAATAGTTTTGACATATTCTGATGGTGCTTTACTTAGCATCACATTAAATGTCAATTCTTCTAATGGAATTTCTTTTGCTTCGACTTTTTTACCACATGTTGCAATTTTTTCTGAGATTTCTTGTTTTGCCTTTACAAAGTCCTCCATAGTTTGAACTTTAGATAAAACATCAATTAATTCATAAAACAAATTTTTGATAAATGCCGGTGTATGGGATTTCTTACCTGTTAATCCTTTGACATCTACTTTGCCTGATTTTGTTACTCCAAGATAATTTTTCTTTCTATTGCTAAGTACACAATACCTGTATGTTTTATCAATCTCTAAATCTACCCCGTGATCTTTTTTTGCTTGTTCTATGACGATTTGAATTTGCTCTTGAGTTGGATTTTTTATGAATAAAGAGTCCGTGTCGCCATATAGGACCTCGATTCCTGCCTCTTCACATTTTTTGATTGTTTCTAAAATTGTAAATCTTCCTATGGCAGTTGTGGCTTCTGCTACTGGCAAAAAGTACAGTGGAAATATTTCAGCACCCATTACCCCATAGCTAGCATTTAGAATTACTTTGAGTGCTTGACTGACTACTGTGTATTGCTGGCGTTGATCATCAGTCAGTGTCTCTTTCTTTGATAGGCTCTTGTAGTAGTTTACTCTCAAATCTCGCAGTGATCCAATAATCATTGACGTCAAACCATTCTTCTTTGAACAAGTCCAGTGGTTGGTTTGAGGTATAGTATTTTTCTTACATTCTTCATGTGGGCATCTTACTGTTTCATATGATAGATTTCGAACTTTGATTATGCTTGGGTATAGGCTAGCAAAATCCATTACCACCACATCAAAATGAATTCCTTCCTTTGGTTCGACTACTAGTCCACCTCGATATTTTTTATCTTTGATTACTGCATCAGACATTACTCCTTCGGAACGTCTTTGCAGTTCTTCACGTTTTGGAATTAGACAGTTTCTTCGTCTATGTTCATAATACAACAAACTTCTAATCCACTGCGATACTCCCATCCTTGCAATATCGTCAATTGGCATTCTTCCAATTCTTGCAATGATTACAAGTAAATCCATCATCAAATCTTTGTTAAAACTAGTTAGTTCGTATGTTAGCAGAGCATCATTGTAACAATAATTTGCAGTCTGGTATAATGATAATTCGTCAAACTCTAATCCATAATCTATCTTTTCTTTTCCTAGTAGAGCCTTTGATACACTGTTTAGAGAAAAGTCAGTATATTTTTGACTAAATGCATAGATTTGGAAAGACCTGTTTGAAAGAACTTTGTACAAATCAAGATGGACTCCTTCCCTAAGAGTTGCAGAGTCTCTCATCATGTAAAATGGATTTTCTGAATTTTTTATCCCTAATCTTTCAGCCCTATTGTAAAGATAAGGCAAATCAAATTCGTCTCCATTGTATGTTAGAACAAATGGAAAAGTTTTGATGATTTGAAATGCATCTTGAAGCATTTCTTTTTCTTTGTCTAATTCGTAAAATGTTACTTTGATATTTTGGTCTAGTTCATTTGTTCCTTCTTCAGTACCTTCTGTTTTGAGCACAAAAATCTGGTCAAATCCGTCTGAACCTTTCAATCCTATTGCTGTGACTTTTTTTTCTGCAAGTTTTGGATCTGGAATACGACCGATCTCTGCTTCTACCTCAATGTCTACACTTAGTCTTTTGATTTTGGGTATTGGCTGGTTAAGCAAGTCTGCCCATTCAGAAATGTATTTTTTAAATTCTTCAGCATCTACCATGCTCTCACTATCAACTTTATCCCACAGCAAACTCTTCAGTGCAATTTTTACCTCATCTGAAATTTCTAGATCATGTGGTTTTATTTCCCCATTTGTAATCTCATAATACTTTCCAACAATTAATTTTCTGTCGTACAAATAATTTTCATAGTATTTGATATCTGATTCCCAAGTTTCAATTACGTTTCTGATACTTTTGTCACCTGCTGTCCCTCCTATTGCAAGCGGGTCTGCAACAGTAATTTTTGACATGTCAATTTCTTTATCCTCTATCAAATCATACCTTTGAACAGTTTTGATTTCTAAAATATCGTCTCTTTCTTGAAGAAAATCTAACTCATCTGGGGATAGTCTTGAATAACAATATGGCTTGTGGCCGATTTCATCTTTCCATAAAATTAATTTTTTAGATTCGGGCTCGTAGAATTTTAGCACAGCTGATTTTGAATTATTGTCATATGTTGCTGATACTAACATTGATGCAGGCATTGATTCAATCTTTTTAGTTTCAGGTAGATTTACTTGCATTTTATCACTCTGAATTTTCGTATTTAGCTACTAGTTCTTTTGCCCATTTTGCGATTTTGTTTTTCTCCAAACTAATCACTTCAACTCCTGCTTCTTTTAGCAAATCATAATCTGTCTCTGGATATGCATCAAGACAAACAAATTTTCTAATGCCAATAGTAATTGCCATTTTTGTGCATTCCAAACATGGTACAAATGTTGTGTAAAGCACTGCTCCTTTAATTCCTGCCTCAATTCCTAAAATTGCACAATGCATTATTGCATTAGCCTCTGCATGGTTGCAAAGACATCTGTCCAATGATGCTCCAGATTCAATTTTGCCTTCCATTCTTAATTGGCATCTCTTGCAACCTCCTTCAAAGCAATTTTTGATTCCTGGTGGAGTTCCGTTATATCCAGTTGCTAATTGTCTGTGATTCCTTACTATTACTGCACCTACTTGCCTTGTCATGCAATTTGAACGGAGTTTTGCAAGCTCTGCTTGTAACATAAAATATTCATCCCAGTTTGGTCTGTCAAAAGAACTCATACCCATTCTGTTTGAGTGTTCAATATATGGATCACGTTATTTCAAAGATTAACTGCGATCAGAATATCTTTTAAGTTTCTCGAATATGTCTGATTTTCAATTTTTTTCAAACATCAATCTTTGTCTTGATTTTCTTTTTCTTTTTGTAATCTTCTTTCTTTATAGCTAATTCCAAATACAGAGTTTGTAATTCTTCCCTAAGTTTTCTTTCAATTTCTTTTTCTGTAATTTTGGGTTCTGATTTCTTAGGCATAGGTAATGACAATATCCTTTTTTTGAGATTTAAAAATTACTTGAATGTAATTTTTGAATCTTTTGTGCCTGTTTTTTTAGAAATCTTTGTTCATTATTGAGTGGTGGGCAGTTTTCTGTCATACAAAAGGATAAAATCAATAAATTTTGATTTTATATTGTCACATGGCTGAATTTGTTGAAAAAAAATACGTTAAACCAAATTCTATAGAAAAACGGGAGTATCAGATTAATCTTGCAAATCAAGCTATTGAAGAAAACTGCATAGTTGTTTTGCCTACTGGATTAGGAAAAACTGCAGTTGCATTACATGTGATTTCTGAATATTTATCAAAAGGAACTGGTGGCATTTTATTTTTAGCTCCGACCCGAGTTTTAGTAAATCAGCATTATGAATTTCTAAAAAATAATCTTACTTTGGATGATATTTCCATAATTACTGGTGAAGATGCTATTCAAAAAAGAACAAAATTGTGGAATAATAGTATTGTATGTGCAACCCCTGAGATTGCAAGAAATGATTTTAATCGGGAAATAGTTTCACCAAATCAATTCAATCTTGTGATTTTTGATGAAGTTCATAGAGCTATTGGTGACTATGCTTATTCTGGAATTGCACAATGGTTTGAAAATACGCCTGCACGATTAGTTGGAATGACTGCTACGTTACCTAGTGAGAAGGAAAAAGCAACTGAAATCTTAACAAAGTTAAAAATTTCTAGTGTTGCTGAAAGAACTGAAGATAGCCCTGATGTAAAACCATACACTCAAGAAACTAATACCGAATGGATCAATGTTGAACTTCCACCTGAATTAAAAACAATTCAAACATTGCTAAAATCTGCATTAGATGAAAGATATGATCAATTAAGGAAAAATGGAATTCGTCTAGCCGAACAAAAATCTCTTTCTGCATTACTTCGAATTAGACAGTTTGTATTGAATCAAAATAGACGCTCTGCAAAACCTTTGTTTACAGCAATTAGAATTCATTATGCTCTAAGTATGCTAGAAGCTCACGGAATTACTCCATTTCTAAAATTCTGTGACCGTACTAAGGCAAAAAAAGGCGTTGGTGTGAAGGAATTGTTTGAAATTGATCCTAATTTTACAAGAGCAATTCAATTGGCCAAAGAAGCACAATCTCATGGAATTGAGCATTCAAAAATCCCTAAACTCAAAGAAATCCTTGATTCTGTTCCTGGCAAAGCTCTGATTTTTACTAGTTATCGTGATTCTGTTGATTTGATTTTCAATAAACTTACTGAATTGGGAATTAGTGCTGGAATATTAATTGGCAAAGCAGGTGACACTGGACTAAAACAGAAAAAACAGATTGAAACTGTACAAAAATTTAGAGATGGTGTTTTTCAAGTATTGGTTGCAACTCGTGTGGGTGAAGAGGGACTAGATATTTCTGAAGTAAACCAAGTTATTTTTTATGATAATGTTCCAAGCTCTGTACGATATATTCAAAGACGTGGCAGAACTGGAAGAAAAGATACTGGTAAACTAGTAGTTCTAATTGCAAAAGATACTATTGATGAAACCTATTATTGGATTGGAAAACGAAAAATGACTGCAGCTAAATCTATGGGCGGTAAGATGACTCAGGTATTAGAAAAAAATCAAGAGATTGAATCTCAAAAACAAGGGTTGGATGCATTTCTTTAATTTTCGAATTGTTTTCTGATATTGTCTATGACTATCTGTTTTCTTTGAATCACTTTATTTTTCATTCCCGATTCTAAATGATGGATGCTGCTTTTTTTTGCAACAAGCATATTTTCTAATCTTACATCGAATTGATTTTCAAGAAAACTTAAAATTCCTGCTAATCCTCCATCTATCTCTAAATTATCAACAGACTCTTTTGCTAAATTTTTAATGGATTTATCCAAATACTCTAAAATTTCATTTAATGTTCCCATTGTAAGCACCATAAACGCTTTATTTTCATAACTGAAAAAAAATGTTGTGTATTTTATTTTGGTTTTTTAGGTGTGGAAATTGATAAAACTATTCTAAACTCATTTATTTCATCTTATTTTTGTTGTCAAACTCCGATAAATCAAAAGAAATGAAAGATTTGATGGAAAAAGAGAAAAAATTACACAAAGAAATCCGCAAAGATTTTGAGAAAATTAGTCAGAAAATTAATGATGATTTTGAAAAAATAAAGCAATCAAAGTCTGCCAAATAATTTATGCAAATCTTTTGATGATGTGATAACCAAATTCTGTTTTAATTGGTTCTGAAATTTCTCCAACTTGAAGTATGAATGCTGCATCTTCAAATGGTTTGACCATCATTCCTTTTGTAAAATAGCCTAAACTCCCTTCTTTTTTTCCACTACCTTTGTCAGTTGAAAATTCTTTGGCCAGTTTACCGAACTTTTCACCGTTTTTGATCTTTTCTAATATTGCAAGTGATTCACTCTGCTTTTCAACTAGAATGTGGGAGCACTTTATCTTGTTTGACAATATGGATTCAAAATTATTTCATGTCTTTATTTGTTGAGGTTTGATCGCACTTTTCTTTGAAATCTGAAAGTTTGTTCAAATGGGCAAACTTGTTCTTATCAATTCCATTGTATTTCATATAATATGAAAATTCTTCATGTTGAAGATTCTCCTGAAATAAGCAAA
>DATHYS010000117.1:0-3004 GCA_035458995.1 Candidatus Nitrosopumilus sp.
CAACAATTTAGATCCATTTGCCTTTGAAATCACTGAAGGAGTTGTAGGTTGGGATGCCGTAATTGGGTGGAGAATCGCGACATACTATGTTCCAATAGCAGTTACGAGGCTACTTTTGGTAAAATTAGCCTTGAGTAAAATACCAAAATCTTCATAGAAACCACTTTATCTTTAAACGATTTTTTCTCATTTGTGAATTTCAAGGATAAAGTTGTTTTAATCACTGGAGCATCATCTGGAATTGGTAGAGAATCTGCAATAGAATTTGCAAAACTTGGAGCTAACATCATATTAATTTCTAGAACAAAGGAAAAACTTGAACAGGTTGCACATGAATTAAAAAAGTTCAATGTTACCACACTGACTTGTCAATGTGATGTATCTGATAAACAACAAGTCAAAGAAATGTCAAAAACAGTTTTAGAAAAATTTGATTCAGTTGATATTCTAGTAAATAATGCAGGCTTTGCAATATATGGTTCTGTATCTGATCTTAGCATAGACGAAATAGAATCACAGATGGAAACTAATTATTTTGGAATGGTTTACTGCATCAAAAACTTTCTTCCATCAATGCTTGAGAAAAAATCTGGTCATATTGTAAATGTAGCATCAGTAGCTGCAAGCTTTGGCTTACCTGGAATTGCTTCATACTGTGCATCAAAATTTGCAATGTTGGGATTTTCAGAAGGTCTTAAACATGAATTAAAAAATTCTGGGGTTGGAATTACAGTAGTTAGTCCAATTATGGTTAGAACTAATTTCTTTGAACATCCGTCATTTGAAAACATGCCTAAATTTTCTCCAACATCGCTTAGTTCTAAGACTGTTGCAAAAGCAATCCTAAAGGCAGCAAATTCCCCAAGATTGGAAATAATTGTTCCATCTGTAGTACGGGGCGCAGTATGGATGAAGAATACATTTCCTTATTTTATCAATCCAATTTTAGGAAAGTCTTTCAAAAAACAACTAGATTCTACAAAAAAAGATTAATCTATTCTTCATCATCGCTATCTGCAGATTCACTAGAGCCTACATCTAACAATTCTAATGATTTCAAATCAAATTGATATATTGCCTTCATATCAATTTCTTTTTCTTTTTCTAAAAATTCTGATACTTTTTTGCTTAGTGGTGCTTTGTGCTGATCAAAGACAAATTCATACACTTCACCTTTTAGTAAATCATCAATTTTGATAGTCTTTGGTACATCCATTGTAACAATATGTCGTCCGTCTTCTACTGCATCATACAACTGAACATCAATCTTGTTGTCTTCATAATAAAATTCTAGAATGTATCCTTGTTTTTTTAACTCTTCAGGTTTCTTAAATTTTGCATTTTGAATTTCATCAGTAACCCATTCTGGAATTTCATCTTCTTTCTTTTTTACCATGGTAAACCACTCTAATTTTCTGCTTTTTCTTTTTTACTTTTTGACCACCATTCAAGATAGTCATCGTGTTTATCATCACGCGTTCTTTCTTTCTGATTTAACTTGAATCTAATATCTGAAACCTCTTCTCTTGTTGCATACAATCCACATCTCTTACAAATGAAATGTCTTCTATTCTTCTCATCCATTTTCATTGGAATGTCAATTTCATCAAATAATTTGAATAAAGCGTCTCTACTTCTGTCCTCTTCTTCTGGAAAATCTTCTATGTATTTTGCTTCAATCTTCTTTTTCTCTCGTGATGTACATTCTGGACAGTTAGGCACTGATGATTTGGCTTAATTTTTTCCATAAAAGCGTTCCCACAATATTGACTGATCGATATTGTCTGACACACGGATTTTTTCATCATCCCTTTCGGTCCGTTCGCCCATCGAAATCCCGCGTGCCAGACGAACAAAAATCATCAAAATAATCTATTATCTCTTTTCTTCCAAGGTCTGAGCAGCAATTTTTGCTGAATTTTCTGCTCCATCAGGAAGAAAGTTCTTTGAGAATTCTTTGAGATTATCCTGAAATTCCTCATAATTTTCTTTAATTTTTGAAATACCTCTAGTCACTTGATTTGTTTTTATGGCTAATACTCCCAGATTCTTCTCTTCTGCCCATCTGATGTTGTTAGTATGTTCATCATAAATTGGAATTCCAATTATTGGCTTTGATTTTCCACCCATTATTTCACCCATTACTGTATGAGAACCATTAACAACTGCATATTTGCATAAATCCAAAATTGTATCTTTTTCCTGCTCTGAAAGAAAACCAATATCAATCTGTATCCAATCAATTTTCTTCTCCAATGCTTCTGATATTGAATATTTTTTTCCATCTTTTCCAACTACTGAATCTATATTGGGATCATTTCTTGCATGAGAGATTATTCTTTTCTCATTTTTCATTTCATCTTTATGAAAAACCTCTTCATATCTTTGACCAGTGCCATCATTAGTTGATTTGTTTCCTGTTCTCATCCAGTAACCAAATTCATTATTTTTAACCAATTTTTCCAGATCTGATTCATTTTCTTTCTGAATTTTTTTGCTGTTAGTAAAATGCCCTACATAGATAATTTTTTCTTGTACTTCCTTTATGAAATTTAGATTATATTCACACATTGTATATGGTGGTGGTGAATCTGCAACAAGAATTTTTGATGCTTTGGCAATTTGTTTTGCAACAAAAATTAATGATGGATAAAGATATGATCTTGAACTATACAATTTAGGTCTAAATTGATTTGTAACAAACAAACTGGGAATGTTTCTATTTTTGGCTAGAATGTTAGAACCCATATCCCCATCGTTAATTACAAGATCAAATTTTTCTTTATTGTACAGCTTTCTTTCTTCTCTCAAGTAATTTGTAATCTGTCTAACAAGTGATGGATTTTTTGAAATTGGTAATAATAAATTCATTAATGACTTTGAAACACTTGGACCAAATTTGCCATCAATAGGTGTTGGCATCAAAATTTCATGGATTCTTTCTTTTTGATCAGGGAATTTTTTTAATAATTTTTCATAAACATGGTCTTTACTAGAAAAATGA
>DATHYS010000118.1:0-10455 GCA_035458995.1 Candidatus Nitrosopumilus sp.
TTCAGCAGGCTTCTTTTCTTTTCTTTTTGCGGTATCTTTATTCCTTCTAGCTCCAAAACTAATCAGAATAAGTAAAAACCCTACAAGGAATAAAATCATCGACAGCATTTCATAAGCTTGATTTTGATCTTCGGCTATCAACAAATCAACAATCTCTTCATCACTCATCCCTGATTGGCCTGCTGGTTCTTCAGGAGATATGTTTGCAACTATAATTCCTGCAATGAACAATGCAATTCCTCCTGCCAGAATTTTTTTATCTACTAGAACCAAATCAACATAATTTAGAATTTCATCATATATTAGCCATTTTCTTGTTATTATTTTTGGCACTAGGAAAAAATTGGTCACTATATTATATGCAATAACGAGCCAAATCTTCTGGTTGAATTCAAAACTTGAATCTCTGATTGTATTTGGTGTTATGGGAGGTGTTCTTTTGCCTGCAAGATTGCTATTTGTAGAATTTGTTTCTGATGATTGGCTTGGATCATTGGGTGTAATTACTGCAATTTCACTTGGCATAATCATGCTTGCAAAGAAGAACAAGCTTGGTGTTTTTGGAACTATGCTTGAGAGACAAATTTTCAAATTCCAACACGGTAAACGTGGAATCATAATTTTTGGCGAATCTGTTGTAATGCTTTTAATTTTAGGTGGTATGATTTTTGCAATTGATCAGGGACATTCAATTCATGCTGATCAAAAAATGCAATATATTCCAGATGTAGATGATCACCAGAACCATGTAATTGACACTGCAAAGAACATGACTCCATCTGATTGGATATTTGGTACACTTGCTGCTCCTGTAGGATTTGTAACTGCATTTCCTCAGATGAGTGCTGCAATAGCCTCAATTGATCATATGTTGGATGGTTGGCTGATGCATTTTTACACTGTAGGATTTGTTGAATATTTGGAATTATTGGGAATTTTGATTTACTATAAAATTTCATTTAGACGAAAAATCTCTGGCACTGCAAAGCAATTGGCATTTAAGGCTGCCATCTGAGAATTTACATCATTGAATTTTTTTTCGAGTGAAAATCTATGATTTTGTTTTGGCATTTATTGCATTGATGATGCCATCTCGTTTTTTATACTCTATTTTCAAATTTTTTTCAATTCTTTTCATTGTTTCAAAAAGTCTCTGATTGTCCTCTTCTGATTTTGGATTTTTCAATTCTGGCTCAACTGATTTTTTATGTTCTTCGAGTTTTTTGATTCTTTGATCATTTACCTTTAGTTCTTTTTCTAACAATTCAAAATCTTCATCCATGATGTTTCCTCAAATATTGAGAATCTCTAAAATCCTTCAGGAGGCCTTTGAACAAAGACGTTGCATACTAGTGCATCTGTTTTTTCATCTCTATATTGAACATTGCACGAAACAAATTTTCCTTTTAGTGCTCTCTCTAAATCCTCTTTAGTTTTTTCTTCATATTGTGGCTGTTCTGGATCATCAATTTTACTCATGATGATTTTTTCAACTTTTCCATATTGTTCTTGATTGTCTTTTCGTGTATGGCTGACTAACAATTCAAATGCATTATTACTAAGAATATTGAGTACTGCGCCTCCAATACCGTCTCCCATATTGCTAATTTTTTTCTGTTCTATAATTACTTGCTGGCAATACTGATTTCAAAGTCTGGAACGAGTCCCTTTTCTTTTGCCATTTCAAATAATTTTCTAATGGATTCTTCCCCTGGGTCTCCCATGTTTACAGTAACTTTGTTTACGTACATTTTTACAAATTTTTCAATTAGGCTTCTGTCTTTTCCTCTGGAATACTGCATTGCATATTCGATGGCATCATCAAAATGCTCTATTCCAAATTCAATTGAGGCCTGAAGATATTTGTCAAATTTCACTATTGTATCCATGCCTAGGTCTGTTCGCATTACGTTGATTCCTAGTGGCACTGGAAGTCCACCTGTGGTTTTATCCCACCATTCTCCAACATCTAAAATTTTGACATTACCTTCTTGTTCATAAGATAATTGAGTTTCATGAATTACTAGACCTACATCCACTTTGCCTGATTTGACAGCTTCTGGAATGTCACTAAAATTCATTTCAACATAATCAAATTTCCCAATCATTAATTGTAATAGAAGAAATGCCGATGTCATTTTTCCTGGAATTGCAATCTTGCATTTTTTAATTTCATCAATTGTCATCTGTTTTCTGGCAGTAACAATTGGACCATAATTAATCCCAAAACTTCCCCCACTTCTCAAGATTGTATATCCTGGAATGTATGCACATGCATGAACTGAAACTGCAGTGACGTCCAATTCTGGTTCTGTTGCTTTTCTGTTTAATTTCTCAATATCTTCTATAACGTGGTTTACCTTAAAATCTGAAGATGGGACTTTGTCTGTAAACATTCCATAAAACATGAATGCATCATCTGAATCAGGAGTGTGTCCGACAGAAATTTCCATACATGTTTCCTGAATTTTGGTAATAAATACCAAAACCTACTTTGAATAGTTTTTCTAATATATGTCAAAAATTAATTTCTATCATGAATTCAATTAAAGCATATGAACGTGATATTTTCCTACAATTAGATTTTCTAAAATCATTCAAAAAACAAAAAACTCTATCTACAAAAACACAAAAAAATATCATCTTTTCTGGTAGCGGAGATTCTTTGGTTTCTTCTTTACTTGCAGAGTCTTTTTCAAAAGGATTGGTAAAAGCAATGGATCCACTTGACTTGTATCAAAATAAAGGACTAGTAAAATCAAAACAAGTCTATTTTGTATCTATTTCTGGAAATACCATTACAAACATCAGGGTGGCAAAGGTTGCAAAAAAAGCAATTGCAATAACCTCTCAATCTCAGAGTAGATTGGCAAAAGCATCAGATGGGATGATTCTTCTTTCCTCTCCTAATTCAGGAACCTTCACTGCTGGCAGTATTTCATTTTTAGAAAGTGCGCTAACCTGTATCTCTTTAGTAAAAAACATCAAAATTCCAAATATTTCCTTGTTCAAGGATGCTCAAAATTCTCTAAAAAAGACCAAACTCTCAAAACGAATTTTTGTTTTAGGAAATTTCTATACTTTTCCTATAGCGATGTATTGCGCTGCAAAATTTTACGAGCTTTTGGGGTATGATGTTCATTATTGTAGAATTGAGCAGTTTTCTCACATGGAATTGTTTTCTGCAAAAAAAGGCGATACTGTAATAATTTTTGAGGAGAAAAACCTTCATTCAAAACAACTTGGAGGAAATCTCAAAAAAATTGGGATCAATGTGGTTCATCCTAATGTGCCTTCAGAAAAACTCTCTCAGGTGATCTTTTGCATTTTCTTTTCCCAACTAATTTCATTAAATGAAGCCAAAAAGAAAGGAAAAAAGGAATGCCATTTTGTCACAGCAAAAAAGATTCGTGATGTTTCTAACCAAATGATTTACTGATCCTTTGGAAGGCTAAGGTTTAATACCTGAATCCTAAGTTTTGCGAATATGGTAAAATTCAAGTCTACTGGTGAGGTTCTAAAAATCATCAAGAACAAGGACCAAATTAGAAACTTTGGTGTAATTGCTCACGTAGACCATGGAAAAACAACCATGAGTGACAGCCTTTTAGCATACTCTGGAATTATCGCTCCATCTGCTGCAGGAAAAGCTCTTGCAATGGACTTTGATAAAGAAGAGCAAGAAAGAGGAATTACAATTTACCAAGCAAATGTAACATTACACTTTACCAAAAATGATAAAGAATACGTCATCAACATGATTGATACTCCCGGCCACGTCGACTTTAGTGGAAGGGTAATTCGAAGTCTCAGAGCAATTGATGGTGCTGTAGTAGTATGTGATGCAGTAGAAGGCATCATGACCCAAACTGAAACTGTAACTAGAATGGCACTTGAAGAGAGAGTAAAACCAGTTTTGTTTATCAACAAAGTAGATAGACTCATCAAGGAACTCAGATTAACTCCTGAAAAAATGCAAGCCCAACTAGCTGAAGTTGTTTCAAACTTTAACACATTAATCGATACATATGCTGAACCTGAATACAAAGAAAAATGGAAAGTTTCAATTCAGGATTCTAGTGTAACATTTGGTTCTGCAAAAGACAGATGGGCAATTAACCTTGAACTAATGAAAGAAAGAGGAATCACATTCAAAGATGTAATTGATGCATATGAAAATGAAAAAGTTCCGGACCTTGTAGAGAAAGCACCACTAGCTGACGCAGTTCTTGGAATGGTCGTTAATCATCATCCCGCACCTCATGAAGCCGTGAAGTATAGAATTCCACAAATTTGGAAAGGCGATTTAGAATCTGATGTTGGTAAAGCATTACTTGCTTGTGATGATAATGGTCCAACAATTATGATGGTTTTAAACATGGTTTTAGATCCTGCAGCAGGTCCTGTTGCAATTGGAAGACTATTTTCTGGTACCATCAAAGATGGTCAAACTATCAATATTATAGATGAGAAAAGGGAAGGTAGAGTTCAATCTGTTAATTTCTTTATGGGTAACCAAAGAGAGCAAGTTGGCGAATTAGGTGCAGGAAACATTCCGGCATTATTGGGATTGACTGAATGTAGAGCAGGAAACACACTTTCTTCAGTCAAAGACATTCCTATGTTTGAAGGTGTAAAATATGTCTCAGAACCAGTCGTTCAAATTGCAATTGAGCCAAAACATCCTAAAGATTTACCTAAACTAGTTGAGATTCTAAAGCAACTCACCATTGAGGATCCAAATCTTATTGTAAAAATTGATGAGGAATCTGGAGAGACCATCGTTGCAGGAATGGGTGTATTACACCTTGATGTTGCAACCCACAGAATCCAAGATGCAAAATGTGAGATTGTAACATCTGAGCCTTTGATTAACTACAGAGAAACTGTAAAAGCTGCATGTGAGCCAATCATGGCAAAATCTCCAAATAGACACAATAAAATTTTCATGAAAGTAGAGCCTCTAGAACCTGAAATTGCACATATGCTAAGAACTGGTGAAATCAGCGACATCAAAGACAAAAAAGTAGTTTCTGATTTACTCAAAGGTGCTGGATGGGATACTGATACAATCAAGAGAATTATGAAATTTGACTCTCGTGGAAACGTTTTGATTAACGGAACAAAAGGTGTTCAGTTTGTTCAAGAATCAACTGATTCTATTAATTCTGGATTTGAAGAAGTAATGAAAGAAGGACCTCTCTGTAAAGAACAGATGAGGGATTGTAAATTCATCTTTACTCACTTTGTTCCTCACGAAGACACAGCTCACAGGGGTTTGTCTCAATTAGGCCCTGCATCAAGAAGAGCATGTATGGGAGCACTGCTAACTGCAGGTACTGCCGTATTGGAGCCAACATTGGCAATTGAAGTTCGTGTCCCAACTGATCTAGTTGGAAACGTTGCAACTATACTTTCAGGTAAACGTGGTAAAGTACTTGACATGTCGCAGAAAGGTGCATCAAGTATTGTTGTTGGTGAGATTCCAGCTTCTGAGACATTTACACTATCTGAAGCAATGAGAGGACAAACTGCAGGACGTGCAACCTGGAATACATCATTTAAGGAATGGACTGAAGTTCCAAAATCTATGCTAGCTACAGCCGTAGCTGATATTAGAAAGAGAAAGGGATTGGCACCAGAACCACCTGGCGTTAACGAATTTATCGATAAAGAATAATCTCTTCAAATTCAATTTTAAAATGATTCTTTTTCTCAACTATTTTCTATCATCTGATTTCCAAAATGTTTGTTCATTTGAACAAACACCTGTTTGTGCATTTGAACAAACAAAATCATGGCTAAATTAGCCAAAATCTCTCATCACTTACCTCTAATTGACATTCATTACCACTCATTACCAATAGTTATATACTACTAATATGATGCTCATAACATGAGTACACAATCTCAAAACAGCGACGCATTTGCAATGTACAAGCAAAATGTTCAGAAATACTTTGAAAATGTTACAAAACTTACCCCACAATATTTTCAATCTGCAACAGAATTGCAAAACGAATGTATGAAAACTTGTCAAAAAACAATTAACGCTGCAGTATCAATTCAACAAGAATTTGCAAAAAAATCCGGAATCAACACAGAAATTCCAGATTCTGCAAAAACTGCAATTGTTGATACCAACAAGCAATTTGTTCAAGCAAGCACAGTAAACAACCAATTGGTAAAAACTGCCATTGATGCAACTGTTCAAAATTTCAAAACATTCAACGACAACGTTAATGCCTTTGCTGAATTAAACAAAAACATTATCCAAACCTGGATAACTCCTTTCACACAAACAAAATAGTGTGATTGATTTTTCTTTTTTTTAATTTATTGAAAATTCATGAAAATTTGATGATCTCTCATCAAACTTCACGGTGTGTTAGGTGATTTGCCTTTCAAAATTTGTATTTAACACAGATGGACGATTCATCAGTGAACTTTTTTTTGAATCTTGATTGATTGGACTAATTGGCTTTCCATTATACAATATGATAAATTTATGATATCTAGATTGTTTTTTACATTAAAATCCTAAAATTATCTTTCATCTACTCTAATCCTTTGTTTAGAAGAGCTTATTTCCAACGTGATCCGATACAATATGATTTCTATTGGTAAAGGGTTACTGGGAAAAACGTTTCAAAAAGGAACTTGCTGAAGAAGAAGACAAGCTAAAGCAAGAAGTTGCTGAAGCAGTAAAAAAGAAGCTTGATGAGATGGCTGAGTCAGAATCGGACTCTTGAATTATTTCTGACATGCCTAGCCTTCAATCTATTTTACAAAACTAATTAATAGTTGACCTGTATTATATAGGTCGACCTAGTAATGATGAGTCAATTCAAGCCTGATGCTGAAACATACGAGCGAGAACGAGTTGTATTTGAAATGATAAAAAACAATCCAAATCTTCATCATAATGCGTTACTGAAACAAATTGTTCCAGAATTTATGGCAAAAACAACATTTGAAAAAACAAGAGACTCTCTACTGGAAAAAGAGATCATCTCTGTAAACCATAAAGGAAACATGAAATTTTATGTTCCCACAGAAAATTATGAAGAACGACTACAGCATAGAATTGAGAGAAATACAAACAACACTTACCATGATTTAAAATTAAAAATAAGGAAATTAGATACTGACTATTTCCACAAAGACGTCGATGAAAAAATCACACTGGCAAATTCCTTATTGAGAAATTTAATTCTAGTTGATAGCGGTTTCACTCTTTTAGATTCTGCCAAAAACCCAAAAAAGACACTATACCATGATGAACACTTGACCATTCAACAACTGATCAATCATATTTTTGAGATAATTCGTAAAGACAAAGATTTTGAGATCATCTTTCCCACAATCGTAAGTAATCTAGGAATTCTCTCACCTGTAATTTCATTGGATAAATAGGATTTCATCTAGTTATTTATTCAGGGTTATTTATTATGGAATTATGGGTTTACTCTATACGAAATTTTATATGGATTTTGAAGATGAAGAATGGAAGCAAATTTCCAACAACCCTATAGTTTTCCAAACAACCAAAGATGGTGTAAGTTTGGAAATTGAGGATGTTTCTCATAAATCATACAAACTCAAATTCAAGAAAGGTGGCAAAATCAACATGTTTCGAGTCACAGGAAAATTTCGTCTAACTTGGGATGATGAGGATATCTTCTAACTCTATCAAATAATAATGGGCTTTACTGAAAACATTCATGTCTTTAGAAGAAGAAATAAAAATAATTTTAAAAGATTTTGAAAATACTCCTTCTGAAAAAATATTTGACACTTTGAATCAGATCAAGCCTTTTTTTAAAAGTGAATTAATTTCAGAATATCTTCAAGGCAAAATCCAGAAAATTCAGGACTCTTCTGATGAATCCGAAAAAAAGAAACAGTGTAAGGCTCTGATACCCTATTTTGATTGGTATTTGCAAGGGTTGTAAAACTATGAAAACTCGTTAATTTTCTCTAAGGCTATCTTAATTCTTTTCAAATCATTTCTTGCTTCTCCCATGTCTCCAACTAATTTCACAAAATACTCATGACCTGTATCTTCAGCTTTATGGATATCTGATTCATAGCATGTTAATGCTTTTTCTAAAAACTGTCTCTCTTCTTCAAGTTCGTTCATAGCTAGAGTATCTTCTAGACTTTTGTGAATTTTTTCTATGACCTCGTTTATTTTTGGAACTGTTTTTCTTGCTTGCTGATTTAGCACCGATGCAAACATTGCTGCAGCATCTTTTAATTCTGGACTTTCATTTAGAGTTTTTAATCTATTTTTGTAATGGTTTAATGATTTTAAAATAATTTCATATCCTCCCTCATTTTTAACATAAATTCTCCCAATCCAAATTTTTTCAGTCATTTCTGATAGTTTTTCCTATGTGCTATTATAATTTGGTTATCTGATTGGCACTAGTATGAATTCTACTTGATTCTAATATATTTGAAAATCCCTAGAATAGCATGAATGTAACAAATGAACTTGGGATGAAAAAACTTGCTGCAAATTGCCCTCAATGTTTAATTGATTCGTTATATTGCGGTAAAATCCCCACTGAAATCAAATCATTAGAAAACAAAGAAGTTTTGTTTTGTAAGAGTTGCAAATTTGTAATTCCTGTAGAGGAATACAAAAAAATTCTATATCAAGCTTAAACATCTGTGTGTTCTTTTAGTTGTGGCTCGTTTTTATTGATCAGATACAGTAAAACTCCTGCTAGAAATACTCCCATACCACTAATCCCCACAAATGTTCCTGTATTTTTGATAAATCGCAGTATTGGATCTGTTTGGCCTAGTTCAATCAGATAAAACATTACTAGGCCTGTAGAAAACATGGCTAAACCTGTTATTGCTATTGCTATGCCTATTCTCATACTTTGACTGTTTTTTTCTATTTAATAAATAACAAGAGCAATAATGTGTGTCTTGATGAACAGAGTAAACTCTTTTAATTAAATTGAAATTCAAATCTGTATGAATAACTTGTTTGTTTTTTTGGCATTAGCATTTTTAGTTATAATCCCTACTTCAGTTGCTGTATTTGCTCAAACAGAATATGAAATAACCATCCCTAGTGGTGCATCTCACTCTGGAGCTCCTTACTTTTGGTCAGAAAAGGATACTGGGGTAACTACTGGCGAAATTACAATATATCCTGGCGATTCTGTAACTTGGAAGAATGCAGATAGCGCACTTCATTCCATAACATCTGTATCTGCATCAAGTATTGAAACAGGCGATTTTCAAGAAGATGGATTATTTGATAGCGGTGTATATTCCCCAGGAGAATCTTATACAAGACAATTCAATGATGAAGGTGATTTTTACTATTATTGTATTCTTCATGAATGGATGAATGGTGTAGTTCATGTAACCACAAATCCTGGAAGTGTCCAAACTATTGATAGAATTGCATCTGGATTCACTGATGATGGTTTGGGGTTTAAAATAAAATACATTTTAGACACTAATCTACAAAATGCAGTTCATGTAAATCCCGATGAAAAAACTTTGACATTTACAATTTCTGGAGATACTGAAAGTGAAGAATTAATTATCAATTTACCTTCAGAACTTATTGAGAATCCAAATACTGTTTGGGTAGATGGAGAGATGTTTGATTTTGAAATTAAGGATATATCTCCAAAAGGGACTAAGCAATTAATTATTCCACTATTGCCTAATTCAAAGGAAGTGAAAATCATGGGGGCTCATGTTATTCCTGAGTTTGGTTCTGTGGCTATGATGATACTTGTATTGTCCATTGTATCTGTGATGGTTTTAACTCAAAAATCTAAAATCAAGTTATAGTCACAAATTAGTCACAAAATATGCTTTTTATTTTACGATCATCCCTTGTTACATTTATCATCTAAAATTCATTTTTGTGTGAATAAATTTTAAAAAGTTATTTTTACTAGATTCAATCAAAAATTAACCAGAAGACATGTCCCAACTTCAACATCTATCCCTTTCAGAAACAATTGCAAAAGTTGATGCCCTCATTGATGAAGGAAATGGGGATGCTGGACGATTATACCATATTTTAGAATTCTTGAAAAATAAGAGACCTTTGTATCGTTCAGATAAAATTTATCTTGAAAAAAAATTAGACTCTTCATTTTCAGTTGAAGATGAGCCCCAAGAAGAAAATACTCTGCTTCCCAAAATTCAAGAATTAATTGATGGTGGAAATGGAGATCTTGGACGATTGCAATCAATCTATGATGCCGTATCAAACAACAAACCCCTATATCACTCAGATTCAGTTTATTTGGAATCTAGATTAAATTCATCAACCCCTGAAAAAATTGTTGAAACATTTGATAAGCCGCCTCCCAAAAAAGCACTACCTAAATCTATGGAAATACATCCAAAAGAAGTTGAACCAAAAAAGATTCCTGGTAGTATGCCTAAAGGATGGTCTTCAGAAAA
>DATHYS010000119.1:0-9850 GCA_035458995.1 Candidatus Nitrosopumilus sp.
ATCAAAGATCCCAAAGAAACTACACTAAAGAACGGACGTCCTGCCGTAAAAGGTACATGTCCAACATGTGGTACAAACGTCTTCCGAATAGGAAAGATGGAATAACCTCAAAAAAGGTCCACACGATTTCTCTTTTTCAAAACCCATATAGGGTCTACCATGCACTATTTTTTAATGACTAAATCAGATTACGAAAATCTACTCAAACGTATTCAGGACAAGTTAGGTGATACTGATAAAGAATCCCAAACTCGATTTGAGCTTCCTGTGGTAGACGTAATGTGGGAAGGTCAAAAGACTTTCTTACGAAACTTTTCAGAATTCCCAAAGGTTTTGAGAAGAGATCCAGATAAAGTCCTTCAATATCTTTCAAAAGAATTTGCTGTTCCAGCTGAAAGATTAGGAGATAAGGCCATGTTTGTAGGTAGAAGAGCTCCTGATGATTTTACAAGGTTATTCCAAATTTACGTTAAAGATTATCTTGAATGTCCAACATGTAAAAGCCCTGATACAAAAATTCTCAAAGAAAATAGAATTTCATTTTTAATTTGTGAAGCATGTGGTGCAAAATCTACTTTGAAAGGTAAATATGCGTAATGCAATTCGCAGTACGAACTACTAATTATCAAAATCAATCTATGTTGAATATCTGTGATGCTAAAATATTGGGAACAAAAATTATTGAAGGTGAATTGACTATGCACATTAGTGAAAATTATTACGGCGAAAGATTTGTTGAAAAAGACGAAGCTGAATCTTTACTAAAAAATTCTTCAATTATTAACATGGCAGGAAAAGAAACTGTATCATTATCTCTAAAACTTGGTATTGGTTCTGAAAATGCTGTAAAGATAGTTTCTGATGTCCCTTTTTTGATAATTTTTAACATGTAAAGTTGTTTGATTTGATTTTTACTTTACAATCTTTTTTAGTTTTTAACAGTAATCCCTTTTATCTAGTAGGAGTATCTCTTTCTATTGACTGATACAATTAGTAAAAAATTAGAATCTAAATTAGATGATAAATTAAGATCAAAAAGAAAACGATCACCCCTAGAAGATGGATTCAAAAAAGGAAAAGTAGTCAATGAAGTTTTGGATAAACCAACTGTCATGACTCTTTACAAAATGATTACTGATCATGTTATTGCATATGTTAATGGGTCTGTTAGCGCTGGAAAGGAATCTGTTCTCTTTTGGGGCGTTGATGAGAATGATGTAAACGTTGCTTTAAAAATTTATTTGGTTAGTACTGCAAATTTTAAAAAACGTGAGCCCTATATTCTTGGGGATCCTAGATTCTCCCACTTGAAAAAGGGAACAAAAAATCTTGTTTATCTGTGGGCAAAAAAGGAATATCGAAATCTAACTCAATGTTATGAGGCTGGAATTCCTGTTCCAAGACCATTATATGTAACAAATAATGTTCTGGCTATGGAATTCATAGGCGATAACGGTGCTCCGGCAAAGTCATTACTAACTTCAGAAGTTGATGAGAATGACTATGTTCAAGCCATATCTATTTTGGGAGATTTATACAAAAAGGCAAAATTGGTTCATGGTGATTTTTCAGAATACAATATTTTCAAAACTGAAAAAGGCTTAATTGTTTTTGATTTGGGATCTGGTGTTGATCTTAGACATCCAAACGCTCAAGAATTTCTTAAACGTGATATTAATAACATTGGAAGATTCTTCAATAAAAGAGGAATTCCTATTGAAGACCCAGATAAAATATTTGAGGATATTGTAAAATGAGCTTTGAAAAATTAATTCGTATTCCAAATGATCGAATTGCAGTGTTGATTGGAAAATCTGGCAATGTTAAATTAAAAATTGAAGAGACTTGCCATGTTACTTTAGATATTGACGGCGATACGGGAGAGGTTTTTATTAAAACCCTAGGTGATGTTGAAAAAATACAACCCTTCAAAGCTATGGAAATTGTTACTGCAATTGGTAGAGGATTTTCACCTGAAAATGCAATGACTTTACTAAAAGGTGAAAATGCATTACATGTAATAGATCTAAGAGAGTTTGCAGGAAAATCTAATGCTAATGTTGAAAGGATAAAAGGGAGGATTATTGGAGAAGGTGGTAGAGCAAGACGAAATATGGAAAATCTCAGTGGTACACATATCTCAGTTTATGGAAAAACTGTTTCAATTATTGGTGATTCAAGTAAATTACGTTTAGCAGTTGATGCAATATCTTCAATTTCAAGTGGAAGTAATCATGGTCCAGTTTACAATAAATTAGAAGCTGCAAATAGAAAAGAAAAACAAGAAAAAATGAAATTGTGGGAAGATCAAGATGTCTTCTATTAAAGAAAAATTTAATCAGATTTCTCCAAGTGAGTTCTTTTACAGTAATCGTGATTTAGCCGGATTCAGTAATCCTACTAGATCTCTATATACTGCTGTAAGAGAATTTGTTGAAAATGCATTGGATGCATGTGATCAAAAAGGAATTCTTCCTGATGTTCATTTAACAATAAAGGCAGTTGAGCCTGAAAAACCCGATCCCAAGCCCTATATTTTGACTGTAAAGGATAATGGGCCTGGCATAGATGCTGAGCATATTCCCCTTGCTTTTGGAACTGTACTTTATGGTTCTAAATTTGGACTAAAACAAGCAAGAGGAATGTTTGGACTTGGTGCAACTATGGCAATTCTTTATGGGCAAATTACAACAAACAAACCAGTTACAGTAAAAAGTTGTTCAGATGGTGAAATTCAAAATCAATTTGAAATATTATTAGATATTCAAAAAAATAAACCTGTAATTGTTAAACATACTACAAAAGAGGTTTCAAAAAAAGGATTGTCTGTAAGTATTTGTTTAGAGGGCGATTATTCAAAAGCAGGTAACAAAATTCGTGATTACGTTTATGAGACTTCGTTAATCACTCCATATGCATCAATCACTTTTGATGATCCAAAAGGTCAGAAATTTACTCACACAAGATTTGTAAAAGAAATTCCACCACCACCAACAATCATTCGTCCTCATCCCCATGGAATTGATGTTGAACGTATTAGAAGAATGATTGTTGAATCACAATTTGAAATTCCTACAATTGATGATGCAATGATTGAAAAAGTTCGAAAAGATTTAGGACTCTCAAAGAAAAATCTAAGTTTTACTGCAATAATGGATAAAGCAAAGAAAAAATGGAAAACTCTTTCACGCCAAGTACGAGTTGTAATTGCCTTGATGTCTTTTCTTAAAATGGATTTTGAGAAATTAAACAAAATAAAAATTGAAGATCTTGATATACCTAACAAAAAATTATTCTACTGGGATTTTGGAGATTCACAATCAAAATCAGTTGACATGGATCCTGAAAGTCAATATTACAAACAACTAACCAATACAGTTCAAGGAGAACCCCTAACTACATTTTTGACTAAACGATTCCAACGAGTGGGACCTACAACGGCAGTAAAATTTGCAGAATTTGCAAAATTTAAACCTGAAAAACGAATGGGGACTTTGACAAATCAAGAACTGGTTCAACTTAGTGATTCCCTTCAAAAATTTGATGATTTTATGGCCCCGGATTCCAGTTGTTTGGCTCCATTAGGTGAAGCACCTTTAGAAAAAGGAATCAAGAAATTCTTTAATCCTGATTTTACCGCAGTGGTTCAACGTCCACCCTCGGCATATTCTGGTTTCCCATTCATTATTGAGATGGGGATTGCTTATGGTGGTGATATTAAGTCAGGAGGACCTCATGTTTACAGATATGCCAACAGGATTCCATTACTTTATGATGAAGGTAGCGATGTAGTTCTAAAAGTGGTTAATGATACTGATTGGGGTCGATACAAAGTAAAAGGCGATCCACCTTTCATCATTGTATCTCATATTTGCTCAACTAGAATCCCCTACAAAACAGCAGGAAAAGAAAATGTTGCTGATAGACAAGAGATTGAAAGAGAATTAAGATTGGGATTGCAATTTTTGTCAAGAAAACTGGCAGCGTACATGTCAAAAAGAGGACAAGCAGATATGGCAAAAAAGAGGGCAAACCTTTATGCAAAATATATTCCATTAATTGCAGAGTTTTGTACAGAACTTGCAGGAAAGAAAAAAGCACCTAATTACCAGAAGATATTGGATGAAAATGCAGTTGAGACTAAAAAAGTAGAGGAGGAAAAAGAAATTGAAAACAACTAAAGAACAAAAGAAAATTAATGCACGAAGCAAAAAAGCTGATGAAAAGCAAAAGAATATTCTTGAAATGCTCAAAAGTCATGGGGCAAAAATTTATGATGATTTAGATAATGGTCAATTCCCTAAATTCTCTATACCTAGTCGTTCTGTAAGCAATATTGTTTATGATAAAAAACTCAGACAGTATATTTTAGGAAATAATGCTGCTGTGAGAAGTTCAAGAAATTCTGCACAATTAAGATCATTTACACAATTAATGTGGTTGGCATTTTTTGCAAATAGATTAACTCATGAAAAAAAATCATCAACATTAAGAGATGTCTACTATTCATCCCAAGCTTTCGCTATTGAGTTTGAAGATCAATCTGAATCTGATAATATTATTGTCGATTTAGAAGCAGTAACTTCTAAACCTAGGGAGGATTTCCATATCTTTCCTGAGGAGAGAAGCTCCATTTTTGGTGATTTGAATATAGAATACACAATTCCTGGCTATGAAGGAAAAACAATGAATTTGTCAAATCACCCAGATGGTTATTCGATAGGCCCTAGTTTAACTACTGCAGAATTAGTCGATACCAGTGCAGAAATTGTTATTGCAATTGAAAAAGGTGGTCTCTTTACAAGATTTGTAGAGGAACAAATTGATAAAAAATTCAAATCTATAATTATCAATACTGGTGGACAAGCTCCACGTTCAACTCGTACTTTGTTAAAAAGACTACATGATGAGATGGGTCTACCTGTAATTGTTCTCACTGATGGGGATGTGTATGGAGAACATATTGCAATGGTCATAAAATCTGGCTCAGCTAATGCAGCTCATCTAAGAGAACTTACAGTTCCAGATGCAAAATGGGTTGGTGTATGGGCTACTGATATTGAAAAATACAAGTTACCAACAATCCCGATGACTGAATCTGACATTAAGAGATGCTATGATCTTCAAAAAGATCCTAGATATCAGGATGGAATTTGGAAAAAAGAATTAGATGTGTTTCTAAGATTAAAACGTAAAGCAGAACTTGAGGCCTTTTCAAAATATGGTCTTACAAATATTACTGACAAGTATTTACCTCAAAAATTAGAATTAGCAAAAAGTCTCTAATTATTTTATTCTTAATGTTAAGACACCGTTTCTATACTTGAAATCAAAAATTTGCATTTCATTTACACCCTCTATAGGAACTTCTTTTGAAAATCCTGCAGTTCCTCTAATGTATAAAATTCCGTCTACTAGTCTAACTGCAATTTTGTCTTCTGGGCCTGGAACTTCAGCTACAAAAACAAATTCATTTTCTCCTTTGATCAAATCATAAACCCAATTCTTTGTTTCTTGTTCTCTTGCCTGTGTGTAAATTGGTTTTTGATCTTTTGCCATCTTTTTTAGAACTCTAGCCCAATAAAACATTGTAAGAGCAGCTGCTCCGATTAGAATAAAACTCACAAAACCAGAATCTGCTCTTTGTGTCATAATGTAGATAATTCCTAAAAATAGAATTATGATGATGGGTATAACAAAATTCAATGACTGTTCATTTGAATATGCTCCCTTGTAACTTGCCAAACAGTAAAAATTAGGTTCTACCAAATATAAAGTATCTTTGGTTTTTATTACCATTTTTGAAATTTTAGCTATTGTCAGATAATAAACAACCTAAGCTTTCAATCCGTGAAATTGCTCTTAAAGGAGCTATCATTGCTATAATCATTACAGTTCCCTCAATTGTAACATTTGTTCTAACTTGGATGATTTTAGATAACTTGATCTATGGTGCAATAGTTGGTGCAATTGTACATTTCATTGCAATGGGATTTTCGTTGAAAATTTCTAAAAAAATACTAGTAAAAAAATGACTAGATCATGTTTTATGTAGTGTGAGAAATTTTAAGAATTATGTCTCTTTCTGGAATTGAAAATGATCTAGTATCTGAAATCCAATTAAAACCAATTCAAGCTAAAATCTACCTGTTAGTTACATGTTATGGAAAAATGTCATCTGAACTAATTGCTGAAAAATTAAAAATATCCATTGAAGATGCTAAAAGTGCATCAAAAGATCTGATGTCTCTTGGTGCTTTTATTGATATATCTGAAACAGAATTTGAAGCCATGCATCCTAGATTCACTGCTGTGAATATGTATAGGAAGATGTGTGAACGACAAAATATTGAATTTAAGAGAAACAAGATTGTTGATAATATAGGAGTAATTTTAGAAAAACCCTATGATGATGCAAGAACTAAATAATGCTAATACTGGCTGAAAAACATTGAGTATTGATACTGAAACCTGCAAACATCAGCCAGTCTATTTTGGTGTAGTAAATATCAACATCGATGAACGAACTATAGGTTCTGTTGATGTTTGGAGATGTGGTGTTTGTAAGAAAAGATTCTGTGAAGAGAAACAACTTGGAATAGAAGAACTAGCCGATTTAGTAGGAATGCCAAAAATTGATCCTGATGCAAAATGGGGTGTCACTGTATGTAAATTGCAACAGGGCAAATACAAATGGAAATTAGTAAAATTAAAAGAAAATGGAGAAATCAAACACGAATGCTTGGATGAAAAAGTAATTCCTCTCAAAGTCAATGATTTCAAAGTTGAAGATGACAAACATTGGAGTTTTCTAATTGATGACAATGTTAACAAAGCTGTAGAAATTTAATTCTAACATGGATCTTAAAGTTCACATTAATAATATTCATGGAAGCCAAATGGCTGCAAAAATTACTGGTAATTTTACAATAGATGAAAATGAATTTCGTTTTACTGCCATTGCATTTGGGAGAATTGGAGGTCAAAATATTGGTGCAAAACTTTCCCAAACTACTGAGAAAGAATTAGAAAAATTAGGGTATGATGTAGAAGAAGTGATATTACTACTTCAGAGAAATCTATTGCAAGGTGATTTGACTCTTCCAGAAGGACTCAAAAAAGAATCATTTGTTGACGACTAGAATTCTGCTTCTTCTAATGCTTTAGCACATGAACAACTTCTAGTTTTAGGAATTTTATCAATTAATTCTGTTAATACTTTTTTTGTTTTCTCTACATTCTTTGAAAGTGTCTCGAGAACTTCTTTAGCAGTAACTGGTTTATCTGCCCAAACATCATAATCTGTTACTGTTGAAATTGATGCATAGCACATTTGTGCTTCTCTTGCCAGTTGGCATTCTGGAACAAGTGTCATTCCAATAATGTCTGCACCTGTAGTTCTATAGAATTTCGATTCTGCTTTAGTTGAAAATCTTGGACCTTCAATGCAGACATATGTGCAATCTTTATGCATGTTCAAATCTTGATTATCTGTAACTTCAAGAATATGTTTTTGTAATTCAGGGCAAAATGGATCCGCTACTGAAATATGTATGACTCTACCATCTTCTGAAAATGAACCATCTCTTGATTTTGTAAAATCTATGAATTGTGTAGGTAATGCAAAATGACCTGGAGCTAGTTCTTCCTTTAGACTTCCAACTGCAGATGGAGCAATAATTCTAGTAACCCCTAATTCTTTGAATGCCCAAATATTTGCTTTAAAATTAATTTTATGTGGAGGTATGGTGTGTTTTTTACCGTGTCTAGGAAGAAATGCAATTTTTCTTCCTTTGAAAACTCCTACTGTAATTGTATCTGAAGGCTTACCATATGGTGTATCGATATCTATCTCTTGAGCATTTTCTAGTAAACCTGAGTCATAAATTCCAGTTCCACCAAAAATTCCTATCTCGACATCTTTTTCCATTAATATTTCACCAATGATTTACAATTGTATTTGCTAATTCCTTTCATTCCATTTAGATCCACTAATTCAATAATAAATGCAAATCCAACAATTTCACCTCCAATCTTTTCAATTAGTTTTGCAGAAGCTTTTGCAGTACCTCCTGTTGCAAGTAAATCATCACAAATGAGTATTCTTTCTCCTTCCTTGATGATGTCTTTTTGAATTTCTATCGTATCTTTTCCATACTCAATTGTGTATGCTAATTTTGTAGTTTTTCCAGGTAATTTACCTGCTTTTCTAATCATAATCATGCCTTTGTTGTATCTAGAGGCCAAAATTGAGGCTAAAATGAACCCTCTTGACTCTATTCCTGCAAATACATCGATGTCTTTTGGATGAAAATATTTTGAAAATTCATCTGCAACAAATGATAATGCAGATGGATCTTTTAAAATTGGACTAAAGTCTCTAAATAAAATTCCTTTTTTAGGAAAATTTGGATATTCAGCAATTTTGTCTTTTAGATTCATAATATTCTCCTTTTTATCTGAAATAAAATTGTTTGATATTATTGAATTTCAAATGTTGTTTCAGCATTATTGTATGCATCTGACACTTTAATTGTATATGTACCAGGTTCAGTATCTTTTGGAATTATCCATGGTTGGTTAATTTCCCCATCCCCTGATGCTGGGAATGAAAGTTCCTGAATTACTTCACCATCTTCTGCAATAATTTCAATTTCTACAGTTTGTGATGCCCCAAAAACATGTATGTTTACTGTTTTACCATATCCTGGAATTTCTTGCCCTTCCTCTACAGACACTATCATTCCTTCCTGTACAACTGCAGTAACATTGATTTCTTCATTATCAAAATTTGAACCACTTTTTGCGTTTATGATCCATGTACCTGGAATTCCATCAGACGGAATTCTAAATGATCCCTCAGAAATCTTTCCATTTTTGTCTGAAAATGTTTCTTTAACTTTAATCTCTTCCCCTTCTGGATTAATCAATGATACTGTTAGTAGAACATTTGGTCCAGTCTCGCCTAAAATCAATACTGAATCACCTGGATGATAATCTAACTTGGTTGTGTTAATATCAATTTCCCCTGAGCCAGTCTGTAAACCTACAGTGAAAACTTCTGTACTTTGAGCACTACCCTTACTTATTACAGCAGTATAAACTCCAGATGCATATCCGTCTAATTCTATTGAATGTGTTCCACGACCATCTGGTTGTAAAGTAATTGATATTGCATCTCCTTTTGGCTTATCTGAAGGATCAATTATTAACAAATTAATTATTTCTGATGCTTTTCCTGAAAGAGTAATTATTGCTGTCTCTCCTATTTTGTAGCTAAGCTTATCAAATTCTAAGTTGACTGGAATTGTTGGCAATTGACCTAATCCTGCATATATGAATTCTTTTTCTTTTTCTTGAGTTGCAATTAAGGTGTATGTTCCTTCTGATGTAGCCTGTGTAGTTTCGAATTCAAACTCTACAAAACCTACTTCATCAGTTTGTATAATATCTGAAAGAACTTCGTTTCCTAATGGATCCTCTAACACAATTTCTATTTGTTGGTTTGGTAACGCTGTACCATTAAATCTCATTGTTTCACCTGGTTCAAATTTTAAATTGACAGGTGTAATGATGATCTTTTTATCTGATTTCACTTCCCAGTAAATTAATTTATTTTCTCTTCCGTCAGTTATGGTTGCACTATATTTTCCAAATGGAGTATCTAATGCTACAATCACCGGCTCTTCTAACTTCCAATTTCCCTTCGCATCTACTTCTGCTGTTCTAGAATTGATCACATTGCCTTCTGATGTTTTAATTTCTGCAGTAATTGCACTTCCTGGATCACCTGTTCCAAAAATTTCCAAAAAGTCTCCTCTATTAACTACATCTGGGACTCCTTTGATTG
>DATHYS010000120.1:0-2112 GCA_035458995.1 Candidatus Nitrosopumilus sp.
GAGCTGTCTGTAAGAGCAGCTGTAAATGTAATTGTTTTTTCAACTTCAACTGATTTATCAGAAATTCCTTTTAATTGTAAAACAAAACTAGGAATTTCAAATACTTTCTTTCCATCAAATTCTAATAATATCGAAGTGCCGTTGACTTCTCTTTGGGTGTCTGTAAATGCTGTTGCATTGTAAATTCCTTTGTTATCAAAGAACAATGTCACAGGTCTTGGGATTGCATCAAATTCCCCCTGTGTAGTTGTAGGATCTGATACCATTCCACGATAATTACCTGCTTGATCACGAATTATTACATAAACAATTTCTCTCCCGTCTTGTGTTCCAATGATCTTGAAATTTTCATCTGTTGTATAGAAACTCTTTTCCAACGAAAGTGATGTGACCTCTGCATTTACAGGAACAATCATCAAAAGAATCAATGAAAATACTGAAAGTAACCCTATTTTTGCTCTCACAAAAACTGTTTTACAATCAAGCCTTTTAAAAAACACGTATAATTTGTTCTATGGATTTGCAAAGAATAATTCACAAATTTTACAAATCAAGTAAAAATCTCATGTATACTCCATCATCTTGTTTAATGACCATATCGTAAAATGTTGGGGCTTTGATTTCTACCTTGAAATTGTGTTTTTTCACATCTAGTGATTCCCCATATGCAATTGCATCAATTTGAAATCCTTCATTTTCTTTGATTTCAAATTCTATTCTTTTAATTGCGAATCCTTCGGTGATAAGTAGAAATGGTATTTCTTCAAGCCAACTAAACAAAAGATATCGAAGATCCTTTCCTTTAGCAGAAAATTGTTTTTGGTCTTTTTCTTCAACTTTATCTTGATCTAATGTTAGATTAATTTCTGCATCAGCTGCTACTGCAAATGCTTCTTTGAGATCTTTTGCAGTAACTTCAATTATTGCATCAGTTGCATGATCTAAGAACTTGTAACTCAATTGAACATTTGTAATTTCTCTAATTATTAATTTAGATGGTATTATTTTGCATTTTCATCCATTTCTATTATTCCAAACACGTTTCCTTCAGTATCTGTACCGTATGCTATCCATCCTACTTTGGGAAATGCCATCTTTGGAATTATCATCTGTCCCCCTTTTTCCATAATCTTTTTTGAGAATTCATCTACTGATGGAACAGTAATTGTATTTGTAATTCCTATCTGACCAGGTAATCGTTTTGATAGTCCTCCGTTAATTCCTGGCTCTTCTGTTCCCGTTGTTGCTATCCAATAATCTGCTGGGCCATCCCATTTCTCAAACTTCCAATCAAATACTTGTTCATAGAACTTTTGAGCTCTTTCAGGATTGTCTGCTGGAACATTGAAGTGTGTGACTCTTGACATGTGGATTGTTTTTTTCAAAATTATTTAAGGTAAACGTTTGGAATTTTCATTATTTTAAATTGGATGTTTTTGGAAAATGATATGTGAAAGCTGCTTATTTTGATGGACAAAAGATGGTTTATGATCAAAACTATCCAGATCCAAAAACTGGTGAAGCACTAGTTAGAGTTAACTTGGCAGGAATCTGCGGAACTGACTTGGAGATTATTCAAGGGTACATGTCCTACGATGGAATTTTGGGACACGAGTTTGTTGGGACTGTAGAAAAATCTGAAAATCCTGACTTGGTTGGAAAAAGAGTAGTTGGAGAGATTAATGCCGGATGTGGAGAATGTGATTCCTGCTCTAGAGGAATGGAGAGACATTGCCCTAACAGAACCGTACTTGGAATTTTAAAACGAGATGGCGCATTTGCAGAATTTCTTTCATTACCAGAAAAAAACCTTCATGTTATTCCTGATTCAATTACAGATGAACAAGCAGTGTTTGTTGAACCACTAGCTGCTGCATTTGAAATCAAAGAACAAGTCTCTTTACAACCACAATGGAGTGTTGCAGTAGTTGGTGATGGACGATTGGCACAATTAATTATCCAAGTATTAAAATTAACATGTCCTAATATTACTTGTTTTGGAAAACACAAGAGCAAACTTCAGAGTTTGATAAATGTTGGAGTTAAAATAAAAATTGGTATTGAAAAATCTGATGAACAATCCTTTGATCTTGTAGTTGAAGCTACTGGAAG
>DATHYS010000121.1:0-7751 GCA_035458995.1 Candidatus Nitrosopumilus sp.
CTCAAAATTCATCAAATCATAATAGAAATTTAGGGTGGATGCTAATCTTCAGCATCTTCAATTTCATCAGCTTCTGGATCTCTCCTGCTGGGCCTGATTGGAACATAGATGAATGTCACAATAGGGTTTCAGAGCACTGCAAGATACATCTCAAGGTTACAAAAGTTTGCCTAATTGGTAATTTCTAATGCATTATGAGTTTGGATCAAATTTGCATTCAATTTTAAGGGATTTTATAGTTGTAAAGTAAGTAATTGCAAGAATTCCTATAGCAACTATTCTAATTGGAATTTCATAATTGGTCAAAAATGTAGTGGCAGTAGCACCAACGGAGCCAAATGTAGAGATTACTGCAAAACCAATGGGTCCGCAACTACATGCACCAGCTGCTGCACCAACAATAGATCCGATTATTCCACTACCCATTTTCTGCTTTGATCTTTTTAGAATATTTATTCGAAAAATGTTCATTGGTAGAACCAGTGCAGACAATACAGAAATTACAACAATTAACAAGAATCCAAATTCAGTTCCAGATGGAATATGACTAACAACATAAGGTTCTAAGAAAATGTATTCAGACATTATTAGCAATCCAACCAGCATTGATGAAAAAATAGCAAAAGCTAAAACAAGATATTTTTGATTAGAAAATACCAAATAGATTGCAGATGTCATCTAAGCCATAGCATCCAATACTTGCTTGAATACTGAAAATGGTTGTGCACCACCAAGTTTTTGTTGTCCATCAGGACTTACTATAAAGAATCCAGGAGTTCCTCTTACACCATGATCCCTTGCTTGTTGAGTATTGTATTGAACGCGTTTTGAATATTTTCCAGAGTCAAGACAACTTTCAAACAATTCCATGTCAAGCCCCAAACTAAATGCAAATGCTTTTAGCCGTTCTGAATTTGCCCAACCATTATCAATTTTTGATTCTTGAGAATTGTAAAGTACATCATGATATTCCCAATACATTTCTTGATCTTCTGCACAGTATGATGCTTGTGCAGCCTTTGGTGAATCCCTTCCCAAAAAGGCCATGTCAACAAAAACTAAATTTGCTTTTCCGGTTTCGATGTAATCACGGGTTATTGCAGGTTTAGTATTATGAAACCAATTATAGCATTGATGGCATTGATAATCTCCAAATTCAACAATAGTAATTGGTGCCGAAGGGTCACCCAAAATAGGCGAACCCATAGCAGTAGAAATAGTCCCATGAGTTCTGCCCATGTCTAAATTAACAGTTTCAGTAGAAGATGCTGACAGAGATGCTGCGACTCCAGCAATAATTGCAATGACAATGACGCCTATGATTACGCCTTTTTTATTCATAATTCAAAGCAACTAAAATTGGTTAAAAAAACTTATTCCAAATTACGGGATGATTTTCTTTTAAACAAACCAATGAATTTTGCAATAGCAGTGTCAATTGGACAAACATCACATGGAATACTGGAAGAATGGCTATCAAAATGATTTTCAAACTTTTCGCGGGTTTCAAAAACTAGATCACATTTTTCACAATATACCTTTGTGACATTATTTTTTGATGATTTCTCCACAAACATTTCGGGTAATTAGTGCTTATAAAGATCCTGCTGAAAATCAACATATGAGAAAAATCTGGGATAAATTTGTCATAGGATTTTTTGTCATTATATTTGGAACATTATGGTATTGTACAAAATGTATCGTAAATCCAATTCAATACAAAATAGTCATTTATGACATTTTGGGAAATCAGGTAAGTATTGATGGAGTTAGGACAGATTTTAAAACACCAAAAGTTGCAAATAACTTTATTTCAGAATATCAAAATAGATTTTCTCAATATAATTTTTCAATGGCATCAGAAATGCCAGTAATCAAAAGAAATTGGTTACTTCAAAAATTAAAAAGACATTAGAGATAATGAATTCTCATATGGACATTTAACTCAACTTGATATTGAGTTACAAATCCACAATGAGTACATGAAAACATTTGATTGCTTGATTCAGCATTATCCCTTTCAATTACTTTTCCAGAGACAGAGGTAATACTTATGACATCATTGTTAGATATGACAGCAAAGTTACGTCCTTCATCTATAGAATCCAAATATTCCTTTATTGCAGAAATCACCACAGAGATATCAATGATTTCATCATCATTTAATGAAGACAAAGTAAATCTATGGTTTTTCAGAGTGGGAATTGCAGCCACCTGATCTGCTACATAAACAAGTAATTCATTCTTTATCGATAAAACATCTTTACAATCAATTGTGAGCATAAAATATCACAGAGGATTCAATATTTTAGTCTAACAACAGTTTGAAAATGATTATTATGGATTGATGTTCAAAGTGAAATTACATGGGAGATTCAGAAACATTTGGAGTGGAAAAAGGTCATGGATCTGAAGTGGTTTCATGGTTAAATGATCAGGCAAAATCACAATCAATTAAACTTGAAGCAAGATTGTATGGGTATGATGTAAGTACTGAAAACTTTGGAGATTTTGAAATGTTCTCATGGGTTGGTAATGTTCAGAGTGCAAGAAAAATGATAATCAAGGCAAGTAAAAGATTCAAGATAAAGGTCATCGAAGGAGGGTACAAACCTAAAGAAAAAACCTTCAAAATGAAAAAATTTGATTTTGCAAAAGTCAAGAAAGGAGATAAGACAATAGGGCAAATAGAATTTGTGGCCTCAAGGTTTGGAAATAAGCATTGGGAAATTCAAAATGAAGAGAGACATTAAGGAAACATCATGGGAGAAAGAAATTTGCAGAAAATAGGATTGATTGGATCTGGTATGCTTGGTAATGCAGTGGCATTGCATTTGTTAGATTTGAATTTCAAGGTAACAGTATATAACAGAACAAAAGAGAAAACAGCCCAATTAGAAGAAAAGGGGGCAGTAATTGTAGAATCCCCAAAACAAGTTGCAGAGAATTCAGAGTTAGTCATCATTGTAGTAAAAGATGCAGATGCAGTAAAACAAATTTCATTTGAAAAAAATGGAATAGTGGAAGGTTTTCATGAAAAATTGATTGTTGCAGATATGAGTACAATTGATCCAATAGAGTCAAAAAATATTTCAAATAAATTTCAAGAGTTCAATATTGATAAATTAGACATACCTGTAATGGGAGGTCCAAATGTTGCAATCACAGGAGATTTAGTTTTGATGGCATCAGGTAATAAAGAGAGTTTTTTAAAGTGTGAAGAAGTTTTCGGTAAAATTGCAAACAAAGTATTTTTCTTAGGCGAAAGTGGGATTGCTCACTCTGTCAAATTAGCCATGAATCTACAAATTACTATGTTGGCTTTAGCATTAGCAGAAGGAATCACGCTAGTAAAAAAATCAGATGTGGATCCAAAAATATTTCTAGAAATCTTAAACTCTACTTATTTTAAAACAGGAATGAGTGAAAAAAAGGCATACAAAATGATAGATGGAAAATATGATGCAACATTTACACTTGCCAACTTAAAAAAAGATATTTCTACCATGACAAACGCTGCAAAATCATTAGGTATTGAATTACCTATGATACAAAAAGCTGAAGAAGTCTATGAGAATGCAGTAAAAGAAGGACTAGGGGAAATAGACTATACGGGAATCATTGAACATATCAAAAGAATCAATGAAAATAAATAAAATTCACGTATGGAATTTAACAAAAATCTATTAAGTTAGTAGGGGAAAAATAACATTATGAGATTAAATGATAAAGTGGCAATTGTTACAGGAGCATCAAGTGATATTGGCAAGGGCATTGCTAAGAAATTTGTTGAAGAAGGAGCAAAAGTCATTCTTGTTGCTAGAAATTTAGAAGCATTAGAAAAAGCAAGAAAAGATATAGGAAATGAAGATTCGACTGTATCAATTACTTGTGATTTAACAGATGAATCTCAAGCATTACAAGCTGTAAACCAAATAATGGATACTTATGGGAAAATAGATGTCCTTGTAAACAACGCAGGAGCAATCAATGATCCAGTACATTTTCATGAAATGCAAGATGCTGAAATTAAAAGACTAATCGATGTTAATTTGCTAGGAGTTTTCCACATGACAAAAGCAGTACTTTCAAAAATGTCAGATGTGAAAAGTGGTTCAATAGTAAATATCGGTTCTATCTCAAGTGAGAGAGCAATTCCACGAGTACATTTAGCAGTTTATTCTGCCACAAAAGCTGCAATCCCGATGTTTACAAAATCAATTGCAGTAGAATATGCAAGAAGAAACATCAGATGTAACTGTGTCAATCCTGGAATAATTAATTCAGGCTCAATAAAGCCATATCTTGATGATCCTCAAGCAAGAAAAGTTCTAGAAGAAAGATTACCACTTGCAAGAGTCGGTGAACCAGAAGATGTTGCAAATGCAGTATTGTACTTGGCGTCAGATGAAGCAAGTTGGGTCACGGGAACAATTCTAAATGTGGATGGCGGTAAAACAGCTTCAGAAGGATAATCAGAAAGAAACCACAATCGGAAATTCTCAAATCTAAAAATCACATATACTTTACACGGTAATTAGAGAAGATCTAAAAAACGATATTCTCAAAGTAACAGAAAAACAACAGAAATTTATGGATTTGAGAAAACCATTTTTGGGATAAAGGACAATGAAGATCAGATGAATGCATTTAGGATAATACCCAGATAATGAAATATGGTGATTTTATCAGAGATGCTGAAAAACAACTAAGAACTATGAAATAAAAAAATCTGAAACACAGACTATTTCTTTTTTGAATATGCACGATAGCTAAATCCAGCAACAAGCATAATTATTCCAGTTACTGCAGACCACATCAAAAATGATCCAAGTACAGATTCATCCATGATTTTCCACACATAGTTCAACATCTAAAGTTTAGGTTGAGAAAAAAGTATTCCCAAAAAGCGTGAAACATCTAAATAGATTTGATACTGATGGAATTTATGCCTGAATTTACGTGTCCGGACTGTGGAAAACGACTATTTCATGAAAATGAAACAACGCTAAAAGTTCAAGAGACAATTCACGAAAAATTTTGCAGAAAGACAGAAGGGGAGACCCATAGTTATATGCATAGAGATCCAGCACATATGGAAACTTTTGATTCAGAAAGAGAAAACGATTCAACAGGTACACCAGTACTGAAAAAATAAACAAAACTAGCTCAAAATTATATCCTAGGTCATTATGATTGAAATTAATTGTCTGAGGAACATCATTATGATTTGATAGTTGTAGGAGGAGGACCTGCAGGGTCATCTGCAGCATTTGCAGCAGCAAAACAAGGAATCAAAGTTGCTATGCTTGAAAAAGAAAGTTCAATTGCAGAGACAGTTAGAACTAGCGGAGTCACATGGATTCAAAATATCAAAGAATTTGGAATTCCAGAGGACTGTTATAATCCAATAAAGAATTTTGTGTTTTATTCACCTAATAACAAAGTGAGTATTGGGGATTCAGTTGCTCGCTCTGCAGTGTTAGATGTAAGGAAAACATATCGATGGCTGGCATCCCAAGCAGAAGCAGAAGGTACTGAAACCTTTGTAGATACTTTTGTTAAAGATGCAATAAAAGATGAAGCAGGAAAAATCATCGGAGTGAAAGCAACACGGTATGAAAAAGAGATTGAGTTTTATGGTAAAACAATCATTGATGCCAGTGGTTTTCAATCAACAGTTGCAAAATCAATGGGGTTTGTACAACAGTGGGAAAGATTTGGTGCAGGGGCAGAATATGAAGCAAGGGTAGAACATGTTGAAGAAGACACATGGTGGCTAATGGTAGGAGAGAAATATTCTCCTGCAGGATATGCGTGGATTTTTCCATTAGGAGGCAACATTGTAAGAATTGGAGTAGGTATTGGCAAACCAGACTCTCCAGTAGATCCAATTGCTAGACTAAAAGAACTAATCAATAACAAAGAAGGTCCAATTGCAGATTTGGGTAAAATTGAGTCCATTGAATTTCATTACGGATTAATTCCAAATGACGGTCTTTCTAGAAAGACAGTTTATGATAATTTAATATTAGTTGGTGATTCTGCAGGTCAGGCTAATCCATTAGTATTGGAAGGAATTCGTTATGCAATAAAATTTGGCAGAGTAGCAGGAGAAGTTGCAGCAAAAGCAATCAAGGCAAATGATACATCTGAAAAAAAACTATCAGAATATGAAGAGAATTGGAAAAAATCAATAGAGTCCAAAATAAAATCTGCAGGAAAAGTGCAAGATAGGTGGATTGGATTGACTGACGAGGATTGGGATAAAGAACTAGACATAATCAGTGAACTTAAACCTGAAGAATTCTTAGATTTTATCAAAGCGGATTTTGGGTTATCCAATATGCTAAAACTTGCAACCAGCCACCCAAAACTTGCTGTAAGACAGCTTTTCAATTTAGTCAAAGGGAAAAAATAATTATTTCATAAATTAAGCCATGGCAACTACTTCACAGTAGTTGCCAGACTCAATTTTTGGCACAGTGTTGGTTTGGTCGGTCTGGTAAGACATACAAAATGAATGAAATTGCTCTATGGTGCATTTTGCGCAATCATTGCAAATCATACTTGTAGGTTTAAAACATCCAGAACATTTTGTGTTCTCAGATAATTTTCCACCACAGTTTCGGCATGATTCATCAGGCAATTCTATTCAAAGATACTATTTGAAAATCGAATATAAGAGACACGAAGAAATCGTTCATCTCAAAGATCAGTGAGAAGAAGATATAATGGAAATAGGAAAATTTCTGAAATATGGATAGAGTGAGAAAAACTTTTGATAATTGGGCTCAAAACGGCAGAGCAGAATTGATGGAGATTGAGCACGGGAAAAATGTTTTAAAATTTTTAAAAACCATACCATTTGACAAACCATTCATGTTTCTAGACGTAGGATGTGGGAATGGATGGGTAGTAAGAAAAATTGCAGCAGAGAAAAATTGTAAAAAAGCAATAGGGATCGACAAAAGCAAAAAAATGATCATACAATCTAAAAAGAAAATAGGTAGTAAGAAAGAAGAGTTTTTCCATACAGATATTGAATCAATGAAATATAGAGGAAAGTTTGATTTCATTTTTTCCATGGAGTCTCTATATTATGCAGATTCAATTGAAATTGCATTAGAAAAAATATACAGATTATTAAGACCGGGAGGAAAATTTTTCTGCGGTACGGATTTTTACACAGACAACAAGGCAACTGCAAGATGGGCAGGAATAATGAAAATTCAGATGCACCTTCATTCAAAAAAAGAATGGAAAACACTATTCAAAGATGCAGGGTTTTTAGTAAAAACAAAACACATCAAAGATTTGAAAAATAAGAAAAAGTGGAAGAGAGAATACGGAACTTTGTTCATTACAGGTACAAAACCGGAAAAGTAATACTCAAATTCAATAACTAATCAGGATTATCATGTGAGCTGGAGCACGACACGCTGCTACGGCAGAGGAAACTCCTCCCTCCAAACAGGAAATGTGATCTGGAGATAGATAATCAGAGATGGTTGGCAACGGAGCAGAAAAGAATCCAATATGGCGCACTATGATGGCAAAACCTGAGGTTTCCATAAAAGGAATGAAAAAGACGACCCACATGGAGCAAAGCCAAACAGAACCCATAGTTCCTGTACTAAGTTCAGGTAGGCTGCAAAGCGAAATATCGTGAAAACAGAAGGAGGGTTACTCCCAGCACACATATTTTTTAAATTGGGTATTAATTAATATATGAATTTCACATAAAGTAT
>DATHYS010000122.1:0-2365 GCA_035458995.1 Candidatus Nitrosopumilus sp.
TAGTGGATCCACTGGTTGATCATTTGATTTTGTTTGAACTGCTGCAATTTTGTCTAATGTCTCAAAACTTTCATCAGTTACAACTCTACCAAATACGGTGTATGCCTCATCAAGAAAATTTGAATCAGCATGAACAATAAAGAATTGAGAGCCGCCACTGTTAGGATCAGCTGATCTTGCCATTGAAACAATTCCACGGTTATGCTTGATTGTGTTAAATTCAGCATCAACGCTTGTACTTGGACCACCAGTTCCCCATGTACTTGGATCGCCATCAATTGTGTTTGGATCTCCACCCTGGATCATAAATCCTGGAATAATTCTATGAAACAGCACTCCATCATAAAATCCAGATTCAGCTAGTCCGATAAAATTATCAACATGTTTTGGTGCATCATTTGAAAAAAATTCTATTACAATTGTTCCAAGGTTTGTCTCCAATACTGCTAATTTATCATCAGATTGAGCAAATGCATAATTTCCAAAACTTACTAAAAGAATTGATAATGAAAAGATTAAGATTTTGTTCAATAATTTTTTCCATGAAGGCTCACTTAAAAGCTAATTGTATTGATTTTTAACAAAGTCAAATAAATCATCGATATGGAACCTGAAGAAAAGATTCAGGCACATTTAGTATCAGTATGGAGAGAAGGAAAAAAGTTCTTTTCAATTGGTGGTAAAGAAGGCATGTTGGTATTAACTGACAAACATTTGGTGTTTGTTCATAAAACAGAAGCTAAAATGAATTGGTGGAAAGCCATTACTCAAAGGCAGGTGATTAATTTTATCAAATCAAAAAATACGATGATTAGGCATGATGGGTATGATGAGAAAGATCTGATGAATGATTGTGAGGATGATAGAAATATCGAATTGGGATTTGATGATATTTCCAGTATTAGTTTTACAGAAAAAGATTGGGGAAGCTCATTGCAATTAGAATATCAAAAAGATGGAAAAGATGAGAAATTTCAGTATTCAATAGCCCAAGATTGGGTAAAATATCCTGTAAAAGAGCCTACAAAATACATGAAAGTAGATTGGAAACCTTTTGTGCAATATATTAAAGACAGACAGAAATTTACAAAATAAAATTGAAAGTTTATGCAGTGGGTGTTGGGCCCGGTTCTCCAAAATATGTGACAGAGATTGTTAAAGAAATTGTTCAGAATTGTGATGTTGTAATAGGTTACAAATACACTCTAAAAACAATTGAATCTTTGATTGATGGAAAGGAAGTCTATGAAATTACAATGAATGACCAAGAAGACTCTTATCAAAAGATTCTTCCTGAGCTTGGTGATAGAACACTAGTAATTCCATTTACAGGTGATGTAAATTTTTCAGAATCAGAAGTCGTAGATAGATTAATAGAAATTTTTGGTGAGGTTGAGATTGTTCCTGGTATTAGTTCAATTCAAGTTGCTGCATCAAGGGCAAAGGTGCCTCTTGATAAATCTAAAGTAATCACAATGCATGTAACGACTCCAATTGAAGACAAAAAATTAGAATTGCAAAAGGCATTGATAGATGGTTTTAGTGTGGTTTTAGTTCCAAGACCTTGGCCAAAACAACCAGATAAGCATTTTATGCCTTCAGAAATAGCTATTTACCTTAGAGAACATAATTTTGCTACTGAAAAAATAAAAGTTCATGTCTTTGAAGCAATTACTACTGAAAATGAAACAAGTTTTGAAGGTACAGTAAAAGATTTGGAAGGAAAAGAATTTTCTGATTTGTCTGTCATGGTGTTTAATCAGGTTAGTCTTGATTCATACATGAATTATAGATGGCAGTGGGAAAACTAGTTTCCTAAGTTTTGTCCTGTACCAAATGTTAGGCTATCTGAGGTTGGAAATACATAAGCCACAATTCTCATCCATGGGTAGTCAGGATCATATAATCTGTAAAATCCTGGATCATCAAAAGTTATTACAACTGATTTGCCTGGTTCAATAATATCAGTTACAATGCGATCGTCAGGTGTGAATGGATTATGTCGATCACCGTAGTTTTCTTTTCCACTTAGTACACTATGAGAAACTACATCGTCATTTATTATAGTAATTGAAGAACCTGGTTCAACTGAGATTCTATCTTGGGAAAAGTATCTTAATCGGAGTGGATCGGCTATATTTTGTGATGCAAGTGTGTCTTCTCTTACTGAACCTGCATCAATGTAACTATCTGCTATACCCTGTGAAGATGAACCTCTAAGAATGTAAAGTATGGTGTTATCTGCTTCTTCAGTTACTGTAGTAATATCAATTTTAGATAAAGTGGATAATTTTGTTGTGTAAATAATTTTGTAAGTCTCATCAGATGTCGTAATTCTTCCAGTAAAACCATAAACTGATGCGTC
>DATHYS010000123.1:0-13603 GCA_035458995.1 Candidatus Nitrosopumilus sp.
TATTACAGAGATTAATGATAAAGTAGGCATTAGTGTAGAGTGCAGTTTAGGATTTTTGACACAAGAACAAGCCAAAAAACTAAAAGAGCTCAAGGTTAAAAGATACAACCACAATCTTGAAACTGCAAAATCAAAGTTCTCTGAAATTTGCACAACCCACACATATGAAGATAGATTAAAGACATTAGGAATTGCCAGGGATGCAGGGCTTGAGTTGTGTACTGGAGGCATAATCGGTCTTGGTGAAACAAGAGAACAAAGATTAGAGTTAACATTAGAGCTTGCAAGGTTATTTCCTGAAGAAGTAACGATAAACATTCTAGTTCCAGTTCCAGGAACACCACTAGAGTTACAAGCAGATTTACCATACTCTGAAATTGTTAGAATGTTTTCTGTGATCAGATTTTTGTTACCTGAATCAGTTATCAAAATTTCAGGAGGCAGAGAAACTAGTCTTGAGGATTCTGGGGAAGAACTACTTCAAAGTGGGGCAAATGGAATCATTACTGCAGGATACCTCACCATGGGTGGAAATGAGGCTAAAAAAGACAAAGAAATGATTGAAAAAATTGGCCTCCAAGCATAATCTGAACTTTGTTGATGCAGAGTTAGATGAAATAAAAGAAAAGAATCTCTATAGAAAATTACGCTATGGTGTGGCTCAAGGAGCTCACATTACAATTAATGGAAAAAAATTATTAAATTTATGCTCTAATGATTATTTAGGAATACCAACTACAAAAATTAAAGTTAAACAACTACAATCAAGTTCAAGACTAGTTTCAGGAAATGATGAATCATATAAAAAATTAGAAGATGCACTTGCAAAACACAAATCTCAACAAAGCAGTTTAATTTATCCTACAGGATACATGGCAAATCTTGGAGCAATATCCGCAATTGCAAAAAAAGGGGATTTAATTCTAAGTGATGAATTAAACCATGCAAGTATTATTGAATCATGTAAATTAACAGATGCCAATGTATCAATTTACAAACATAATGATACAGAAGATCTAAATAAAAAATTAAAACAAAAAGGAAAAAACAAGTTTATCATAACTGAAGGAATTTTTAGTATGGATGGAGATTTATCATCACTAAAACAAATTACTGAAATTGCAGGAAAATCAAATGCAGTAACGATTGTTGATGATGCACATGGAGATTTTGTTATCGGTAAAGATGGTAAAGGCACACCAGATTATTTTAAAGTTGCAAAAAAAATAGATTTGTACATTAGTAGTTTAAGCAAAGGACTAGGATCATTTGGAGGATACATCACATCTCAAAGAAATGTTGTTGATTTGTGTATAAATAAATCAAAATCTTTTATCTACACATCAGCATTGCCATCTTTTCTAGTAGAATATTCATTGAAAAGATATCAGTCAAATAGAGAAAAACAAAAGAAAAAACTAGAAAAAAACACAAAACAATTGTCAAGAGGGCTCAAAGAAATAGGATATGAGATAAACTCTCATTCGCAAATCATTCCCATCATAGTTGGAAATGAAAAAAAAGCAATGGATTTTGGCAAATTTTTGTTCGATAATGGAGTATATGCGCAACCAATCAGATATCCAACAGTTCCAAAAAACAAGGCCAGATTAAGGATTTCAGTTACTGCATGGCTGACAGGTACAGATATAGAAAAATCACTTGATATTTTTGAGAAATCCTATAGAAAATTCTACAATTAACGCATTGCATCAAAGCCACCAATAGCAGGTGAACCAATGAACACAGCAAGTGCAACTATAATTCCTAAAACTACACCAACAATGATGAATCGTTTATTCATATCAAAAATAGAGGCAACCCAGATAAAAAGGGATGCACTAGCATCAAGCAAAGATATGGAATAATCCTTTAAAGGAAAAATTACAATCTCATCATATGGAAGAAGTTAGTATTTTTGTAGCAGTGCTTGCAGGAATTAGTTCCTTTATTGCACCATGCATTTTACCTATGATACCAGCATTTCTTGCATATATTTCAGGAACCACTGCAACAGAACTAGGTTCTAAGAAGGGGACAGTTCTATCCATTAACAGACTAAACATTATTCTAAATACAGTATTTTTTGTACTAGGCTTTTCAATTGTATTTTCTATTTTAGGAGTTTTAATCAACAGTGTACTTTCAAGCACTGCTGGAGAATTTGTTGAAAGTCTAAACATCATAGGGGGAATTATCATAATGGTGTTTGGGGGATTTTTGTTATTATCTACAAAAATTCGTTCATTAAATGTAGAGAAAAAATTCTTTCCTAAAAATTCAAAATCCAGTTATCCCATGTCATTTGTATTTGGATTAGCTTTTGCAGTTGGATGGACACCATGTGTTGGTCCAATACTTGGTACAATTTTGACTTTAGCTGCAACTACACCATCTATTTCGTTTAGTTTACTACTTGCATATTCGTTAGGATTAGGAATTCCATTTATCCTCATGGGAATCTTTTTCTCCAGAGCCACAAGAATTATTCGTTCAATGTCAAAGCATCTAAAATATTATAATGTAATTTTAGGGGTATTCATCATAATCTTGGGGATTCTAGTATTGACCAATCAACTTGCTTATATTGCAACATTTCCATTCCTAAACGAGCTTATACTACTAGGGTGATTTGATGAATTCAGAAATTAAGACAGGGCTAATCTTTGGAGTGCTAATTGCTGCAGGATTAGTCATGGTGGGATTAATTTTTACAGGTCTTGATCAAAAAGTGGAATCAAGTACAGTCTTTGAGGATGTAAATTCACTTTCAAATCTAGATAAATCCAAATTTAAAAAAGCACCTGATCTAGTGGGAATTGCAAATTATCTAAACACAACACCAGAGGAATTGAAGATAGAGATGGAAGGAAAAGTAGTTCTGTATGACATTTGGACATACAGCTGCATCAATTGTATTAGGACATTGCCATACATTACAGCTTGGGATGACAAGTATTCTGATCAAGGGTTGTTAATAGTTGGAATACATTCACCAGAGTTTGAATTTGAAAAGGATGTAAACAATGTAAAAATTGCAATTGAAAAACATGGAATTAGTTATCCAGTTGCAATGGATAATGACATGGAAACTTGGAAAGCTTTTGAGAATAGGTATTGGCCAAGAAAATACATTGCAGATCATGAAGGATATCTAAGATATGATCATATTGGTGAAGGAAGTTATCAAGAAACTGAAAAAGTTATTCAACAATTACTACAAGAAAGAGCTAATGCATTGGGGATACAAGTAGCTTCAGCATCAACACTTGTAGACATTGAAGAATTTCAACATTCAAATTTTAGAACTCCAGAATTATATTTTGGTTACAAGTTTGCACAGAATAGAAATCAGTTAGGAAGTGAAGAAGGATTTCAGCCGGGAAAAATTATTTCATATTCAGAACCTGAAAAAATCAGTTTACATAAATTCTATCCAGTAGGAGATTGGAAAAATTATGACGACAGTATGGAACTAGTATCAGAGACAGGTTCTATCAAGTTGCTATACAATGCAAAAGAGGTAAACATTGTAACTGAAAATAATGCAGAATTGGAAATACTACTTGATGGGAACCCATTACCAATAGAATATTCAGGAAAAGATATCTCAGATTCCAACATACTACAAGTGACTGAAGCAGGACTATACAACATCATAAGTAGTGATTCCAGTGCATCTCATCTAATTGAGATTAACGTAAAGGGTAAAGGCTTTCAAATATTCACATTTACCTTTGGATAGTGTAACTACACCTAGTTGTAACCCCAGTTACACTACCTATGGTGACAAATCTGTTTAAAACAAAGAAATCAAGATAATTGTGAATTAAGGTATGATCAGTAACTCTTGGAATAAAACTGAAGGTGAAAGCATATCTCAAAAAGTAATGGGCAAAGTAAAGCCTGATGAACCCCTAAAAAACAAGATTGATTTTGCACAAAAAAAATTACAGTTTCAAATAACAAAATTAGATGGAATTAACCAAAAATTACAGAAAAAACATGATACAATTTTTGAAAAAATAGTAAATGCTCAAAGAAACAACAAACCTAGCTATGCTCAAGCATATGCAGGAGAATTAACCCAGGTAAGAAAAATGAAAAACATGGTAAGCGGTGCTAAATTATCTATGGAGCAAGTAAAGCTTAGACTGGATACAGTTTCAGAATTAGGAGATGTGGTAGTAACACTCAGTCCATGTATGGCAATCATAAAGGGATTAAGTCCATCATTGAGTGGAATTATGCCAGAAGCAAATGCTTCAATGCAAGATTTGTCTGAGATACTCGGCGATGTAATGTCAGGATCTTCAGTGGGAGTAGGAGATAGCATGAGCATGGTACCTGAAACAAATGCAGATACATTGGCAATTCTAGAAGAAGCACACAGTGTAATTGCAGGACAAACAAAATCCTCAATTCCAGAAGTTCCAGATTCACTCAAACAACAAATTGTAGAGAAGAAAACAGATATCTTTATCTAGAAATTATTTAGATTTCTTTTTGCTTTTCTGAATTAAAATTTTCTTAATTCTAGATATAGTAGGGTAACTGTATCCGCGTCTGCGGTAATTTGCAATCATCATCTTCCAGTTCTTCAATCTCCATTGAGCTTGCTCAGTAGTTACCGAATGAACTTCTTTCTGAATGATACTTTTTCTTCCAACCTTGAGGGTGCCTGCATCTTTAGCAGACCATCTATTTTTTGCAAATTTTAAACCTGTAAGAATTTCAGCAACAGGCATTTCTTTGAAATAATCTTTTAGTTTTTTTAATTCTGCAGGTGTTGGTGTTTTTGATATAGGTAATTCAATAGTTGGTTTTACCATAAAGATCTAGTCTTGGCATACTTTAAGAGAATCGTGCTAAAGGAGAATTAACAAAACATGATCATTTTTGATTATAATGTAACAAACATTTAATGTAAAATGACAGTCATTAGAATTATGAAAGAGCTCGTATTGAGTTTGATACTATTATCATCAATTCCAGTTGTGTTTGCTCAAGAATATCCAGAATTAGGAGTAAAAGTTGAGACTGTATCTGATAATCTGATTATTCCTTGGAGTATAGATTGGTTGCCTGATGGCACAATTTTGTTTACAGAAAGAAATGGCAATCTGAGAATAATTCAACATGGAGTATTGCTACAAGAACCTCTTCTATCATTAAGTGTTGGAGGTTTCGAGGGGGGAATGTTAGGAATAGCAGTTGATCCAAAATATTCTGAAAATAATTTTGTCTACTTGTATTATACTTACAATGAATTTTTAACAACAGCAAACAAAGTTGTTCGATATCAGTATTCAGATGGTACACTAGTTGAAGATAAAATATTGATTGATGGAATACCTGGAGGGCCATTTCATGATGGAGGAAGAATTCAGTTTGGTCCAGATGGAAAACTATACGTTACCACAGGAGAAGCCGGAATTCCAGATTTAGCACAAGATATGAATTCATTGGGAGGAAAAATTTTAAGAATTAATTCAGATGGTACGATTCCAAATGACAATCCTTGGAAAGATTCTCCAATCTACTCCATAGGGCATAGAAATCCTCAAGGGATAGATTGGGACGAGTCAGGGAATCTAATTGCAACAGAACATGGACCATCAGGTTGGAGAGGTGCTGCACATGATGAAATTAATCAAATAATTGCAGGCAACAATTATGGTTGGCCAGATATTATAGGTGATGAAGAAAAGGAATACCTTCAAAATCCAATTTTACATTCTGGTGAGGATACTTGGGCACCATCAGGTTCTGAATTCTATTATGGAGATAAAATTCCACAGTGGAATGGAAAATATTTCGTTGCAACATTACACGGAAGTCATCTTCACATGATTGATTTTGATTTGGAAAATAATTCTGTAACATCACATGAAAAATTATTCCAAGATGAATTTGGAAGACTAAGAGACGTGCAAACAGGTCCAGATGGATTTTTGTATCTTCTTACTAGCAATCAAGATGGGAGAGGAGCACCTAAAGTAAATGATGATAGAATTCTAAGAATTGTTCCAATAGATTACAATGGTTCATCTCAATACAATACACTGAGTGAACCAAATCCAATAGATTTTAGAGAACCACGCGAGTATGTAGGGGAACTTTATGCATTTGCAGGAGTGAGTCTAGCTGTAATAGTAATTGGTTTTGTCATATACAAAAAATTGAAAAATAAAAATGAACAATAATCACTAAATCATCTTAAAAGATTTTTTTAACAATTAATTGGAATGTTGGAATTTTTGCAGATAGTCATATACATACCAAATCCAATAATTATTGCAGCAAAAGTTGCTAGTGGTACTAAAATAAAGAAATTAGTTTTACGGCCCATATGATCTACTAGAAAGATTGCCTATAAAATTGTCACAGTTAGTCTACAGTAATAGTAAAGATTCCAACAGTTTTTGGATCTTGTAATAGACTCACCATACTACGTGGTAACAAATCTGATGCCTTGTCACATTTTACAGCTAGAGTTCTTGGGCAAATAAAATCACTTTTTCGAATTACAATGTCTTCAGTATGAGTTAGAATAAGATCAGGATGGCCTTTTCCTTCAACAACAAAGTCATCATCACCTACTTTAATAGAAAATGTGACTTTGGATTCAGGATTTTTGAGTTTGTTTTTTAATTCTTCTGGCAAATCAGCGCAGCTGGATTTTGCATTTACCCCTACAATACAATCTCCCTGGGGAGTCAAGTGAGATTCTTTTGTTATTTCGATTGTTTTTTGATGATTAGACCTAATATTTTCATGACCTGAAAATTTTATTTCAAATTTCATAAATCCATCATCAATTAAGTTTCAAATTAAGGTTTGAATAGAATATTCTCAAGTGGATAGGCTCCGATCAAATTGACTCTCATTCTCAATATTGGGCATGGTTTAAATTGTATAATCAAAGCATTTCAATCAAATGCTTCCTGCACAACAAGGTTACGATAGAGCAATTACAGTATTTTCTCCAGATGGTAGATTATACCAAGTAGAATATGCTATTGAAACTGTTAGAAGAGGAACAATTGCCGTTGGTGTAAAATGTAAAGATGGTATTGTTATTGCAGTTGAAGAAAAACCAAGAAAATTACAAATTTCAGATACGGCTCAAAAGATTTTCCAGATAGATGATCATGTGGGAGTTGCAGCAGCAGGATATATTCCAGATGCAAGAAGTCAAGTAGACAATGCAAGATTCTTTTCTCAAAGTAACAAAATGATTTACGATGAACCAGTAGAAGTTGAAACAATTGCCAAGCACTTGGCAGATCAATCTCAACAATACACACAGTATGCAGGTGTAAGACCATATGGTGTTGCATTAATTCTAGGCGGAGTTGTAAACAACACACCACAATTGTATTTGACTGATCCTAGTGGAACATACATTTCTTATGATGCAATTGCAATAGGTTCTGGTTCTGATCAAGTTACAGACTTTTTAGAAAAAACATACAATCAAGAACTCTCACTTGATGATGCTGCAACATTAGCAGCAGGAGGAATTTATCTATCAAGTGAAGATAAAGAAGGAACAAGCCACATCAGAATGGCTTGCATTAAAAAAGAAACAGGGTTGTATGAATTGGTTTCAGACGAGCAGATTACAAAATATGCAGATGCTGCTAAAGAAAAATACCCACACGAGCAAAAATAATTATTTTAACTACTTGAGAGATTAAATTACATTGAAATTATCTGTAGCAATTCCACAGTCTGCTTTATCAGACGAATCACTAAAAATTGACAAGACTAGAAAGATTTCAGTTTTAGCAAGAGCTTGTGCAATTTTTAAAATTGATACAATCTATGTGTACCAAGAAGGAAATAACAAATCAGAAGGTGCACTAATGGTAATGATTCTAAAGTATTTAGAAACACCACAATTTTTGAGAAGAAGGCTGTTTCCAAAAATGAACGACTTGAAATTTGCAGGGGTGTTACATCCATTAAGAATCCCAAGTCATGTAACACCAGTAAATTCAAAGAAAATCAAAGCAGGAGACATTAGAGAAGGAATTGTTGTCAGTGTAAAGGGGAAAAAATTCGTCGATGTAGGAATTAATCAACTAGTCCAGTATTACGGAAATGTATCAACTGGAAAAAGAATAACAGCTCAGTTCAAAGAAGGATATCCTAGACTATCAATCAAAGAAATAGACAAAAAAGACATTCCAGCATACTGGGGATATTCAGTTAAAGAAAGAGCAAACTTGTTTTCAGTCTTGTCAGAATGGAAAGGAAATATCATTTTAACATCAAGAAAAGGCAAAACTGTAACCAATGAACAGTTATCAAAATATGCAAAATCAAAGGATCCTACCTTAGTGGTCTTTGGATCTCCTGAGAAAGGAATTCATGAGATCATAGGAGGACGAATGAACAAGCTTCAAAATGCAAAATCACTAAACTTTTTCCCTAATCAAGCTACAGAAACAGTAAGACTAGAAGAAGCACTTCTTGGTACTTTATCAATAATTAATGCACAAAATTAACAATGCCTGAGAAAAAAAATTTTTTGTTAATGGCCATTGGACTAGGAGTTTTAGGTATCATTATCGGAGGATATACAATTTGGAATTCTGTCTCTGAATTGTTTTCACCGTAAATATTACGCACAGTTGGTTAACCAAAGAAAAAAAAGTGGTTAACGATATCTCACATGGTTTAATAGAGGGATTTCGAGAGTCGTTTTAACAATGGGAGCTCGAAAAAGACATCAACCACGTAGAGGAAGTCTTGCATACTCACGCAGAGTACGTGCAAAAAGCATGGAAGCAAGAATCAGAGCTTGGCCAAAACTTTCATCAACAGATGAGCCAAAAATTTTAGCACATTGTGGATTCAAAGCAGGATGTGTTCAAATTGTCAGTATTGATGATCGTGACAAAGTTCCAAACGCAGGAAAACAACTTGTAAGTTTAGGAACTGTTTTAGTAACTCCACCAGTTTTGATTTTAGGAATTAGAGGATATTCTAAAGACAATGGTGGAAAACATGCAGAGTTTGATGTTTATGCAGAAGATATTCCAAAAAACATTGCAAAAGAAATTTCAATTAAAAACATTGAAGGTTCAATTGAAAATGCAGAATCAAGATTAAAGAAAATTAAAGAGATTTACGCAATCGTTGCAGTTTCACCAAGAGCTGCAGGATTAGAAATGAAGAAACCATATATTTTCGAAGCAATGGTAAGCGGAGGAGATATTGAAAAACAATTTGCTCATGTTAAAGAATCATTAGGAAAAGAAATTAAGATTGAACAAATTTTTGAAACTGGTGCAACTGTAGATGTTGCAGCAATTACAAAAGGTCATGGATGGCAAGGTGTAATGAGAAGATGGAATGTAAAAAAGAAACAGCACAAATCAAGAAAAACAGTAAGAGAAGTTGGTTCACTAGGCCCAATCTCACCACAGAGTATCATGTACACAGTTCCAAGAGCAGGACAAACAGGATTCCATCAAAGAGTAGAGTATGATAAAAGAATTATGATTATGGGCAATACTGAATCTGATGAAATTAAAATTAATCCAGATGGTGGATACAAACACTTTGGACTAGTTAAAGGTGATTTCATCATTCTAAAAGGCTCAGTACCAGGAACTTACAAGAGATTAATCAAACTAAGATCTCAAATTAGAAATGCCCCAGCCAAAGTTACCAAGCCAAACATTTTGGAGGTAGTAGTATAATGAAGACAACATCTTACACAACTACTGGAACAAAAGATGCAGAAGTAGAACTTCCAATAATTTTCTCAACCCCATACAGAAAAGAATTGATTCACAAAGCTTTCACTAATCTTACATCACACAAATTCCAAAAACAAGGAAGAAAACCAATGGCAGGTATGGATGTAGTTGCAGACTCTAATGATCCTCCAACAGGTCAAGGTGTATCTCGTGTTGCAAGAATGCAAGGTGGTGGCGGTGGAAGACAAGGACAAGGAGCAGAAGTTGCATCTACCAGAGGTGGAAGACAAGCACATCCTCCAATTGTAGAGAAGGTAATTTACAAAAAATTAAACAAAAAAGAAAACAAATTGGCATTATGTTCTGCAATTGCAGCAACAGCATCAAAAGATCTAGTTGAATCAAGAGGCCACAAAATTGAAGGTATTGAATCATTCCCAATTATAGTATCAGATGATATTGAATCTGTTTCCAAAACAAGTGAAATAACAAAAATCATGGATTCATTGAAACTATCACAAGATGTTAAAAGATTAGAGGCTAGAAAACCACGTTCTGGACAATCAAGACTTAGAGGCAGAACTAAAAAAGTCGGAAAAAGTGTATTGTTTGTAACTGCAGATTCTACTAATCTTTCAAAAGCAATTGGTGCTCTACCAGGTGTAGAAGTAAAAAGTGTTAAAGAATTAAGCGTACTGGACTTAGCCCCAGGCTCTGATCCAATTAGACTAACAGTATATTCCAAATCTGCAATTGAGGAGATTGCAAAAATAAAATCAACACATCTAGAGGTAATGGTGAAAACACAATGAATGTAGATCAAGCAATGAAAGTAATTGTCAAACCATACATTACTGAAAAGACATTTGCAATGGTAGAAAATGAAAGTAAAATTTGTTTTATCGTAGATAGATCAGCAAGTAAACTAGAAATCAAAGAAGCAGTTAAAACACTTTACAAAGAAAATGTCAAAAAAGTAAACACTGCAAGAACAATTTACGGCAAAAAAGCTTTTGTTCAGTTTGAAAACACCGAAAAAGCCAGAGACTTGGCAACAAAGATAGGAATGCTATAATATGGACCATAAAACTCGAAGACTAACAGAGGAGATAAGATATGGTTAAAGAATTTTTGTACAGAGGCATTCCAAAAGAGGAATTAGACAATATGTCATTAGAGAAATTATTCCAACTATTCAATTCCAGGCAAAGACGATCACTTACTAGAGGAATTACAGATGGAAAAAGAAAATTGATTGAAGAAATTAAATCTGCAAAAGCAGGTAAATTAAAAAATCCTATCAAAACTCACGTTCGAGATTTGATAGTTCTACCATACATGGTAGGAGTTACAGTAAACGTATTCTCAGGAAAAGAATTCCAACCAGTTGCAATGACATCAGAAATGATTGGACATTACTTAGGAGAATATGTAATAACAAACAAGAGAGTTTCACACGGTGCCCCAGGTGTTGGTGCATCAAGATCCAGTCTCTACGTACCGCTAAAGTGATTATTATGGGTAGATTCAATTACGCTTTCCAAAATTACGACCCAACTAGACATGTACGTTCTTCATTAAGAGAAAAAGACATTTCTCACAAACATGCACGTGAAGTAGCAGTATCAATTAAAGGACTAACAATTGAAAAAGCAAGAGACTATCTTATTGCAGTAATTGATGAAAAGAGAGCAGTTCCATTTAGAAGATTCAAAAATCAAGTAGGACATAGACCAGACCCAGGAGTAATGTCAGGTCGTTATCCACAAAAAACAGCAAAAGAGTTTATCAAAGTTTTAGATAATTTAGAATCAAATGCAGAATACAAAGGAATGGACTTAGATAGATTAAGAATTGTAAATGCAACTGTTCACAAAGGAGTAATTGTAAAAAGATTCATCCCTAGAGCAATGGGAAGAGCAACTCCAAAGAACAATGTTTTAACTCACGTAGAATTGGTGGCAAAGGAGATTTAGAAATGTCAGCAGTAAAGAATGTAATTAAAGACAACTACAACATGATGCTACTCAAAGATTACCTTAGAGAAGCAATCAAAGATGCAGGATTTTCACATGCAGAAATTTCAAAGACACCAGTAGGAACAAGAGTTGCATTACATGTTACAAGACCAGGAATCGTAATTGGTAGAAAAGGATCAGGCATTAGAGCATTAACTGAAAAACTTGCATCAGACTTTGGATTAAAGAACCCACAAATCTCAGTAGTTGAAATTGAAAAACCAGAACTCGCACCAAGTGTAATGTGTAATAGAATGGCATCACACCTTGAGAGAGGAACTGCATTTAGAAGAGCAACAATGTGGACTCTAAAGCAAATTATGGAAGGAGGTGCAATGGGCGTTCAAATTACAATTTCAGGAAAACTTAGAGGTGACCGTTCAGCATTTGAGAAACACACTCAAGGTATCTTACCAAGAGCAGGTCATCATGCAGAAATAATTGTAGATGAAGATATTGCACATGTACAAACAGCAATGGGGTTAATTGGAGTTAGAATTAGAATTGCAAGAAAAGAAAGACTCATTCCAGAATTTGAAATGAGAAAAGAAAAAGTAGAGAAAGTGAAAAAAGGTAAAGAAGAAAAAATTAAAGTTGAAGAAATTGAAGTTGAAGGTGCTAAAGTTGAAGTTGTTAAAGTTGAAGGTAAAGAAGACACTGCAAGATCAGAGTCTGAAAGAATTGCATTAGAAGCAAAGAAGATGGAAACAATTGAAACATTAGAAGAAGAAGAGGCCAAATTGAAATGACCAGAATAAGTATGAAAACAATTAATCAATTAAACGAAAAAGATCTTAGAAGTAAAATTCAAGAAACTCGTAGTGAACTTGCTAAACTCAGAATTGATGGCTCAAAAGGAACGCTAAGAAAAGAAAGCGGTAAACTAAAACCACTACGTCATGACATTGCAAGAATGCTAACAAGATTGACAGAATTGAGGAGAGAGAAATGATTACAGCAGACAACATAACATCACATGAATTTATCGGATTACACACAGAGATCACACAATCAACTAATCCCCAAGTAGTAGGATTAAATGGAAGAATCATTAACGAAACAAAATCAATGTTTACAATAAATACAGAAAATGGTTCAAAATCAATGCCAAAATCAACTAACAGTTGGAAATTTTCAATTGAAGGAAAAGACGTAGTTGTTGAAGGTGCAAAAATTGCAAAAAGACCATTTGATAGAATAGGAGGAAAAGCATGACTCAAAATATCGGATTAAAAGTAAAAGAACCTACAAGAGAGTGTACAGATAAGAATTGCCCATTCCACGGAGGATTATCAATTAGAGGAAAACTCTTTGACGGTAAAGTAACTGGAGCAAAAGCAAAACAAACTATTACTTTACAAAAAGATGCACCACTTTACTTTAGTAAATTTAAGAGATATGCAAGAGGAACTAGTACAATTCACGCACATGTTCCTGGATGTATAGATGTTGAGGCAGGAGATCATGTATTGACTGCCGAATGCAGACCAATCTCAAAATCTGTTTCATATGTTGTTGTGGAGGTTAAAGCATAATGGCAAAGCAAGCAGGTAAAGGAGTAGAAGAATTTAGACCATATGTCACCAAAGTAATTCCAATTGGTGCAAACATTGTATGTGCAGATAATTCAGGTGCTAAAATTTTAGAAGTAATCAATGTACCAAGACATCATACAAGATCATCAAGACTTGCATCTGCATCTGTTGGTGACTTTTGTAACGTTGTAGTAAAGAAAGGTCCAGCAGAATTAAGAAAACAAGTTTACGGAGCAGTAATTATTAGACAAAAATATGCAGTTAGAAGATTAAACGGTGTAAGAGTTTGTTTTGAAGATAATGCAGCAGTGCTTATCACTCCAGAAGGAGAAAC
>DATHYS010000124.1:0-3877 GCA_035458995.1 Candidatus Nitrosopumilus sp.
ATATGATTTGCTTTACTAAAAATCATCTTTGAAAATATACATTTTCGTTTTTATTTAATACTCACATAACCAATTCGTGTCATTAGGTAATAATTCTAACAAAAAATCAGGTAAAAATACTACTTTCATCATAGCAGGAGTAATTCTATTAGGAGCAGGTCTGCTTTTTGCATATCTAATGTTCTATACTGCACCAGTAGAAAAAATAGAGCTGGTAAAGATAATTGCAGTTACAAACGATGGATGTATTGCTGAAACTAGAGATGGTTATGCAGTAAACATCGGGTATTGTAATGCAGAGCCAGGCAAATATGTTAATGCTTTAGTTGATCAAAAAACAAAAGAACGTGCAGCCTTGATGAATCCAACAAATTAAGACAAATTTGAAACTGAGTTTAAGGAGATTCAGTCACATTTTTGAGAACAAAAATAGGCTCACGGGGATTCATCCACCATTTTGGGGATAGAAATAGACGCAGAATAGCATATTATTCATCAATTACTTCAAAACTCATAGAAGCATATGAGATTCCCTCATCAATTCTAAAAGAAATCGTCCAAGTTCCAAAGAATTCACAATCAATGCATTCTTGTAAATCACTTGACGACACAGGAGTGAAATAATGGTTTACTGCACTTTTTGAACCATCAAAAGGAAATGAATGATGAATTTTTCCATCAGGACGAATAAAATCAATTTTGCCTTTTGAATTCAATGGAATTTCACTTCCGATTAGAAATACAGTATCATCTACTCCATATGTTCCATCCAAAATCGCAAAGGGCCCAGAATACAAATTTTTTGAAAAAGATGTTTCAGATTCATCATATGAAATATCAGATGTTTGAGAATTTGTATTGTAAGAACTAGAATCAGACGTAGAGGATAAGCCTATAAATAAAATACTTGCAAACAATACTACCAACCCCATTGCAATCAATATTACATTATTTCTAATGGTGTGTTTTGGTTGAGATTTCATTTTACATCTCCAAAAATTTCTATTTTATACATAATAGAAAATGTGGAGGAATAGAACCTCCATTGGGGGGAATTGCAGGAATGAATTATGCTAGTGCTGCTACTGTTGGACATAGGACATCATCTCTATACATGCACATACTATGGAATCGTATGGAGGTAAGCTTTTCACATTTTTTGCATGTGAATTGAATTGACTGACTACAGTGAAAACACTTCAAGCATGACTCTAGTTCTCCACCACATTGTCTACATGACTCATCGGGCATGAGCGTCATCTCCTAACTGAGTTTTGGACTTCTCAGAATGTTGTATTTTGTTCAAATACTTTTCGAAGATGCCAGATTTTGAAAAATAATGATCTGACAGTTTTCGAATATTTTCGATTCTTTGCTCAAACCACATTTTGTAGTCACTGAAAAAACCCATATCCAAAATAATTTAAAAATATTTCTCAGAAATCATCCATTATTCAATTTGGAAAAGGTAAACTTTGCCACTTTAAAAAAATATAAAAAATCATTTCTTTTTTGGGCCAAGCCCCCAAATTAGGTACAAAAATGGGCTCACGGGAATTCACCTACCATTTGGGGGATAAAAATAGACGCAAGATGAGTGTAAAAAAGAAAAAAGAGGAAAATTATCTGATGAATTGAGTAGTATCAACAGGATAAAATCGAATCTGGGTAAGTTTTGAGCCATTGTTTTCATAGTCAAAACCATGTATTACCAAATCTGCAATTGTAAAAATCCATGTTGGTTCATCAAATACTTGACAACCTTGAATATGTTTGAGTAGTTCAAGTAATTCATCAGTTCCAGTTCCATTATCTGGAGACTCTATGATTCCATCACCATCTACATCAATTAATCCAATGATATCAGTTAGTCCTAGAAGTTCAATGTCTGCAGCATCTACAATTCCATCACCGTTTAGATCAAAGTCAACCAATGTGATTTCTCCATCACCATTTAGATCAACAGTGTCTTCACAGGCAACTCCTGTCCACAAGAACATATCAGTAATGTCAATTGCTTTACTCTTTCCTTTACCATTAGTTGAATCATCAAATCTCTTTAATTCTTCACCATCAGGATCAAGTATAGTTCCATCTTTTGTGATTACACCCAAAGGAGAAATTCCTTCGGCATTTTGATCTTCACATGAAGTAAAGTTTTCAAATCCTTCTATCAACTGACCTGTTCCATCATTGTCATTACACACTGAAAGCAAATCCAAATTTGGATAAAGTATAACAGATGACGGGTCACCAGTATTACCATTATTTGGGTTAGCTAAGATTCTCCAAAATACATAGTATCCTTGATTTTCATAAGGAAGTTGTACTTTGGCAGAATCTCCATCAAATGCTTCAGCACACTTGTCAATAGCAGTTAGGCTATCAAGACTTGCTTTTCTATTTGATACAAATTCAATAGTTCCAACTCCAATTTCAGGCATGAATATTGAGGAACCGCCTGTTTCATCACAGCCAGAAAATCCATCTTTCTTGCCATGAATGTTTAGATTATGATGTTCTCCACTTGGAAATCCATTACTTAGTTCAATTGTTTGTTGTGGTTTTGCAGCATCAGCTAAATTTGCAGCTGATATTCCAGCTGTAAGCATAGAGACTGCTACAAATATTGCAAACATTCCTGTTTTGTAAGTCATTGATTTGATTAGTGTACATGTTTTCTTATTCATACTGCTGTGCAGATGAACAAAAAAAACTTGAGGGAAAGAATCTAAATGAAAAAGATTGAAGAAAAATGAATCATCAATGTGTTTGTTTTTTAAAAATAAAAAAAGAGATTATGGTGTAATAATCACCAAATCATCTGAACCATCTAATGGATCAGTTCCATCAAGAACTTCTTGACCATCAGATACACCACCTTCATCAGTATCTGCAATTAATGGATCAGTTCCTAAAACAATTTCTTCGTCATCAGTTAATCCATCTCCGTCAGTGTCTACTGGCTCTGGTTCAATGACTGGACAACCATCTTCAGGTGCTGGAATGATATCCATGTCATGATTTTTCTCATGAGCTCTTACTGCTTTTTCTGGAATACTGATTAGAACATATTGTAATTCCTCATCATCAAAATGACAAATGTCAATTTTGTTGTGTCCTGGTGCTGTGGCTCTATCGGCCATAGCAGGAGCAAATGAAGAAACTCCCATTACTATTGCAAACATTACGATTGCAGTTATTGCTAATCTTTTTGTCATTGTTCAGATAGTTATGAAATTTTTCATAAAATCACCGCTGTATTTTTGAACAAAAAAAATTGTACAAAATGAACTATTATGAATGAAGGTGAACAAAATGGAAACAGTGTGATTTTTACATTAAAAATTCATCAGAATGAATTTTTGTCATTTTGGAACCAATAGAAATTCTTTTGTTGATTCTAGATAATGATCTATTTGCTATTTCATGACCATATTCTTCTCGTAATTGAGACATCACTTTGGAGCGAACCCTTCCAAATCTATGTTTTTCAGAAATAATTTTTTCCTCACATTCTAGTTCAACATCTAATTTACCATTAGTTTTTTCGACCACAAATCATAGTCATAGGCATGTCTCAAAAAGGAAATTGTGTTCAAAAGATACAACATGGAAATCATCAGTAATGCTTAAAATGAATCCTTGAGGGCTTGAACCATTTTGAAGTTCCACTGGCAACGCAATAAACAAAAAATCATTTCTTTTTTGGGCCCAGCCCCCAAATTAGGTACAAAAATGGGCCCACGGGGATTTGAACCCCGGATCTTCGCCGTGTAAGGGCGACGTCATAACCGACCTGGACTATGAGCCCAGAGATCAACGTTGTTAAAATCCATTTAAACTTTGAGACAAGAGAGAATCTAGAAATTTGATT
>DATHYS010000125.1:0-12060 GCA_035458995.1 Candidatus Nitrosopumilus sp.
AAAGATTTTGGTTGTTGATAGAAATCCAGAAATGTATCCAGGTAGAAAATCCATGGCAGGATGGGTTTGTGGAGATGCTTGTTCCAAAGAAGCAGTAGATTTCATGACAGAGAGAATCAAAGTGAAATGGACTAGACCAGAAATTGAACATGATGTGAAAGGAGTAATGGCATTCTCTCCAGATAAAGAAACAGCAATTCCTTTTGATGGGGATGGATTTATGTTAAATCGTCAAAAATTACCGGAAATTCAAAATGAAAGATGTAGAAAGGCGGGAATTGAGTTACAAAGTGGTATTGGACTAACAGGTTTAATCTATGACGGACAACAAGTAGTTGGAGTTCAAGGAACTGACAACAAAATAAAACAGCCATTCAAAAAGACTGCAAAATTGGTAATTGATGCTACAGGAGTTACATCTGTTCTTAGAAATGGACTTCAAAATTCAACAAAAGTAGAAAAGAGAATCGATAGACGCGATTTGGAATCAACTGGTAGATACATTATGCATTTTGAACCAGGACAAAAAGATCTTACAGAATTTGATCCAGATTACTGTATTATCCATTTAGATCAAGATATTGCACCAGGCGGATATGGATGGGTATTTCCAAAAGGGGACACAAAAGTTAACATCGGATTAGGAGTTGAAAAATCTCTTTTAGATAAAAGAAACAAAAGATTAGGTAAAAAAGACAATGTTGAATCATTAATGAAAGAATATCTTCATAGAAACACTGCAATCAAAAATGCAAAGTTGTCAGAAGAACCTCAAGATATTAACAATAATTCAGGAGTCTTCCAAGTTTCTGTAAGAAGACAGAATGATTGTATGGTGTCAGGAGGATACATGATGGTTGGGGATTCAGCATGGATGCCAAAACCAATTGATGCTGGAGGAATTGGACCAGCACTAATTGCAGGTACAATTCTTGGAAACAATGTAGCACAAGCATTAGAAGCAAATGATACATCTGAAGCTAGTCTATGGCAATACAATTTAGATTACATCAAAGAGTATGGATACAAAACTGCAGGTCTTGAACTCTTTAGACGATTAATTCAACAAATGAGTAATGAGCAAATCAGTTATGGTATGAAACACTTTTTGGGCAAACTTGATGCTGAATCAATTAGTAAGGGTGAACATCCAGACTTTTCAGGATTAGGGAAAATTGGAATGATAATTAGAGGTGCAATGAATAAAACAGTTGCAGAAGGACTCAGATTTACCTCTAAAGAAAATCAATGGCTAGTTGAACATTACAATAACTATCCAAAAGATCCATCTGGATTTGATGAATGGAATAAAGTTCTACATCAAAGATTAGAAGAAGCATTTACAAAAATAGAATCATTTTATTCTTAGATCTAATATTAAATATTGTTTAGATCATTGAAAACGTACTTTGGAAGAAGCAACATACCTTGATTGGAATAATTCAGTAGAAATTTTGAACAAAGCATATGAAGCAGGCCTTTTCGTGCTCATTATAGGCCCCAAAGGAACTGGAAAAACGTCTCTAGTTCGAGATTTTGCTAAAAATAAGAAGGTGAATCTAAAATCCATTAATTTCAGTCTTAGAACCAGAGAAAGTCATTTGGTGGGTACCAAGACATTGACAGATGGAACAGTAAGCTTTGATGAAGGTCTTTTGATCAAATCAATGAAGAGTGGAGATATGCTTTATCTTGATGAGATAAATTCTGCAGAAGCAGATGTATTGCTTAGATTAGATGAAGCATTAGACGATAGACGTCAAATTGTATTAAAAGAATCAACAGGTGAAGTTATCAAAGCAAAAGAGAATTGGTTTGTAGTTGCAACAATTAATCCATTAACACATAGTGGAACAAAAGAATTACCACCACAATTACTTAGTAGATTTCCAGTACGAATTAGATTAGAATATCCACCAGAAGATATAGAATTAGAAATTGTAAAAAAATATGTTTCTGGAAATTATGAATCAGAAATCATTCAAGCAATTAAACTAGCAAATACATTAAGACAAGCTGCAGCAGTTGAAGAATTATTTTATTCTCCTAGCTTAAGGGAAACCATTGCTTTTGGGAAATTATTAGATAAAGGAATGTCACCAAAACAAGTTGCTGAAATTGTTTTTGGAAATGTCTATACACAATGGGGAAATATAGAATATCAAAAAGTAAGCGACATCATAACCTCGATGTTTGGAAATTAAATGCAAGCAATTCAACTTCAAAACGATTCTTTAGTAGAGATAGCAACATTTCTTGTTAGACGGTGGTCTGAAAAAGAAAATATCATAGTAGAAATTTCAGACAAAAGCGAAACCAAAACAAGACTCAAAGAAAACAAGGTCATCTTAACACCATTAGAGAAAAGAATAGGCAATGATTTTCAAAAATATAGACAATTTAGAACATCTCTCTGGTATGAAGCCATGAGAATAAAATACTGCAAAAAGATTCTCAGCAATGATCATGCATTTGGGTTCATTCTCAATACAATGGAAACACAAAGAGTGGAACAATTAGGAAGAAAAATTTGGAAAGGAATGGATGAGGAAATTATTTTTAATTACACATACATGCTTGTTTCCAGGCCTCAATTACACACAGTTTATGGAAAAGCAAGGATTGTAGAGGCATTTTATCAATATTTTATGTTTGGCGTGATCAAGGGTGAGATTCAATCAAGCAATTTTGAAAAAATAAAAAAAGCAACAACATTTGCTAAAGAAATTGTCAGTAAGGCAATTGAAGAAAAACAAGATACAGAATGGGTTGAAAAAAATGTTGGTGAAATAATTAAAATCTTAGATATTGATTCTCTTCTAACAATTCCTGTATCCCTACCATTTATGAAAGCTGGAATGGCTTTATCTGAAGAAGAGTTACTAAAAGTACTAAAAGTAATTTCAAAAAATAAAGAAGGAGATTTAGGAACTATAGACCCATCATCTGTAATTAGAGGCGAGGATGTCTATGATGAATATAAGGTATTGTTAGATGAGAATAAAAAAACTGAAAATAAAGGATTAGCTACTGAAACAATAGGAATTCAAATTCCATCTACAAAAAACATTGATGAAACTACAATTTATGATCTGAGATTGATTAATGGATTAAAAATGAAATTTAAAGAATGGAAATCAGGATGGAAAGAGCAACACCTAAGATCAGGAGATGAATTTGATGAAGAAAATTACATTGAAGGAAATGAACCATTTTTTACAGATGTTAAAAAATCTATTAAAACAAAAATCGTAATTTTGCTAGATCATTCTTCTAGTATTGCATCAGATGCAATTGAATACAAAAAAGCTACTTTGGCGCTATGTGAAGTACTATCTTTTCTTAAAGTAAAATTTGCAGTCTATGCATTTAGTACAGAAAACAGATCAATGGTATGCTGGTCAATAAAACCAGAAAATGTCAAATGGAACAGTATTACTGCAAAAAGATTAGCACAAATTGTTGCTAATGGTTCAACCCCATTAGCTGAAGTCTATGACAAAGTATTTCCAATTTTACAGTCAAAAAGACCAGATATTTTTTTGACATTAACTGATGGTGAACCATCAGATCCAGATGCAGTAAGAAACATGACTAAATCTTTCAAAGGATTAGGAATCAAAATGGTAGCTTTAGGATTAGGGCCTAACACAGTTAGAGCCACTACGATAGCCAATAATCTAAAACACTTGGGATATGAAAAAACCATGGCAGTGAGTAGACTAAATGATATTCCTAATAAGGTAATGAGCATTCTAGATGAATAGATTTTTGAATTTACAGTCAGGATATTATATATGAAGCAAAAAATCGAGGTGTTCTAGAGAAAAGTATGTCTGAAAACGATTTTGATAAACCACTACTTGAAAAATTTGAGCAAGAAATTTGGAATAAAATTCCACATTTAGAAGGAGAAAAAGTTGTCAACGCAACACCGTTAGTCGATCTTACAGATATTCTCAAAGAATGTGCAAAAAGTCTTTACAAATTAGATATTTCAGATTTGGACTTGAAAGTATATGGAAAGTTTGATGCCAATTTATTATCAGGTTCAATCAAAGTAAGACCAGCTATTCACATAATGCATGATGCAATAAAAACAGGAAAGCTGAAAAGCAATCAAACAATTATCGAAGCAACATCAGGAAACTTTGGAATAGCTCTTGGTCAAATGTCAAAACTTGGATTGACTGTCGTATCACTTGTTTCAAGAAAATTACAAGAAGGAGTCTTTAAGGAATTAAGAGATGAAAATATTCGCATAATGGATTTAGATATGGATATTTGTCCTGCACCTGGAATGAAAGATAGTGATGCAGATGCATTAAAAGCAAAAGCAACTGCAGCTAACATTCGATCTCAATTAGCTGAATTGGGTTTTGATCCTACAATTTATGATAAATCTATTTCTGAAATAGAATCATTATTAGCTGCACAAGATATTATTAATCTAGCAAAACTACTTTCAAAAATTTATGATTGTTTTTGTCCAGAGCAATATGATAATGAGTTAAACATTGAAGCCCATAGAACAATCACTGCAGTAGAAATTGATCAACAATTACATGAAAATGATGATTCATTAGAAGATTACAGGATTGTATGTTCATTTGGAACAGGAGGTACATCTGGAGGATTAAGTAAATACATGAATGAAAAATATGGTAAAAAGTCAATACACGTTGTATTCCCAGTTCCAGGTCAAGATGTAGCAGGAATTAGAACAAAGGCAAAGGCAGATGGACTAAAGTTGTATAACCCAGATGCATATGCTGCTGAGCACGAGGTTGATTTTGGACAGGCAAAACACTTGCTCAAATTCTTTGTAGACAAAGGTCACGATATTGGGGAGAGCACAGCACTTGCTCTATATTCTGTTTTAGAAATGCTCAGTGAAGGAGATAAGGGTAAATTCATAGTTGTAGTTGCAGATGGTATAGAAAAGTATAGAAAAAATCTAGAGGCAATGTCAAGCAATCAGCGCATGCAAGTTTCATTAGATGAAGCATCATCAAGTGTTCAAGATTATGATAAAATAATATGGGTTCATACATCATACACCCCAAAAGAAGAAGGAATTGAAATGATTGCTAAATCTTTAGGAGTAGATAAAGAAAAAATTGCAATTCCAAAGGCCAGCACCATTAATCAATTGTTATCTACACAGCAAATTCCTGAAGAATTAAGTAAAGACCTAGATGGTTCTAAGGGCAAATCATTGTTAATTTGTATGGCTGGAAATACATCATTGATGACTGCTCAAGTGCTTGCAAGCAAAGGCATAGTTACTGAGAGTCTGAATGGAGGCATAACAAATTTGCCAGAAGGGCAAGGTAAAAACCCAGGCCTATATATCAAAGCAGCAACTGAATAACAGATTTGAAATGTCTTTCAATTTCTCAACCATTTGCTGATCTAATAGTTTCTGGAAAAAAAACTATAGAATTAAGAAATTGGAATACAAATTTTCGTGGAGAATTTTTGATTCACTCTCCATTGAAAATAAGAATTGAAGATGCTAAAAGATTAAAAATCAAAAAAAAATTCGTTACAGGTGCAATAATTGGAAAAGCACAACTATATGATGTAAAAAAATATGATTCAATAAAAGAAATAAAATCAGATCAAAAATTTCATTTTGCATCAAAAAAATTTCAAAACAAAACTTTTGGATTCATGTTAAAAAACGCAAAACCATTTAGAATTCCAATTCCATGGAAAGGTCAGTTAGGATTTTTTGAAGTAGATATTCCAAAAACAAAAATCAAAAATAAAAAAATAGTTTCTGAAATCATAGATGAAGAATACAGATATCAATGGATTGGACATCATTAGAAAAATCCAAAAATTATGACTAGTATATATAAAGCTCGTATTTAAAGCACCTCGTTATGCCTCAAACTAAACCAATTGTTAGTGTAGAAAACGTTGTTGCTTCTGCATCAGTTGATCAAAAAATAGATTTGATTGAGATTACAGAAAAATTTCCTGATACTGAATATCATCCAGAACAATTTCCAGGACTTGTATTTAGATTAACTAATCCAAGAACTGCCACACTAATCTTTAGAACAGGAAAGATGGTATGTACAGGGGCAAAGTCTGAAGAGATGTCGATTAAGGCTGTTAATACAGTAGTTCAAAAATTAAGAAAAGGTAAAATCAAAATAAAAAAAGATGCTGTAATTACAGTTCAAAATATAGTTGCAGCAATTAACTTGGGTGGAAAAATACATCTGGAAAAAGCTGCTAGGACATTACCTAGAAGTATGTATGAGCCAGAACAATTTCCAGGACTAATTCATAGAATGCTTGACCCTAAAACTGTAATATTGTTATTTGCATCAGGAAAATTAGTTTGTACTGGTGCAAAAAAAGAATCAGATGTATATCGTTCTGTCCATAACTTACATGCATTATTAGAAGAAAAATCTCTAATGATTTATGATCAATAGTTTTTGATAATTTTAAAAATTGACTAAAGATATTTTTGAAGATGAAAAAATCAAGTTGACACCAGATGCAGGCTTTGATTTGGTAGGCATAGACTATTTTGCAGAACCTGGAAATCAATTGTATTTAATTGAACATTTTGAAATGTATCAGGATGCTTTGAATGCAAAAAAAGATAGAAAAAATCAGGACGAGTATTTTGTCCTATACAAAGGAACAGGAAATGAATTTTTTTGCAGATAGATTAGAAGAATGACATAACTTTACTAAATTTTACAAACTCTCTTATCATTTAGTTAAAAATTCAAAAAATATTGCCTAATGAAACAAGTGATTTAATCGATACGCTATATCAAAAAGAAAATCCAATAAGGACAGAGCAGATTTCCAAACAAATTACTCGTAAAAGTGCAAAGGCAAAATATCAAATTTTTGATGAAACAGAGTTTGCCCGTGGCAGGGAGGTTCTAGGCGATTTAATCGTACATGGAATGATTGCCTCAGGCGGGACAGATATTGACTGGCTTATTGAGCACAAAGGAAGTTTCATCATACTAGAATTCAAAGGATTTCATAATGATAAGATCAATATCGCAAAAGGTCAAATGATTGCATATGAAAACTTGCATGAAAAACTAAACTTGGCAACAAAATGCTATCTGTACGTCATTGGATGTGACGATATTGATTTTTCTAATCCAGACTCTACAGTTTGGATTTTTGAAATGAATCAATGGAAATCAGGAGCAATACCAAAAAACACTTCTGATATTTACGGAGATGACCCAGGTAAACAAAATAAATTCATTGTTTATCGAGAATATATGCATGAAATTAGTGTAGAAAAATTACGAGATTTGATAGATTCGCACTGGAAAGAGTTTGAATAAATTAAGAAGTAAATGAGAACGTGTCAGATTTTGTTTCTTTGCCGTTATCTACTTTGATTGTATAAGTACCAGAATTTTCCCATCCTGGACCTCCTGCAATAGCCAAAGTAGAAAATTGTCCATTACTTTTCAGTGAAACTTGTTCTGCCCATACAAGTTCATTATTTTGATTTTCTATAGAGAGATTTACATTTCCGGTTGTATCAGATACTCCGCTAATTGAAATCAGATCTTTATTGTTATACGATTTTAAATCAGTTTGAACAGATAGTGAAATTTGAGCACCGTTTGTTGTAGTATCAGTTATCAAATTGCCATCTGAAATTCCACTAAAAGATATTGCTGCTGCAATAATTAATGCTAAAGCAAAACTACCAATCCCAAAAATTATTTTCTTATTTTTAGGCTTGGAATACGATATTTGTGGTACTTCAGTTTGAAATGATTGAGTTTGTGTGTGGGATTTGATCTCAGGAATGACAACATCTGGAACTACATGTTTTTCTTCAACAGGTGTTGATTGGGTAAAGGCGGGTTTTTTCCCTAAATGTTTTTCAGCTAATTTTCTAACATAATTTCTTTCATAGTTACTAATTACTTCATTATTTTCACAAGCTCTACAAATCTGCTTTAGAATTCTATCATCTCCAAAATCCTGATCCAAGAGAGCCTTTACATCATCCAATAATGGATCTGTCATGCTTTTTTCTCTCAAATTGATTATTTATGAATATATGTCAAAAAGCTACTTTGAATAGATTTTTTGGGCTTGAATTATGACAGTTCTAATGTAATCTTTGGCAGTGGAATCAGTCACTCCCATTTGTTTTGCTCTCTGATAGAGATCATTTTCTTTAGGATTTATCAAGTAACATTTTAAGAGATAGTTTAGTCTGTGAGACCTCTTTTCATCACTTTTCATAATTTTATTTTTCTTTTAGACTAAAAAGGTCAGAGGATTATATCATAACCAATAAGAAATTAGCATAGTATCATAGAATTTGAATAAAAACATATGATCTTTTTTAAAGAATACCAAAAAAAGAATGCAAATGAAACGAATTGAGGCAACTATTCAAGCAACCAAAATTGGTGCAGTAACTGAAGCAATCGTAGCTATGGTTGGTGGATATACCATTCTGGAAGGTAAGGGTAGAGGTTCTGGTGCCAGACAAGAAATGAGATCTGGAAGAGGAACAGGTACTATAACTGCTGAATATAATCATGTTGCACATATTACTACAGTTGTAGATGACTCAGACGTAGACAAAGTTTCCACAGCAATTGCTGATGCAGCTTTTACAGGTAAAGGCGGTGATGGAATTATTGCAGTAACTAACGTGGAAAGTGTTCTGAATATCGCATCTAAAAAGAGTGGTTCTGAAGCCCTCTAATCATTTTCTTTTATCAAAATCATACATAGATTAATGAAGAATTTACTGCTGAGAGGTCAACTACTCCTCTCAGGGGTGTTATCCCTTTGGGGGACATGTTTTTTGAAGGGATAGTAGTGTATTACAATTTGAGTATAAAAGCAAAGGATTTTGAAGATTATTGTTGGCCTTCAATTCCCATCAAGGTTAGTGTTGATCTTATTTTTGGAATTTTTCTTATCTTCCAAGTAATAGTCTCTCTTAGTGCTTCGACCTGACTTGATTCTACTTTAGCCAAAATATCATATGCACCAAAGGTTCCATGTACTTCAACTACACCTTCAATTGATTTTAGTTCTGAGATTACTGCCTCTTCAGAACCTAGCTCACAGTTTATGAGAACATAAGCTGTTGCCAATTATGATTTAACTCCTATTTTCATACTTGAAATGCTCTCTTGAAATATATAAGAATAGTCCAATTTGCTTCAAAATTCAATATCAAATAGGGTGTTTCTATAAACAAGTGTGAGGAGATTTAGAATAATTTGAAATATTTTTAAGTTGAGATATATGCATCAGTCATGATTTTTTCTAATTCTTCTATATTTTTTGAGAATGTTATTTTAGATCGAAGTTTAGAGCCGCCTTTCATGCCTTTAGTAAATCGCATTGCTTGTCCTTTGATGTTTGCAAATTTGATTTTGTATTGATTTGTAAGATGCAAGTAATCAAAAAAAGAATCCAACCTATCTTTGAATGAATATTCATTATAGGAATTTGTTTTCAGATAATCATTAATCTGTTCAAACAAAAATGGATTACCCATTGCCCCCCTACCAATCATTACATAATCACAATTAGTATTATCAATCATATTTTTAGCATCTTCAGGAGTAATGATATCGCCATTTCCAACAATTGGAACACTAGAGATTTCTTTTAATTCTTTGATCATATCCCAATCAGCAGTTCCAGAATAACCTTGGCTAACAGTTCTTGGATGGAGTGTAATCATTTTGATTCCTTCATCTTCAGCAATTTCTGCAATTTCACGAAAGAGGAATTTACTTGCATCAGTAACTCCAGAACGGATTTTGAGAGTTACAGGTTTTTTTACTGCATTTACAAGAGTGCTGAAAATTTGTTGAGTTAGATTCACTTCTTGCAATAATGCACCACCTGCCATCTGCCGTGTAATATGAGGAGCTGGGCAACCCATGTTATAATCAATAATATCAAAATAAGGCTCTACTATCTTTGCCGCTTTTTCTAAAGCAATAAGATCAGATCCAAATAATTGAATTGAAAGAGGACGCTCTTCATCAGAATATTCAATAAATTCTTGTATGGTTTGCATCCTTTCTTTGAGTTGACTTTCTTTTGCAATTATGCTATGGATATTTGTAAATTCTGTAACAACCAATCCAGCTCCCATTTTCTTACATTGTAAACGAAGTGCAGGATCACTTACTCCAGCCATAGGAGCTAAAAATGCCCTACTAGAGAATTTTGGAAGCATACTCAAACATTACAGATTGAATATATTTATCATTCAAAATACAATGCAGATTATACTATTAATTATCAGGGCAGCCGTCTAAATCACTGTCACCATCATAATCCTCAGGATCAAGAGGGCACAAATCTTCATCATTTATGATACCATCTAAATCGTCATCATGGACAAATCTCTGTTGTTCAGGAGCAGTGTCAGGGCAGCCGTCATGATCATTGTATTTGTTCCAAGTTTCAGGGTTTGTTGGACATGAATCAATTGCATCATAATATCCATCAGCATCAGAATCAATTCTTGTTGGAGTTGTAGATTCTGCAGCTAATACATCAGGGCAGCCGTCCCAATCTAGATAGCCATTAAAATTCTCTTGTTCATCAAGACATTGGTCCCATCTATCATCAATTCCATCACCGTCAACATCTGGAAAACTATATGATGGTACAACAGAGCCAGTTGAATCAGGGCAGCCGTCTTCGTCTTGATAGAAATTATATGTTTCAGGTTCTAATGGGCATGCATCAGATATATCTACAATTCCATCTTGATCAGAATCAATTGTAAATCCAATTTGATCTGGGCAGCCGTCTTTATCTTGGAATCCATTAAATATTTCAGCCTGACTAGGGCACAAATCTAAATGATCAGGAATACCGTCACTATCAGTATCAAATGCAAGTTTATTGTCAGGAATTAAATCTGGACAGCCGTCTTCGTCTAGATATCTATTGTAAGTTTCTCTAGCATTAGGACATTGATCAACATTGTCAGTAATACCATCAAAATCAGCGTCACCAAATGAGTCATATGCTATAGTATCAGGACAACCATCTTCATCTTGGAATTGGTTGTATCGTTCTCCAATTGTAGGACATGCATCAGATATATCTGGAATTCCATCATAATCAATATCAGATAGTGCAGATTTTGAGAATCCAGCAACATCAGGGCAACCGTCGGTATCTAGATAGTTGTTGTAATTTTCTGGTTCATCAACACATGCATCCCACCTATCATCAATTCCATCACCGTCAGCATCTGGGAAAATATAAGATGAGACTACTGAACCAGTTGAATCTGGACAACCGTCACCGTCTTTGAAAAAGTTGTAGGTTTCAGGTTCTAAGATACATCCATCATTAATATTTAATATTCCATCCATATCAGAATCCAATACAGAATCATTACTGTCAGGGCAACCGTCACCGTCTAGATACTCATTATATGTCTCTGCTTGATTTGGACATAAATCAAGATTATCAATTATTCCATCACCGTCAGAATCAAATGCAAGTTTGTTATCTGCAATATGATCAGGGCAGCCGTCCCAATCCAAGTGTTGATTATAAGTTTCTGGAGAATAAGGACATGCATCAAATTGATTTAAAATTCCATCACCGTCAGAATCACCCGTGATAGTAAATTCAATTTCATCAGGACAACCATCTTCATCTTGGAATTTATTGAAATTTTCACGTTCTGATGGGCATGCATCAACTGAATCAGGAATACTATCATAATCTGAATCAATCAAGCCAGCAGAATCAATTCCAGGAACATCTGGACAACCGTCCCAATCTAGAAAACCATTATAATTCTCTTGTTCATCAAGACATTGGTCCCATCTATCATCAATTCCATCACCGTCAGCATCTGGGAAATTATAAGAAGAATCAATTGAATCTACACTATCTGGGCAGCCGTCTTCGTCTAGATATCTATTGTAAGTTTCAGGATGGGATGGACATGCATCTAAAGTATCAGAAATACCATCTTGATCTATATCTGTTAATGTAGAAACATCGTCTGGACAACCGTCCTTATCATCA
>DATHYS010000126.1:0-12593 GCA_035458995.1 Candidatus Nitrosopumilus sp.
CTAGCAAGTCTTTTGCTATTTCTTTATGTCTAGAATAATCTCTGTCTAAATTTTGTATTTCTTTGTAAAGTTCATTAGTAGATAAAATTAATTCATTATTTTTATTTAAAATATAACTAACTGCGTTTGAGGCCTCTTTGTCAAAAACAGTAATTTCTTGTATGTTATGTATTGTATCTCTATAATTTTCCCATGATGCAGATAGATTTTGATAATCTGAATTTAGCGTTGCTGGAATTTTTTCTATTGTTTGTCCATCTATATTTTCTCCTGTCCTTATTCCTTTGATTATGTTCTCAACATTTTGAATTTTGCTGTCTAAAATTTCTTTATCTTCTGCGTTTCCATTTGCTACTGATATTGCTGTTGCTGCAATTGCTTCAGAATTTACTTTGATATCTGCTATTTTGATAATTGAATGTGCTTCGTTTGCTTCATCATGAGAACTATCTTGATAGAACAAAAACAAGTTTAGTCCTGCAGCAAAAATCAATATCGACATTAGCAGGTATGTCTTACTGAGTAACTTCACAACTAATTTTCCTCACCACAGAGTATAAAAATAATGGTACAATCTCCCAAGCATCTGATATGTCTGATGAGTTTTTAGAAGTCGCTGCAAAAGAAATCAGAGAAGAACTTCGCGGATTGGAACACTTTTTGGCTTTATGTAAAACTGATCGTGATGTTATTGCAGTTTCATCTAAATTTCAAAAACACACTCACAAGATTAAGGGATTGGCTCCTATGATGGATAAAAAACCTCTTGGGGATATATCTAATTCACTTGATTCATTGTTTAAGCAAATTCTTGATGGAAAAGACATAGAAGGAATTTTAACTGTAATCTCTGAAATCATCCCTTTTATGAAATCTATGATGAATGAGCCTGAATATGATTCTGAAAAAGTTAAAGAAAAAATTTCTAAAATTGAAACTTTGTCAAATTAGTTAATGTATTTAAAATACTAGAAAGATAATTTTGTCATGGCTAAAATTCTAATTGCAGATGATTCTGATGCAATTAGACTTGTTTTAAAAGACATTCTGGGGATTGGCGAACATGAAGTAATTGCTGAAGCAATAGATGGTCAAGAATCTATTGATTTGTATAAAGAGACAAAACCTGATTTAATTTTGTTAGATTTGGCAATGCCCAAAAAAGATGGTTTGACTGTTGTCAAGGAAATTATTGAATTTGACTCTATTGCTAAAATAATACTCATTACTGCCAGTGATGATCAAAAAATTATCAAAGAATGCATAGATGGTGGTGCATACTCTTATGTTTCAAAACCCTTTGATTTTAAAAATGTCTTAAAAGCAATTGAAGATACTTTAGCAAAGTAATTTAGTACATGATAATAATTCTAAATGATTAGTGTATTGTCAAAAATTGTAGCTGATACTAGTGTGATAATTAATGGTCAATTAATTGCTCAAATAGAGTCTGGTAGTATTAGAAATTCTGATATTATTATACCTCAAGCAGTTTTTGATGAGCTTCAATCTCAGGCTTCAAAGAAAAAAGAACAAGGATTCATTGGACTTGAAAGAATTCAAAAACTAAAATCTTTTTCTGGAAGTCATGGATTGAATATTCTTGTTAGCGGCTCTCATCCTTCTTCTGATGATGTTAAACTTGCAAGTAGCGGAAGAATAGATTCTCTAATAGTTGATATGGCTAAACAAAATAATGCGGTTCTATATACTTCTGATAATGTACAGCATTTAGTTGCACGTGCCGAAGGTGTAGATGCTGTATTTTTAAAATCTGAAATTAACAATGAATCTTTAGAATTTCTAAAATTCTTTGATTCTGAAACAATGAGTATACATCTTAAAGAAAATCAATGTCCGTTAGCAAAAAAAGGCAAACCTGGAGAATTTGTATTAACAAAACTAAGTGATGAAACTCTTTCAAAAGATTACTTGGAAATGATATCCTCCCAAATTCTAGATGTGGTAAACGTGTATGATTCTAGCACGTTGGAGATATCCAAAACTGGTGCATCTGTTGTTCAGCATGGAGATTACAGAATTGCTATCACATATCCTCCATTTTCAGAATCTTTTGAGATTACAATCGTTCACCCTATTGTGAAATTATCTCTTGATGATTATTCCATCTCTGAAAAATTAATGGAGCGTTTTACTGATAGTGCCGAAGGAATAGTAATTTCAGGTCCTCCTGGGTCTGGAAAGAGTACTCTTGCATCAGGACTAGCAAATTTTTATCATAACAAGGGAAAAGTTGTAAAAACGTTTGAATCTCCGCGTGATCTGCAAGTTGATCCTGGAGTAACACAATACAGTAAACTTGATGGAACTTTTGACAACTCTGCTGACATTTTATTACTTGTAAGGCCTGATTACACAATTTTTGATGAAGTAAGACGAAGAGAAGATTTTGTAACCTTTGCTGATTTAAGATTGACAGGAGTTGGAATGGTTGGAGTTGTTCATGCAAATTCTCCCCTTGATGCAATTCAGCGTTTTATTGGAAAAATTGAACTTGGAATTATTCCAAATGTATTAGACACTGTAGTTTTTGTAAAAGATGGTGGAATTGAAAAAGTATATGATTTAGAATTAAAGGTCAAAGTTCCAACTGGTATGACTGAATCTGATCTGGCACGACCAGTTATTGAAATTAGAAATTTTGAAGATAATGCATTGGAGCATGAAATTTACACATTTGGTGAAGAGAATGTCATTGTTCCTGTGGGTAAACGAACTGAAAAAGTTGGAATTGAAAAACTTGCTGAAGATAAAATCAAAGAAACATTCAGACGCTATGATCCTCGTGCTGAAGTTGAAATTTTATCTGATAATCGGGTCAAAGTTATGGTTAATGAAAAATACATCCCATCTATTATTGGAAGAGGTGGCTCTAACATTAATGAGATTGAAAAATCCCTCAAGGTTCACATTGATGTTGTTGAAAAAACCTCCGATGAAATTTCACTAAACTCTAATGATTTACCATTTAGTTTCTCAGAATCAAAAACTGCATTTCTTCTGACTGTAAATAGAGATTTCTCCTCAATGCACGCTGATATTTATGCAAATGAGAAATTCCTTGCATCTGTGCGAATTGGAAAGAAAGGGCAAATTAAAATTCCAAAACGCTCTGATGTTGCAAGAGACTTGATGGATTTTACATCATCTCAAAGCGATATCAAAATTTACCTTAAAGATTTTTAAAATTATCTATAATTTTTGGATTTGCCTTTAGAAATGTTATGAATTTTCTTAACTGTTTGATAGTTTTTGGATTTAGGTGATGCTCAATTCCCTCGGTGTCTTGATTGGCAGTATCGTATCCTACTCCCAAAATTTCAAAGAATTCTAATAATATTCCATGTTTTTGTCTTATTCCTTCTGCTATCTTTGCTCCTTTTTCAGTTAGATTGATTCCATGATATTTTTCATATTCTAAAAATCCATTCTCATCTAATCTCTGAAGCATTTTGGTAACACTTGGTGCACTCACATTCATGTATCTTGAAATATCTAATGTTGTGGCATATCCTTTCAACTCTACTAGTTCTGAAATTATTTCTAAATAATCCTCCATCCTTGTACTTGAACGTGCCCTCTCTGACTGATGTGCTGCTTTGATTGAATCCAATCTTTTTGAATTTTTAGATTTCATGCTGTTCTTGTATCTAAATTAAATCTAGTATAATTGAGTGTCTTTTGACTCTGATTTAGTTACTCTTTGTTGACTTGAGTGTGACGGGAGTTGATCATTGTTTCTTAACTATTTTTTTCTAAATCAAGGTTGGAATGGTTGATCCCCTAAAGGAACGTCTAGATAAATTAAGAAAATTCTCTGATTCTGCTAAACGCAGGGCAAATTTGTATACTGAAGTCACAACAATGGAAGATAAACACACTGCCCGCTCATTAGGGGCACTGCAAAAGGCTCCAGCTCCTGGAAAAAAACTCCAAAAAATTGGATTTTTGATGTTATGGGTTCCTGAACCTACTGGGGTAACTTGTGCTATTGGGGGACCAATGATTGTTGCAGGACGATATTTGGACAAGAAATACAATGGCTCAACACTTCATGATATTGGTCATACTACAAAAAGTACAATGTCCTCAATTAACGATTTTAAAAATTCAGTGATGTAATCTCCCTTAGTTTTTAAAAGGAATGGGGCAAATTCATTCATGACTACTCGTGCTCAAGCATTAATCCCAATTACTATTGCAGCTGTAATTATTGGAGTTATCGGCATGCTTACTCTTCCTAGTGATAGTAAACTAGAATCTGTTGAATTTCCACGAGGAACTATTTTGGTTGATGATGTTGCACTAGAAGTACAAATTGCAGACTCTGAACCAAGACGTGTTCGTGGATTGATGTTCCAAGATCAATTACCTTTTGATCAGGGAATGATTTTTGTATTTGATAAACCTGGATTGTATTCTCTTTGGATGCTAAACATGCAATTCTCTTTAGACATGATTTGGTTTGATGCTGATGGAAATGTCGTGCATATTGAAAAAGATGTCCCTCCCTGTAAAACTGTAGTCGAAATTACTAGTTGTCAAAGTGTTGTACCTGAAAATGAAGCAACATATGTCCTTGAAGTAACATCTGGTTTTATTGATCAAAATAACATCACTAAAGATTCCAAGTTGACAATTATTTCAATTTGATATTGCAAAGCCTTATCTTTGAATAAAAAATTTGTAAATTATGAACAAATTAATTGTGATTCCAGTCATTGTTGGAATAGCCTTAATTATTTTATTATCCTCTATGTTGACAAATGAAACTCCTGATACTCCAACTACATCAATTTATGAATCTGGGTTTACCTATTATGATATTGAACAAATTCAAGATACTCTATCTGAAAAAAATATTGTAGTTTCTTCACCTGTTCCGATAACTGACCATACAATTAGTGAATACTGCACATATTTTGAGAAAGGACTGCCACGAACTGTAGAATATTGTACTACAACTGCTGTGATGAATTTTGAAGGCACCACACTTGGTAATATCAACATTGGAGGTGATACTCAATCTCCTACTATGGCAGTAGCTAATCTTGAAACAAAAACTTTGGATTCCAATTCTGATGAGGTACTTGCAATATTTGAGACCATGATTGAAACTCTTGTTTGTGACTGCTGGGAGGATGACGAATCCAGACATTATGACACCATCGCTGCCTGGTTAGAGGCTGCTCAGACATTTTATCTTGATTCTGGTGAACGTAACATTAAATCAAAAGTTGATAATTTGGGTGATTCTGAAATCTTTTTAGAAATTACTTCTAAAGAAAATTCGGTCTTGCAGACATTAATTATTCTAAAGTAGTTTAATTATATAATAGAAAATTCTTTGATTGACATTACAATGATTGATCAACTGTGGTTAATACCATTAGGATTTGCAGCTGGAGTATTAGGTTCGATGATTGGTCTTGGTGGTGGAATAATTGTTGTACCTGTCTTGACATTTCTTGGATTTCCTCCAACTGCTGCAGCAAGTAATAGTCTCTTTGCTGCATTAAGCAATGCAATTGCTTCAACAATTTCTTATTCTAAACAAAAACGAATAGTGTACCCTTTAGGTCTTAAACTTGGTCTACTTTCAATTCCTGGAACTGTTTTAGGCGCATTATTTTCCACTGATGTTGCACCGGATGTTTTTAAAATTTTGTTTGGATTTGTACTCATTGCATCTGCAGCATACATATTTTTGAGAAAAAAAATCGAAGCCAAAGAAAAAACCATTTCAAAACAGATGATGGTTTTTGCTGTTGGTGCAAGCTTTTTTGCAGGAATTATTTCTTCCTTCTTTGGAATAGGAGGAGGAATAATCTTTGTTCCTTTAATGATAGTTGGAATGGGGATGGCAATGAAAAAAGCTGCCCCTACATCACAAATGATTTTACTATTTGCATCCTTTTCAGGTGTTGTAGTACATAGTTTATTGGGACATCCTGATTTTCTTCAAGCAGGATTACTTGCAGTTGGTTCATTTTTTGGTGGATTGGTAGGTGCAAGATTATCCATTGACATCAAAGAACGTTATTTACAAATTCTTGTTTCAGTGGTGATTTTAATTGCAGCAGCAAAACTATTCATTGATTCTTTGTATGGAAATCTCTTGGGAATTTAGCCTCAAAAATTTCTAGGTGCTTTTATACAAATTTTGTAATACATAGTGTTCGCTAGGTCTTATGATCTAGAGGCGGAGGAGACCTGTCGGCTCCTCTGTTATTATTTTAAAAAAGTATGATTCCTCCGTGTATGTTAAATACAAAATTTCCAAAATCATTACTATGACAATAATATACATTCCAGTGAGACCCTCAAGAAGAAATGATGAAGAATTTGATGATTGATTTTATCTAGGTGGTTCCTTTTTAATTCTGTAAATATTCTTCTTTGAAATTAGAATTGTTTCATCTTCTTGATTTTTTCCTTCATAATCTACAAAAATTTTTCCATACTCTTCATCAACATCTTCTTTTTGAGATACTGTAAATTTTAATTTCAAGACTTGATCTGTGTATAGTGGTTTGAGAAATCTTGTACTTCTATTTTCCCATTCTGAATCACCATCTGTTCCAATCAAAATAATGTCATTTCCATAAATTTGACTTAGTCTTGTAAATTCGCCTTCCATTCTTGATAGAGCTGCTCTTCCTGAAACTAGTTGCTGCTCTCCTTTTCTTTTATCTTCTAAGAATGCATTTTTTACTCTGGAAAATTTTAGATATTCCTCTAGTTCTTTATCTGAAATGCTGCATGTAGAATAAAATGCATCTCCAACTCTGAAATCAGAAAATTTTTTCATTCTTATCTTGATTCATCAACACAGAAAGTTACTTCTGATGATGAGGCAGAACTATCTGATACTAGGAAATTAAATGCGTCTGCAATTTTTTGATTATCTGGTTCTGATCCTGTAACTGAACCTGGGAAAATTGTAAACAATCTAATTTTTGATTTTAGGACATCACTAAATTCTTGATTTACAGTTGTGGTAAATGGTCTTAGTGCACCCCTGAATACTTCGACTTGGGCTCTTTGAGTTCCTGTAACTTTTCTTCCAACTGGCAAATCTGGACCGATGATCATAATTGAACCTGTTGTATCTTTGAATAGTCTTGGATCTTTTCCTCCTCCTGGAACAAATTGTTCAAGTGCTCTTTGAGCAACAGTTGCAGGAGTTGATATGAATTTTGCAACTAGTTCTTCCCATCCTGCTCTGCTTAATTCTGTCAATTTTCCAACTTCTGGAAGTTTTCCTGTAACGTGAATTACGGCTAGAATTTCTCCGATGTTAGTTTTAGCTGTGTTTAACCATCTTTCAACTTCTTCGGGATTTTTAATATCTACAACATGTGAATGGAATTTACCACTAATGTAATCTTGAAGTTCTTGCGGTGTTGATTGTGAAATGAAACATGCAACTTTGCCTCCGTTTTTCTCAACATGTTGTGCCAAAAATTCTACTCGTTCTGCGTCTGTCTTGTCAGTTGCATCAATTGTAAAAACAACTGCCTTTCCTGCAAAGTCTGGTTGATGCACTCCTGGTGTTGTAGTTCCGATATGTGCTTTAACTGGATAAAATACTCTGTCTCCTGGAATTACTTTTCCATTAATTATTTTTGCAATCTCATCATCACACAAGTTAAGAACTGATTCTGCGACTTGTGTTTGTGACAAAAATTCTCTGTTAGCAATCATATGTGATGTGTTGTTTTGAACTTTTTCTGCTATTGTTTGAATTTTTGTTAATAGGTTAGTAAATGTCTCAGTGAGTTTAGTTACATCTTTTCCATTTGCAAATTTTTCTGCAGTCTTTGCAATTCCTTCTTTGTCCACTCCGTCTGCTTGAATGCACTCTAACAAGTCATCTTTTGCTTCTTCAACTTCTACTGGACTTAAATCCTCAAAACCACTGACTCTCATGAATTCTGCTGCAGCTTTTGGATAAACTGTTTTGTAAATTCTGTCAGAGTGAACTGGGCCTGGGTTTGTTGCAATAGATATGATTCCTTTATCTGTTAATTCCCATGACATACATTCAGCTAGTCTATTCTTTGCGCCTTGTGATGCTGTATATGGACTTCTAAATCTGTAAGGTCTTTGTTCTAATGGTCTTTCTTCTGTAAAGAATGTTGAAATTGTAATAATTTTTCCGCCTTCTTTCATTACTTTAAGTGCTTGAACCGAACCCCAGAATGTACCTGTTAAATGAATACCAATCGTACTTTTGAATTCATCTAATGGTGAATTTGCAAAACATGTGACAGGACCTGATACACCTGCATTGTTAATTATGTAATCTATTGTGACGTTGTCATTTTTTAGAGAGTCAAACATCCCATTCATTGCAGTTTCGTCAGCAACATCAACCCCTGAAAAAATTCTAACTGATGCATTTACTCCTTGGGGTATTTTTCCTTCAAGCTCCTTTGCTGCCTCTTCTAATGGTTCTTTTCTTCTTCCAAGAATAATTACACTTGCTCCTTCCTCAACAAATTTTGTGGCAATAGCTTTGCCAATTCCTGTTCCACTACCTGTAATTAGAGCAATTTTATTTTGAAATTTCAACTTTGATGAATTCTCCAAACTTTTGTAATATTTAATTCGATTGATCTCTGAGCAAAAATACCGAATATCTTTATTTGTGGGTACGATTCATGGTGATTAATGCATGATACCGAGTCCGACACATTTGTCTACCAAACATGGCCTGAAAAATTTTCTAGTATGTTAAAAGAGATCGGTGTTGATTCCGAATCCAAAGAAATTGGAACTGATGAAATTGAAAAAGATGATTACTATAGTAGATATTTTGCTCAAACACCTAGAATGGTAACTAATCGAGGATGTATTGATATCAAAAATTCAAACATTGATGTCGTACAAATAATTCAAAAGGGATAATCATGCAAGATCCAAATCCACTTCCATGGGGCGCATTAGATAGATTTCAAGCACAATTTGTTGTAAGAAAGACAACTGGTACTAATTTCAATAATTATGTAGCAAAAACTAAACTTCACACAAAAGGTCACTTTGCATCTAAAACCGTAGAAAGTGTTGAATGGATTGGCTCTGGTAGTTTGGCATCAAAACTAAACTCTGATACTGAACTAAATGAAATGATCGCAAAACAGTCTGTCAAAGATGCTACTATCTATGTTGAACCTACTGATACTGCAGTTAGAATTAGAGGAAAATGGGATAATCATATTGCTTTTGGAATTACAAAAGAACTCTTTGAAATCTATGACCGTATAGCTGGTCACATCAAATCTGTTTAAGCCTTCCACCAATCTAGAGCCAAGAAATCAACTTTATCTTTGCCTTTTGGAATTGCTAGAATGAATTGTTTCTTTACTGATGATGCAAGCCTTCCTGCAAGAACAATTCCTGTTGATGTGATTGATTCACTTCTTGTATAAACTTGAATCAAAAATGGAGCATGATCAATGCCTGGACCTTTTTCATAAACTGCAAAGTCACATCCAAATTTAATTCCAGGGTTGATGATGTATCCCCTATCTCTGAAATTTTTATACACTAGATATTTTTTATCAAATTCATGAACTTCTTTTTTACAAATTTCAACCAATTGCTCTGCTGAAATTTTTTGTTTTGATTTTGCTATCGTGATTTTTTTATTTTCTAAAAGGTATAATCCTTCTATAAGATCTAAAATCAAAGGTGCATCTATTTCTTCAATTTTTGGTTTTGGTATACCTATTGGCTTTCCATAATATCCTTGACTGAAAAGTTTTCGTGAGTCATCAATATTCCATACTATGATTCTGTTTTCAATTAACTCACTTTTCATTATCCTTGTAAATTATTCTCTGTATATGAATTCTCTAGTAAAATATGGTATTTTTAGAAAATGAAAATAAAGTAAAAGTGTGAAAATTTGGGTTGATTATAGGCTTAATGCTAGCAGGATAAAAGAATCTGACACTCTTTGACATTTGTCTGACATTTCTTCAATTCCTTCTATTACATCTTTAATCAATAACAGTTCTTTTGTGTTTGTAACCTCACTTAGGAGTTTTATTGTTGCTGCTCTGTATTTGATGTCTATCTCCCTTTCAATTGTTTGTGTTTCTTGAGCCAACTCAATTGCATTTGCTGTGTTTGTGTTAAGACTGCGAATGATTTCATTTAGTTTGTAAACTTCGTCTACAACTAATTCAATCAGTTTCGTAATGTCTTGATCCAGTTTTGCACTTTTCAATGTCGTAATTTTTACATTTGATAGTTTGAATGAAATGCCTGTGATATAACCTGCAATTTCATCCATTGTGTATGCTGTGTTTAGAAGATTTTCTCTGTTCATGATCAATCCTCCTACATCTGCAACTTCACGTGTAATTTTTCTTCTCAAGTTTTCTACTTCTTCCTCGATTGTTGAAATTTGTTCTAGTGTATTTTTGATACCTGCCTTGTCTTTTTTCATCATCAATTCAGGTAGTTGTGCTAATTCTCTGGATGCATTTAGAATTCTGTTGATTTCGTCTTGTAAAACTGCTATAGCCTTTCTTTTTGCTTGAACTTCAAGCTCTCCGCTATACATAACAAAAATGAAAAAACGTCGAGGTAATTTAAATCCTCTATGGTTTTTCAACTTTTTTGAGCACGAATTACATCAGATTTTTATCATGTGCTACTTTTTTTTGTCCTTTGTATAGTGTAATGACTTCCTCATTAGTTGATGCATCTTCAACTGCTTTTTCAACTCTAATCTTTCCGGTAAATTTTGGAAATCTCAAAGCTAACCCTGCATCTTTACGAACTGCATTTAGTGCTGCTTTGTGAATTGGACTGAGTGTAATCTCTGATGCAACAACTTCGATAACTAATTCTGGCTCAAACCATACGTCTGCTTCCATTTCACTGACGATACGTGGATTTTTTTTAATTGATACTTTTGGATGTAAAATTTGGTATAATTGATCTAGTGATTCATCTGAAAAACCTGTTCCTACTTTACAAATACTTGGAAATGTATCTTCATCTTCATCATAAGTTGCTAAAAGTAATGTTCCATAATTTCCAGTTCTTCTTCCTTTTCCAAAAAATCCTCCAATGACAACAAGATCTAAACTATCTCCTAACTCATTTCTATATTCTCGTTTGAGTTTTAACCAATGACTTCCTCTGGACCCTGCCTGATATGGTTTGTCTAGCATCTTTAACATTAATCCTTCACTACCTGCATTGATGCTGTTTTCCATAAATTCTTCAATTTCGTTTTGGTTTTTTACTATGGTCATGGGAATGTATTTTGCAAACTCATCTTCTTTGACATGTTTTTCAAGTTTGTCTCTTCTTTCTTTGTAACTTAATTCCACACAACTTTTTCCATTACAATATAAAATATCAAAAAAGTTTACCGTAATTGGATATTCTGTAACTGCTTTTTCAATTTTGTATTTTCTTCTTCTGTGCATTAGTTCTTGAAATGGCAAAAACTCTCCTGTGTTTTCATTGATTGCAACTGCCTCTGCTTCTAAAATGATATTGTCTGCTTGAATATTTTTAGGAATTTTTTCTATTATGTCTGGATAATAGCTTTCAATTCTTTCTAAACTTCTTGAAAATAATTCTACTTTGTCCCCTTCTATGTGAAGTTGAACTCTTTCTCCATCCAGTTTGTATTCTGCTGCAAACTCTTCTCCCATCTTTTCCATTGCTTCTTCTTCGCTTTTTACTCTGTCAGCCAACATTGGTCTGATTGGATTAAACAAAACAATTTCAAACTTGTTGATTCCTTCCATGCCTTTTGTTGCAATTGTTTCTGCAACTTTACCCAAGTCACTAGAAACGTTGTATGCATACTGTAATTTTTTTCTATTCTCTTTATTTCCTGAAAATGCTATTGCCAATGCATCCATTACTGTATTTTCTGCAACTCCTAGTCGTAATGTTCCTAACAATAGTTTTGTAACAAATTTTACTTCTGCTGGTTTAGACTTGTTCCACAGGCTGGAGATAAAGTTGATTTTTTTATCTTGAATGTTTTTTCCTGCCCCTTCTAATTGAGAAATTGACCATAACACTTCGTAAATTCTTTCGACGGTATTGGCCTTTGTACTAAACAATGCTTCATCATATGTATCTGAATCAATCCCAAAATCAAATAGTCCTGTTTGTGTTTTCTTTTCTAATGTTTCTGAAATAGCCGTTCCAAGATCTCCTGTTTTGTTTAATGTCCCTATGATGTCATTTTCGTTTATTCCTAATGATTTTTTGGCAGCTCGTAACACTAGTTTTTCTGAAACTCCAAGTTCAACACCTTCAAAATCTGGTCTTAATTTTCCTTGAATCAGATATATGATTTTAGAAATTACATCATTTGGAGTTTTTTCAAATAATTCTACTAAAAATTGTGTTAGCTCTAATCTTTTTCTGGTAGATTCCATTTTGTTAAAAGATTCAGCTAGAATTGCAAACTCCATTTCACTTCTCTACGTAATCTGGAATAAAAGTCTGAATTAGATGTATCTGAAGATTGTTGGTTTATCTGACTTTGGAAGATCTGAAACTAGTGCAAAGTTGTAAAATGGGTA